>JALEGJ010000110.1 GCA_022763115.1 Aquisalinus sp.
AAATGGTCGTTTTACTGACTGGGGCAGCCGGGTTCATCGGCTTCCATACCGCTCAGGGCCTGTTGAAGCGTGGCGACAAGGTGCTCGGCATCGATAATTTGAATGCCTACTACTCCACGGACCTGAAACAGGGGCGCCTGAAGCAGCTGCAAGCCCACCCGGATTTCACCTTCGTGCAGGCCGAGCTGGCAGATGCAGACAGTCTGGCGAAGGCTGTCGCCGAAAAGGGCGTCACCCGCGTTGTCCATCTCGCGGCGCAGGCCGGGGTGCGCTATTCCATCGAAAATCCGGCGGCCTATGTCTCCTCCAATCTTGTCGGCCATGCCAACATGCTGGCCCTCGCCCAGAAGCTGGAGGTGCGGCACATGGTCTATGCCTCGTCCTCTTCTGTTTATGGCGGCAATCGCAAGACTCCGTTCAGCGAAGGGGACATGACGGATGATCCAGTGTCTTTCTATGGGGCGACCAAGAAATCGAATGAGCTGCTGGCGAATTCCTATGCCCGCCTTTATGGCCTGCCCTTGACGGGCTTGCGCTTTTTCACCGTGTACGGCCCATGGGGGCGCCCGGACATGGCCTACTGGATTTTCTCTGAGAAGATCAGTCGGGGGGAGCCGATCAGGATCTTCAACAATGGCCGCATGGGGCGGGATTTCACCTATGTCGATGATGTGGTCAGCGGCGTTCTGGCCGCGCTCGACAAGTCAGCCGTTCTGTCGGGCATGGCGGTGCCGCACCGGGTTTACAATATCGGCAATGACCATCCGGAAGAATTGATGAGTCTTGTCACGCTGGTGGAAAAAGGCATGGGCCAGGAAGCGGCTAAAGAGTTTACCGAAATGCAGAAAGGCGATGTTGTTCATACGTGGGCAGACATTTCCCGGGCACGGTCAGAATTGCGCTATTCCCCCGGTGTCCCGCTGGAGGACGGCATTGGCGAGTTCGTTTCCTGGTACAAGAAGAGTGGTTTTTGTCCGTGATTGGATAAGGTGAGATGCCAATAGTATTGGTGCTGCGATACAATAGCGCATAATTAAGACTCGTCGAAATTTGTTCAGTGTATTAACTAAATTTTTACAAGTCGAATCAGGATAGCCTGACGAGCGTTAATCATATCTATTATCGGCAATATGCTATCTATACGAAATTTCACGCATCAGTGTAGTCAGTAGGCATGAAGTAGTCAGTTCCAGTCAGTATGCATGACGTGACCCTTACTTCATAGCGATCCAGATTGCTCTGTTGACTCACCTTTTCATTGGCAATTCGCATCAATGCTCCTTCAGCGTTCCTTATGGCAACGTTCCTGGTATAAGAGCTGTCGTGCTCGCCTACCCGTCTGTTTATCTGTTGAACACCTTCTTGAGTTTCTTTATCTGCTAATTCGCCAAGAGAGTTGAAGTAATGGATAACTCCCATCCATTCGTATTTGTCGCGAGCCATCCTTCCGAAGCTGCGTTCCACTTCCAATTTGTGTTCAGAATTCAATAGCCCTTCGTCGTCAATTATGGGCGCTTGTGCTGGGAAATTTTCCGAGTAATCCTTGTCATCCTGACTTTCCCAGACTTGATCTTTCGCATCAAACCCGAAGAAAACTGCCGTATTTCCACGTACCCATGAGCGATAGCCTTCGGAGTTAAACATCCTGAGACCATCTTGTTGAAGCATTGTCAGCAATGCTTCTTGCTCGGTGATTGGCAGCTGATGCACTGAGTGCAATAGCTTAGTTTCCGATTCAATTATTTGGTGGGCCTTTTCCCAATGACCATTATTGCATGCTTTTTCTAGTGATAGATAGGTCGGACGCAATTTCCGAAAGAGTTTTTTCCTGAGGCCCCTGGCCTTACGTTCAGCCATTGGTTGCGAGCTAGCGCTCTGCTCATCACCGATGAATGCAGTTTTCACTTTGCGCTCATCGCGGACAATATTCACTTTGTATGAGTCGAATATCTTAACGATATTGATCTTCATACCTGCACTATCGGTCAGGATCACTTGAAAATCACCCTGTCCCAACGCAATCCCACATTTAGTACCCCAAGAGTGTAAGTGTGCGTACTTTGCCATTCAGCTTGCTCCTCACTAAACGCCTCATCTGAGACCAGCCATTCAATTATAACCGGTGATCTAGAAACCGATACCCCTATGAGCGAACGCCACTCTTAAGCATACGATAATGTCCTTTATCTTATGCTGTTTGAGCGACGGTTGACCGGCAAAGACGGCTATCGATATCAGTAACCGTACCATAAAAAATCCCGACTTGGCTGTTGTCACTGGCGGTGTATCCTGCAAAGACCCGTTTCACAGGAGACCTGATTGGCCAAGAATTTACCAGCACAGGAACTGTCCCATCTTCAGGATGCCTATCAGCGCATCCGGGGTGAAACGCTGGGTCTGGCTGACGGTCTTTCTGATGCCGATGCAACGGCGCAATCGATGCCCGATGCCAGCCCGGCAAAATGGCATCTGGCACACACCAGCTGGTTTTTCGAGACATTTATCCTTGCGCCCCATATCCCCGGCTATGACCTCTTTCACGAGGCGTATAATTTCCTCTTCAACTCCTATTATGAGGCGGTGGGCGCGCGCCACCCGAGGCCGCAGCGCGGACTGCTGACCCGGCCCTCGCTTGACGAAGTAAAAGCCTATCGGTTGCATGTGGATGAAGCGATCATGGCGATTTCCGCCGAGAGCTTCACCGGACAGATGGGCGCCCTGCTGGAACTGGGCTTACATCATGAGCAGCAGCATCAGGAATTATTACTGACCGACATCCTGCATCTATTTGCCCAGAACCCTCTCAAGCCCGCCTGGCGCAACCCGGTGCCTCTGGAAGTGATTGATGAGGACACATCATCAGCCCCGGTCTGGCAGGAATTTCCCGGCGGCGTTCTGACCGTCGGGCATACAGGCAACGAATTTGCCTTTGACTGTGAGGGGCCTGCTCACGACTGTGTGGTGCGGCCATTTGCTCTTGCACCCCGCGCTGTCACCAACGCTGAGTGGCTCGGTTTCATGCAAGATGGTGGCTATGAGAACCCGAAACTCTGGCTCGCCGATGGCTGGGACGTGGTGCAACGGCAAGGCTGGCAGGCCCCTTTATATTGGCAGCGGGCGGATGATGGCTGGGCGCAAATGACCTTGCGCGGTTTGCAGCCGGTGCACATGCAGGCGCCGGTGTCGCATATCAGCTATTACGAGGCGGATGCCTATGCGACCTGGGCCGGGGCGCGCCTGCCAACGGAGCAGGAGTGGGAACAGGCAAGCCTGACCGTTGAGGTGACAGGCAATTTCGCTGGCGCAGAGCGTTTTCGCCCCCGGCCGCAAACAGGGCCGGGATTGACCGGCATGTTCGGGGATGTCTGGGAGTGGACGCAAAGTCCGTTTACGGCCTATCCCGGTTTCAGGGTGTCTGATGGTGCTATGGGGGAATATAACGGCAAGTTCATGAGTGGGCAGATGGTTTTGCGCGGTGGCTCCTGTGTTACGCCGGAAGGGCATATCAGGCCGACATACAGAAACTTCTTTCATCCGGATAAAAGGTGGCAGTTCTCGGGGCTTCGCCTCGCCAGGGACTGCTGAGACAGTATGCTGAAGAAAAAACAACTGGCTGACTCAGCCAGCGATGATTTTGCTGCGGACGTTCTGGCCAGTCTCAGGGCCGATCCACCCTCCATTTCCAGCAAGTGGCTGTATGATACGCAAGGCTCTGCCCTGTTTGAGCAGATCACCCGGGTTGAAGATTACTATCTCACCAGAACCGAGGCAGCGATTTTTGATGAAGCATTTCCGGCTCTCGCTGACATGTTCGGGCCGGGTATGGCGATTACGGAATTTGGCAGCGGCGCCAGTATCAAAACACGCCGCCTGCTGACGGCTCTTGAGCCACAACTCTATGTGCCGATAGATGTGGCAGAGGAGTTTCTGCAGGACGCGGCCGAGGAATTGCACGCCCTGTTTCCGAAGCTGGAGATCATCCCGCTGGTGGCTGACCTGACCGCGCCCTATGAATTGCCGGAAGCGTTCACGCGCAAGAATCGACGTCTTGGGTTTTTCCCCGGCTCCACGATTGGCAACTTTCCGGAAGAAGTTGCTGTGCAGTTCCTGCGCGGCGCCAGGGCCGCCATGGGCGACAAGGCGCATCTTTTGATTAGTGCTGACCTTGTGAAGGACAAGGATGTTCTGGAGCGCGCCTATGATGACAGCGAAGGCGTGACCCGCCAGTTTACCCTGAATCTTCTGACACGGATGAACCGGGAATTATCAGCTGACTTTGACATATCGCAGTTTCGCCATGTCTCCCGGTTCAATACCGAAAAAAGCCGTATCGAAATCTTTGTGGAGTCTTTGGCGGCACAGACGGTCAGCATTGCGGGGGAGGCCTTCACCTTTGAGAAAGGTGATCGTATCCAGACAGAGTATTCCTATAAATATACGCAAGAGAGTTTCGCGCAGCTCCTCAGCCAGTCGGGTTGGGAGGTAGAGCAAGTCTGGACCGACCCCAATGACTGGTTCGGCGTCTTCCTGGCAAGCGCCTGATCGTCTAGCGTTCAACCGGCACTGACGGGCGGCCGATTGAGTGATATGCGAAACCTTGCTCCGCCATGTAGTCCGGCTTGTAGATGTTACGCAGATCGACAATGGTTGGTGTTGAGAGCAGGGATTTAAGACGCTCAAGATCAAGCGCTCTGTAGGCGTCCCATTCTGTGATGATCGCTGTCAGGTCAGCGCCTTCAAGCGCGTGGTAGGGGCCGTCGCAATACATGATTGTGTCGCCGAAATGTTTCCGGGCTTCCTCCATGCCCGCCGGATCATGCGCGCGAATAGTGGCGCCCGCTTCGATCAGGGCCGGGATGATGTCGAGTGACGGGCTGTCGCGCATGTCGTCCGTGTTGGGCTTGAAGGTCAGGCCGAGGACAGCAATCGTCTTGCCGTTCAGATCGCCGCCTGCCGCAACCTTGATGCGTTCTGCCATGGCTTTCTTGCGCTGGTCATTGATCTCGACAACTGCCTCGACGATTTTTGTCGGCGCTTCAAACTGCTGTGCAGTGCGCACCAGAGCTAACGTGTCTTTCGGGAAGCAGGAGCCGCCATAACCGGGCCCGGCATGCAGGAACTTGCCGCCGATGCGGCCATCAAGACCGATGCCTTTCGCGACTTCCTGAACATTTGCGCCCACTTTTTCGCACAGGTCTGCCATTTCGTTGATGAACGTGATCTTGGTCGCAAGGAACGCATTGGCCGCATATTTGATCAGTTCGGACGTCACACGATTGGTGATGACCATCGGTGTCTCGTTGATGAACAGCGGGCGGTAGAGTTCGCGCATGACGGCTGCCGCGTGGTCGTCCTCAACACCGCAGACAACGCGGTCCGGCCGTTTGAAGTCCTCAATGGCAGCACCTTCACGCAAGAACTCGGGGTTCGAGGCCACAGAGAAATCGATGCCAGCTTTCAGGTCCTTGCGCTCCAGCTTGATGATGTCTTCAACTTCGCTGCCGGTGCCGACCGGGACCGTGGATTTCGTGATGACGACTGTATAGCCCTGGAGCAGAGTTGCGATTTCTTCCGCAGCAGCATGGACATAGGAAAGATCGGCGAAGCCGTCGCCGCGTCGTGACGGGGTGCCAACAGCAATGAAAACGGCATCAGCACCGGGCACAGCAGCGCCGAGGTCTGTCGTGAAAGACAGGCGCTCGGCGGCCACGTTGTCGGCCACCAGCTTTTCGAGGCCGGGCTCGTAAATCGGGATTTCGCCTTTTTGCAGACGCTCGATCTTGCTCTCATCCTTGTCCACGCAGATGACTGTGTGACCAAAGTCAGAAAAACAGGCGCCGGAAACCAATCCAACATATCCGGTTCCGATCATCGCGACCCGCATGGGCGTACTCCTTCAATTCATTTCGTCGAGTGAAGGGTTCCTTACGCGCTTGTTTTCGGTTTGACCAGCATGGCATTGAGGTCACATGAAAAACACCCAAAACACTCCCGAATGTTTGCAGTCCTGCGCCCCTGCCTGTAAGGAGACGGCCTACATATAAAACACTGTCGTGGAGGATAGTTATGGACGGAGCGGCCCTGGGCAAGGAATCGCTGTTGGCGGATATCGGTTTCAGAAATCTTGAGAAGGCATACTTCAATCTGAAAGAGCCTGCACTCTACGAAATATCTGTGCGCCGCGGCGAAGGTGAAATTGCCCTGCATGGGCCGCTGGTCGTTAAAACCGGCAAGCACACCGGACGCTCGGCCAAAGATAAATACATCGTCCGTCATTATGCGTCTGAAGGAAACATCTGGTGGGATAATGCTGCAGAGATGTCTCCCGAGCAGTTCGATACGCTGAAAGAAGACATGATCGCCTATGCAGAAGGCAAGGAACTGTTTGTGCAGGATCTGTTTGGCGGAGCTGATCCGCGCCACCGTCTCAGCGTGCGTGTGGTAACCGAACTGGCCTGGCACTCCCTGTTTATTCGCCATCTGTTACGACGCCCTGATGTGGAAGAGCTGGAAAACTTCCAGTCCGGTTTCACCATCGTTAATCTCCCTGGTTTCAAGGCAGACACAGAACGCCATGGCACCCAGAGTGAAACGGTTATTGCCTGTGACTTTGATCGCCGCACAATCCTGATTTGCGGCACGTCCTATGCCGGTGAAACTAAAAAATCCGTGTTCACCATTCTGAATTACCTGCTGCCTGAAAAAGGCATCATGCCCATGCACTGCTCGGTCAATGTCGGCAAGCAGGGCGACTCGGCAATTTTCTTTGGCCTGTCCGGCACGGGCAAAACAACGCTATCGGCTGACCCGAACCGTGAGTTGATTGGTGATGATGAGCATGGCTGGTCACCGGACGGCTTGTTCAACTTTGAAGGCGGCTGTTATGCCAAGATGATCCGTCTGTCGGCAACAGCCGAGCCCGAGATCTATGCGACCACACAGCGCTTTGGTACGGTGCTGGAAAATGTGGTTATGGACCCGGTGACGCGGGCATTGGACCTCGATGATCCAACATTGGCGGAAAACTCACGCGGGGCGTATCCGATTGAGTACATCCCCAACGCCAATCTTGAAGGCGTTGCCGGTCATCCAAAGAACGTCATTATGCTGACAGCAGATGCCTTTGGTGTCATGCCGCCAATCGCGAGATTGACTTCGGCGCAGGCCATGTATCACTTCCTGTCCGGCTTTACCGCAAAAGTCGCCGGCACAGAAAAAGGCCTTGGCAATGAGCCACAGCCGACATTTTCGACCTGCTTCGGTGCGCCGTTCATGCCGCGCCATCCATCAATCTATGGCGACCTGCTCGGCAAGCTGATTGAGGAGCATGATGTGACCTGTTGGCTCGTTAATACAGGCTGGACAGGTGGTCCGTTCGGTGAGGGCGAGCGTATGCCGATCCGTGTGACTCGCCTTCTGCTGAATGCGGCGCTTGACGGCTCCTTGAATGATAAAGAATTCCGCACGGACGAAACCTTTGGTTTTGAAGTCCCGCTGGAAGCCAACGAAGTTCTGGCGAAAACGCTGAACCCGCGCGACACCTGGAAAGACAGTGCTGCCTATGACGCACAGGCCGCCAAACTGGCGGGCATGTTCGTTGAGAACTTCGGTAAGTTTGAGGCCTATGTCAGCGATGAAGTGAAGGCTGCTGCGCCGCGCGTCTGATGGGGAAGCTGAAACTGCCGTTTGGTCCCGGCGCGCTGGTCGCGGCGGCATTTATTGGCCCGGGCACGGTAACGGCGTGTACGGTTGCCGGGGCAAATTTCGGGTTTGCCCTGATCTGGGCGCTGGTCTTTGCAACAGTTTCGGCCATCATCCTGCAGGAAATGTCGGCGCGCCTCGGCGTTGTCTCCGGCAAGGGACTGGGCGCGGTGTTTGTCGACACAATGCCCGCGCCCGCCTTGCGCTATGCCGTGATCGGACTTGTTATCTCGGCGCTTTACATCGGCAATGCGGCGTATGAGTCAGGCAATATCGCCGGGGCGGCCCTTGGCATGGAAGCACTGCTGACCGGGTTGGGCCTGCCGTTCAAGGTATATATCGGGAGCATCGCCCTGCTGGCCGGGTTGTTGCTCTGGCGCGGCAGTTATCAGCTGCTAGAACGTATCCTTGTCAGCCTTGTGCTGGTCATGGCGTTTGCGTTTCTCGTGGCGGTACTGATTATCCGACCGGATATTGCGGCGCTGCTGGCGGGACTCAGGCCCACCGTGCCGGATGGCAGCCTGTTGCTGGTATTGGCCCTGATTGGCACGACTGTCGTGCCGTATAATCTCTTCCTGCACGCAGCGGCTTCGGCAGATCGCTGGCAGGGGCATGAAGCGCCGGTCAACGCGGCCCGGCAGGATACGATTTTCTCGGTCGGACTCGGTGGGCTCATTTCAATTCTGATCCTGTCTACAGCAGCGGCCAGCCTTTTTGGCAGCGGTGTCGCCGTGGAAAACGCCGCCGATATGGCACAGCAGCTGGAGCCTGCCTTCGGCATTGCCGCGACCTGGCTGGTCGCGACCGGGCTTTTTGCCGCCGGCCTTTCCTCTGCGATCACGGCACCGCTGGCGACCGCCTATGCTGTAAGTGAATGTCTTGGCTGGGCGCGGGATACGCAGTCTTTCCGCTTCCGGGCGATAGCTCTCAGTATTTTGCTGATTGGTACAGTGGTCGGATTATCTGGTGTTCGGCCGGTCTCGGTGATTCTTTTTGCGCAACTGGCGAACGGCTTGCTGTTACCGGTTGTCGCGGTATTTCTGCTATATGCCATGAACCAGCGCCGCATTCTTGGCAATCAGGTCAACTCCCTGGCGACGAACCTGATCGGCGGCGCGGTTGTGCTGGTCACCTTCCTGATCGGCGCGCGACTGGTTTTTCTGGTCGTCACGCGCCTTGCAGGTGGATGATTATCTGACATTCATGCGGGGGCGGATGTTCTGCTGCACGGTCCGGGCGTCATAGGCATTCGGGGTTGCAGGCTTTTCACCATTGCCCATGACAATTTCCAGAATACGCACACTTGAAGAGGAAATCTGTCCGCCACCAAGGCCAATCCCGACCCCGACGCCAACACCGCTGCCAAAACTTCCTGTAGAGCCACCAATCCGGACTGATGATCCCGAGTTGCGATTGCCGCTATTTTCTGTGTCGGCACTGACGATTTCAAACCAGTCATACCCGTTTGCAATGGTCAACTCGGCGGCACGCAATAGCGCATAGTCACTCGCGACGCTGGAATTATTGGCGCGATAGCTGATGCGATAGCGATTGCTCTCAATGGCAGTGTCACGATAGCCATAGCTTCTGTCAGAACTGGCTTGCTGATAGGCGGGTACGGAACTGGCGCAAGCGGCAAGGGCCAGTGTGGCGATACCGACTGTGAAAAGGCGAGAAATGGGCATAATGGTAACTCCTCCTTATGAGATAACAGGAGCCTAGCACGAACAGCGCATAAGACGAAATCATGCTGCCATGACGGAAATGCGCCTTGGTCAGCTGCCAAAAACGCGCGGTGCGATCAGGTACACAGCCAGCGTAATCAGGACAATGCCAAGGGCATTCAGGCGAAAGCCGACAGCGGCCATCTTGCGAATGGGGACGTGCCCAGTCGCAAAGACAATTGCATTGGGGCCCGTGGCAATCGGCAACATGAAGGCACAGCTCGCGGCCATGGCGGCAGGTGCAGCCAGCAGCAGCGGGTTCATCTCACCCCCCGTGGCAATGGCCCCAATGACCGGCAAAAGGGCCGAAACTGTCGCCACATTGCTGGTCAGCTCTGTCGCGAAAATCACGAAGACAACCAGGATCAGCATGATCAGGATAAGCGGCAGTGTGGCGACACCGCCCATCTGATCGCCCAGCCAGGCCGCAAGCCCTGTGCCACTGATGGCACTTGCCAGGCTCAGGCCGCCCCCAAACAGGAGCAGCACGCCCCAGGGGATTTGCTCTGCCGTCTGCCAGTCCAGCAGGGCGCCGCGCTTTTGCTTGTCACCGGACGGCACCAGAAACATGAGGATAGCTCCTGCGATGGCGATGACATGGTCTGTGAAGCCGGCAAAAGGCTGAACACCGAACAGCTCAAGGTTGTTCAGTGGGCGACGGAACATCCAGAAGGAGGCCACCAGCAGAAAACAGACCAGCACTCGGAACTCCGGCGTGCTCATGCGCCCGAGACCAGTCAGTCGCTCGCGTACCGTGGCAGCGCCAGCTGCGCCTGATAGGGTCTCAATTTTAAGGCCCCAGCGGGTCAACACCAGCCAGGCCGCTGGCAGCATCACTGCCACGACAGGCAGGCCGAGCATCATCCACTGGTCAAACCCAATCGAGAGCCCAAACTGGTCCTCAAGGTAGGAGATAACGATCAGATTGGTCGGTGTGCCAACCGGCGTGCCAAGCCCGCCAATAGAAGCGCCATAGGGAATCGCCAGCAGGATGGCGAGCGTGAAAGGGGCATCCATATCGTCGCCCAATACTGACCGGGCGACAGAAAGGGCAATCGGGGCCAGCATGATCGTGGTGGCGGTGTTGGAAATCCACATCGACAGGATCGCCGAGGCCAGCATGAACCCGCCAACCAGCGCTGCCGGGTTGCTGCCTGCGCGCGCCACGATGTTCAGGGCAATGCGCGTATGCAGGTTCCAGCGTTCCACAGATTTGGCGATGATGAACCCGCCCATCAGCAGGATCACCACGCGGTTGGCGTAGCCGACTGCTGCTTCGCTGATCGGCATGACATTGGTGGCTGGCAGGATCACAAGCGGCAATAGCGCCGTGACCGGGATGGGGATGGCTTCGCTCACCCACCACACAGCCATCAGGATTGTCAGGCAGGCGACGATCCAGCCTTCCTGCGAGAGGCCATCCGGTGCGCCAAGGGCATACATGCCAAGCGCCAGTATTGGTCCCAGAAAGAGGCCAATACGCTGCGTTTTCTCCTGCGCTGTCATCTCCGGCTGGTCGCTGCTCATCCCGCTCTCTTCTTGCTTGACGCCTTTCTTAGCATGTTTGGCCGCTGTGAGAACGCGTCCTGTCAGACCGCATTCTCGTAAGCTTTGTTTATGCCGGGCTCGACAAGTATCAGGCAGGCGTCTAGGGAGGGGCGATTATCCATATCCCCTCATTGAAAAGGAATTCTCTCATGCGACCATCCGGCCGGGCTTTTAATGAAATGCGGTCCGTCACTCTGGAACCCGGCTATGCGAAACATGCCGAGGGCTCCTGTCTGGTGAAATTTGGTGACACCCATGTGTTGTGCACGGCCAGCTGGGATGAGACCATTCCGCCATGGTTGCGGGGCGAGGGGCGTGGCTGGGTCACAGCCGAATACGGCATGTTGCCCCGGTCGACGCACTCGCGCATGAGGCGCGAGGCGAAATCCATCAGCCAGTCAGGGCGCACCCAGGAAATTCAGCGGCTGATCGGTCGCTCCTTGCGGGCTGTGGTTGACCTCAAGAAACTTGGCGAGCGCCAGATCATGCTGGATTGCGATGTGATCCAGGCCGACGGTGGCACGCGCACGGCCTCCATTACTGGCGCGTATGTCGCCCTGAAACAGTGTCTCAACTGGGGCGTCGAGCAAGGCATTATCAAGGAGCTGCCGCTGACGGACAGTGTGGCCGCGATTTCCTGCGGTCTGGTCAGCGGGGCACCGGTCTGTGATCTTGATTACGCAGAGGATTCCACGGCTCAGGCAGATGCAAACTTTGTGCTGACCGGTTCCGGCGGCATTGTCGAGATACAAGGTACAGCTGAAGGCGATCCGTTTACGGAAGAGCAGTTCATGGCATTGCTGACATTGGCCAAGAACGCTTGCACAGACCTGAAAGAATTGCAGGCGAGCGCCCTGTAAGGTGCGCTACCGGCGCTGGCGTTACGGGTAAAACGGTTCTAAGTACAGGTATGACCGAGACAGAACAGTTGAGCAAGGCAGAGATCCGGCGCCGCGCCCGGGTTGTTGCCCATGCCAAAAAATACAACCACATTGTCGACCAGCTGATTCTGGAACGTGCCAAGAAGCTGAGCCGTAGCCGCTGGTGGCCGATCTATCGCATCGTTCTGAACAAGCTGCTGGGTTATGATCGTGCCGTGCAGATGGTTGATGAGGCCGGGGATTATCCGGCGATAGATGCCTTTGAATATGTCAGCGAAATGCTGGACATGCGCCTTGATATCAGTGGCATGGAGCATGTGCCGGAAGAAGGTGCGTTTCTGATGGCACTCAACCATCCATCAGGTATTGCGGATGGTGTCGCCATTTACGACGTGCTCAAACAGAAACGCCCGGACATGACGTTTTTTGCCAATGAAGATGCCGTGCGCCTGAACCAGCATCTGAAAGACATGATTATCGCCGTGCCCTGGCGGCAGACTGACAAATCCCGCGCCAAGTCGCGTGAGACACTGGTCAATACCGCGCGCGCCTTCAAGGCTGGCATGGCGGTGGTATTGTTCCCCTCCGGACGGATTGCCTTCATGGATGAAAACAAGGTGCTGACCGAGCAGCCCTGGATGAACTCCGTGGCGCAGCTACCGAAAAAGTATGAATGCCCGATCCTGCCGGCGCATATGGTCAGCCGGAATTCGTGGCTCTACTACTGGTTCTGGAATGTGAATGAGGAATTGCGCGACATGACGCTGTTCCATGAGCTTCTGAACAAGAAGGGCCGGACGTTTAAGATCACGATTGGCCCGCCAATCCAGCCGGATGATCTGCCTGAAGATAATGATGTGGCAGCCGCCGCCTTGCGGGAATACATCTCCAAAGGCTTGCCCGCGGGCAAGAGCTGGTCAGAATATAAGGACTATCGACCCGACTAACTTCGGGTCATTAGTTTCAGCGCGGGCGAACCTGTCCGCGCCCTGTAATATCCTGTTGAACGCGCGGCGATCCGCCATAGGTAATCGTGCCATTGCCCAGCACATTGGCGCGTAGCGTTGTCGTCGCCGTGATATTGATGTTGCCGCCGCCACGCACCGTGGCTGAAACATCTGCGGCGTCCACTTCAGAGGCATTGACTGTGCCGCCTGCCGTGACAGCAGCGGTCAGGCTTGTCTGGGCCGGGAAGCCTGCGGCCACATTGATGACGCCGCCATTCTCAATACGCAAATTGGGCGTGGACGGAACGCGAACCTCGATTACCCGGCGCGCATTGCTGCGGCAGGGACGCTTGCACTCAATCAGAAGATCGCCATCATCCGTATGCATAGCAACAAGGTCGCCGCCCTGAACAACCGTGGCAGACCAGGCAGTTGACGGGCGGATCGACACTTCACCGCCGCCCCGCAGGACGAGCGTTGAAAAGGGAGAGAGTTGAACCGGCGCTCCCTGGCGGAAAGGTAAAACATCCTTGGCGACGACGGCGGTCATTGACATCATCAGGAGCAGGGCAACAAGCCCGCCTGCGATCCGTGCAAATACCATCTCTCCCTCCCTGACTTTTTTCTTTAACGGGGACTAATCGAGCCGCCGCCAATGGTGCTGCGACTGATATCAGTCGGGTTGCCTTCATAAACGATGCTGCCACCACCAACGATGGCCGCGCTCAAATTGCCCGATACATTCACCTGAAGAGAGCCGCCACCGGTCACGGCAGCATTGACGTCCCCGGCTTCAAGGTTGAAGGCGCGCAGGCTGCCCCCACCTACAACGGCTGCATTCAGTTCCGGGACGCTGTCGAAGCCATCAGCAAACAAAATGGAGCCGCCGCCTGCGACAGCCACATTGGTCATGGCACCATCCGTCGGAGCCGTAACTTCAATCTCGCGGTTGATATTGCCGCGACAAGGCCGGGCGCACTCAATCTGCAGGGCCTCGCCTTCGAGAAAGAGCACGACTTTCTCGCCGCCTTCGACAACCGTCACAGAATATGTATTACCCGGTGACACGGTAACACTGCCGCCGCCTTTAACGGCAATGCCCGTCAGTGTGGGCAGCGACAGGGCAGTGCCTTCGGTGCAATCCAGTCGGTCCTTGGCAGTGGCGGCCGGCGCCAGCATCAGGACCATCAAAGCTGCCAGTGCAGCAGAAAAACGCATCAACATGGTTGTCTTCCCCTCTTGGGTTCAAGGTTGCCCAACACCGCCAAAGTCATGGAAACAGGAATTAACCATCTTGTCAAAGGACGGATTGGACAGGTTCAGCCTGTTACCTGGGGCTTATCACTGCCATATGTCAGCTCCATGAAGACATCCTCCAGATCAGCTTCGACCGTTGAGAGGTCCTTGACGCTGATACCCGCGTCATTGATTCCGTTCAGGATATCTGACACCGCCACGCGGCTGGGCTTGTAAGACACATAGAGATTGCCATCCTCGCGCAGTTCAGCCGCGCAGGCGCTGCCCAAATCGGGCGCCGCAGTAATATCATTCTGAGGTGTAATCATCAGCATCTTGCTGTCGAGGGAGGCAATCAACTCTGTCTTGGGTTGGCAGGTGACCACATTGCCATGATGAATGATCGCTATCGTGTCGCACAATTCCTGCGCTTCTTCGAGGTAATGGGTGGTCAGGATAACCGTCACGCCCTGGGCGTGCAGTTCCATTACCTGTTCCCACATCTGCTTGCGCAACTCGATATCAACTCCGGCTGTTGGCTCATCGAGGATCAGCACCGGCGGGGAGTGGACCATCGCCTTGGCAACCAGCAAGCGCCGCTTCATGCCACCGGAGAGTTGGCGCACATACGCATCGGCCTTGTCCTCCAGCCCCAGTTTGCGGAGAATTTCCATCGTGCGGCGCTGGGCCTTGGGCACCCCGTAAAGACCAGCCTGAATTTCCAGGCCTTCCTTGGGGGTGAAGAACACATCTGACGATATTTCCTGCGGTACGACGCCGATGGAGGCCCGGGCCTGGCGCGGGTTTTTGTCAATATCGAAACCCCAGATCGAAACATCGCCGGCGGTTTTGTTGACCAGCCCGGCGAGGATATTGATGAAAGTGGACTTGCCAGCGCCATTAGGGCCGAGCAGGCCGAAAATCGAGCCTTGCGGGATATTGAGATCAATTCCTTTCAGGGCTTCCTTGGGCGGAGATTTTTTGGTGCCTGCATAGGTTTTACGCACCCCGCGCGCCGCAATCGCCCAATTCCGATTACCTGCTGTCGATGTGTCCTGGTTCAGTGATTGTCCGTCCGGCATGAGCGCTCTCTTTCCTGCCTCACATATCATTGTCTCCCGACATCAGGTCAAGTTGCCGTGCCAGCGCGCCTTTGGCTTGATTTGTCAGGCGGTCTGGCGGAAAAGATCGACTTTGAGGATTTGGAGTGAGAGTGCAGCATGGCCGACCTGACCGTGGATGTTGATGAAATAATTGCCCGGCTCGGTGACGTGCCGGAAGTGACATTTGTTGCTGAAACCCGTGTATCCTGTTCCGGCAGTGGCGGGGCACTTGGTCACCCCAGAGTCTATTATACGATCAATGATGAGGGGTACGCTGAGTGTGGTTACTGCGACCGCGTTTTCATTTACGCGCCGGACCGGGTTAACGGCTGAGCGCGCATAACTACGCGCATATTAAAAGAGTAGGGACGGCATGGGTAAGGTCATTGGTTTTCTTTTTGTGGTAACGCTTGTTCTCGCCGGCGCATATTTTCTGCTCTGGCCAACCGGTCTTTCGCCAAAGGCCTGGGTCGCACCGCAGGATAAGGGGCTGACAGGAGATTTTGTCCCAAATGACCTGATCGCCCGCGCGGAGCAGATTGATCTGTCAGGGCGTTTCGGCCCGGAAGATATTGATATTGGTGCAGATGGCCTTCTTTATACCGGCGTTAGTGATGGCAGCATTATCAAGATCGATCCGCGTACGGGGGAGTTTGATATTGTGGCGATCACCGGCGGCCGCCCTCTGGGGGTCGAGTTCGATGACGCGGGCAATCTGCTGGTCGCTGATGCCTATAAGGGGCTCATCAGCGTATCTTCGGATGGCACGGTGACGGTGCTGGCAGACACGGCAGATGACGGCTTGGTGATCGGCTATGCGGATGATGTGGATATCGCGCCGGACGGGAGAATTTGGTTCTCCGACGCGAGCACGAAGTTTTTCCCTGGTCAGTGGGGTGGCACACTGGAAGCTTCCATCGCCGAGATATGGGAACATGCGGGCACGGGCCGTGTCCTGTCTTATGACCCTGCCAGCAACAGTGTCACAACACATATGACAGGTCTTGTCTTTGCCAATGGTATAGCTGTTGACCCGGCAGGGCAGTTCGTTCTGGTCAATGAGACCGGGAAATACCGTGTGCTGAAATACTGGCTGGCAGGTCCAAAGGCAGGCCAGACGGATGTGTTGATTGATAATCTGCCGGGCTTTCCGGATAACATCAATCCTGACCCCGCCGGTGGCTATTTTATCGGACTGGTGAATCCGCGCAGCGCAGAAGTTGATTCCTATGCGGAAAAGCCTTTCATGCGTAATGTTTTGTGGCGCATTCCCGGCTTCAGTGATGCCGCTGCGCCCCCCCCTTACAGCCACCTCATTCGCATAGACGGCAACGGTAATATTCTCGCAACCTGGCAGGATCCCGAGGGATCATATACCGACGTTACAGGGGCTGTGCGGGCAAGTGATGGATCAATCTATGTCTCCAGCCTGCAGGAAGACAGTATTGCCAGGCTGGCAGAGTAACCTTGCCACGCCCGGTCAGGGCTTGGCATTGCCTTCGGGCGCTATAAATTAGTCTTATGTCATTGCTCACCACCATAGATGATCGCACGCGGGAAATTTTTCGCCGGGTCGTGGAGGCGTATATTGAAACGGGCGAGCCTGTTGGCTCCCGCACTCTGTCTCAGGGCGGTGGTCTCAACGTATCACCGGCAACAATCCGCAATGTTCTTTCCGACCTGACAGATATGGGCCTGCTTTATGCGCCACACGTTTCTGCCGGGCGTATGCCGACCCAGCAGGGGTTGCGGTTATTCGTGGACGGATTGCTGCAGGTTGGTGATGTCTCGGAAGTCGAGCGCAAGGCGCTGGCCGAGCAGGAAGGCTCCGGCCGGTCGGCAGACGATATTCTCAGTGGTCTTGCCGCACGCCTCTCAGGCCTCACCCAGACCGCGGGTCTTGTCATGGCCACCAAGGGTGAAGCCCCGCTCAAACATATTGAATTCGTGCAGACAAGCCCGGAAAAGGCGCTGGTCGTTCTTGTCTCCGGCAATGGTGATGTCGAAAACCGGATCATTGATCTGCCGCCGGGCCTGCCGCCTGCCGCGCTTGTTGAAGCCGGCAATTATCTCAGTGCCCGGTTGAAAGGGCGTACGCTGGCGGAAGCCAAGTCGGTCATAGAAGTGGAGATTCAGGAAAACCGGGCGGCGATCAATGAGCTGACAGCGGAACTGGTGCGCAAAGGCGTGGCGGAGCTGGCTAGCGACGGGGCCAACCTTATTGTGCGCGGGCAGGCAAACCTTCTCAATACAGATAATGAAGCCGACCTTGAGCGGGTGCGTATGCTGATCGAGGACCTTGAACAGAAGAAAGATGTGATCGAGTTGATGGAAGCTGCCCGCGAGGGGCGCGGCGTGCGTATTTTCATTGGGTCGGAGAATCGCCTTTTCTCACTATCTGGTTCATCCGTCGTGGTCTCGCCTTATCGGGACGAGGGCGACAACATCATCGGCGTTGTCGGTGTCATCGGCCCGACCCGCCTGGATTATGCGCGGATTATCCCCATGGTCGATTACACGGCAGAAATCGTCACGCGGCTGTTGAAATAATGCAGGTAAATGCGTAAATGCCGGTCCTTCGAATTTTCCAATAAATGATGTGAGTGTGCCCAAAATGAATGACCAACCATCCAGCGAGATAGATGAAGATCTGACTGATGAAGCTGTGGCTGACGCTATTCAGGCTGCCAATGAGGGGTTCGATGAACTCGACCCGGAAGCGCGTATCACACAGCTGGAAAGCGAGCTGGAAGTTGCCAAGGACCGCATGATGCGCCTTGCCGCTGACCTTGAGAATACGCGCAAACGTGCGGCGCGTGAAAAGACAGAAGCAAGCCAGTATGCGATCAAGAATTTTGCCGGTGACCTTCTCTCCGTTGCGGATAATTTTCAGCGCGCGCTTGAAAGTGCACCGGAAGACCCGACGGCAGCCGGTCCGGACGTGCTGAAAGGTCTCATCAACGGTATCCGCATGACGGAAAAAGAGCTGCTCACTGTGTTTGAGCGTAACGGCGTCACCCGGATTTTCCCGGCTGGTGAGCCATTTGATCCGAACCTGCATCAGGCCATCGCAGAGGTGCCGGGCAATGGTGAGCCCAAAGGCCATGTGGTTGATGTGGCTCAGCCGGGCTTTACCATTGGCGACCGCGTCCTGCGCGCTGCGATGGTAACAGTTTCCACCGGCGCCGGGGCTGCCGGTTAGCGCAACATGATCTATTATAGTCAACTAAGAACTTAATAGTTTGCTACAAACAAAGGGTTTATGGCGCATGTGCATCTGTAAAGGGTAAACTTTTAATCCATGCAGCAAGGCGCTCAGCTTCATGCTGGGTGAAATTTTCAGGCAACTTTAAAGTAACTGTCATATTTGGTCTGAGGTTGAACGCGTGCTTCAACATATCTTCGCTCTCATCATCAATTGGGGTATCACGAGAAAAGTCCTCAGGACTATCTGCCTCTCCGACGGCGATTTCGGCGATGCTTTTGACGTCATATTCCCAGTAAAACCGTGTTTCTGCCCCGCGTCGACCAACTAAAAATCGGCCCAAGTCCATGTCCTCGAGTGAGCGGAATAACTCAACTATGTCTGAATAGTCTTGTTCGGTTCGCTCAGCTGCAACACGAGCTTTTGTCTCACGGCTACCCCTTCCTCGGCTTTGATACCAATCAAAGAAGTTTCTTGCTACTATGTCATTGTTGTACAAGTGTCTAAGTTTATGCTTTAAAGTTTCTTTATTTATATCGGTTAATACCACAGTTCAAAGTCCTTGCGCAATTGACTTGATATCTACATTCCAAGCTATGCGGCTCTCATAGCCACGACGCCCCTCTATGAAAGTGCCGAATCCCAATGACTCAAGTAGCTTAAATAATGCTATTGTTTCGGTATATGTGGAGCCCATATTTTGGGATGCGACGCGTACTTTTGTAATATGAGTTCTGCGTGCACGCTTGTTGAGCCACAAAACAAAACCTTTAGCGGATTTGCTGCAGCGTGTGAGTTGTGAGAGTGAGTCTCGGGGTGAATTCATTTCCATTTCCTTTTCTATCTTAAATGTGTTATGGGCCCTTTATAGCACTTTATAACCCTAAAGTCAAAGTGTTATTCCTTAAAAAATTCCTTATTAGGCCCTTAGGGAGGAGTAAGGGCGCGTGATGGCTTTTTAAGTATCCATGTTTTAAGGTTTTAATTGGCCACTTGTCGGCCAAGCTTGTTTCATTTTCAGGAATGTCAATTTCTGATTATCGCCAAAGTCTGGTGCTTTTGACAGGGATGATAAATTTCGACTTGATGGTCCTAATTAGAGGATACACTTTTTTTAGTGTAAATCTGCATCACCCTAAGAGCTAATTTATAGCTCGGGAACGATTTTTAAGGCTTGTAGCGATGAGCTAACCGTTGGTGACTGCTTTTAAGCAATACCTTGGTGCCCAACTGCTTGAATGTTATCCAATAACTCATCATACTCCTGTGTTGGAGTTAATGGAGGGATGGACATGCGTCGCCTGAGCCGGAACGAGATAAAGTATACTTTGGGATCAACAATCGCCATGGCCCTGTTGGCCTGCGCGAGTGGCGCATCTGCGCAGGATGCGCCGATCATACAGCCAGGTGCACCGGGACAGCCCGGCCGGGCTCTTTCTGCCGAGGAGGCAGCAAAGGTCGCTGATACACGGTACACGGAAGATGATGTGCGCTACATGCAGGACATGATCCCGCATCACTATCAGGCGGTTGAAATGGCAGCGCTTGTGGCGGACCGAACCAACCGCCCTGAAATCGTGGACCTTGCCGGGCGCATTGATGCCTCACAGGAAGACGAAATCGAGTTCATGCAGACATGGCTGCGGGATCGTGGTGAAAAGGCGCCTGATCCGGCGAAGCCGCACCACAGTGACTCAGGTCACGATCATGGTCACGGCCATCATAAAACGCATATGAGTCACGAGATGATGGGCATGGCCAGCCCGGAGCAGATGGAGCAACTGGCTGCATCAGAAGGCGCTGCTTTCGATCGGCTGTTCCTTGAGCTGATGATTCCGCATCATGAAGGCGCCGTGCGCATGTCGCAAGACCTGCTGTCAAAGCGAGGCTCAGCCTATGACCCGGTGCTGTATGATTTCGTGAACGATGTCATCAACGACCAGAATGCAGAAATCACCAGAATGACGGCTCTCTTGGCGAGCCTTTCCGAGGATCCGCGCGTTGACCTTGCCGCCGGTTTCCGGGACGCCGGGGAAGCGATCAGCAATCTGGAACTCGTGGCCACCCTGCCCAAGCCGCAGGGCTTTTTTGATCCGGAAAATCCGGCTGGGTTGCCGCCAATCATTGATCCGGATGAAGATGAAGCCGAAGATGAGGAGACCGCCACGGAATGGGGCGCTCGCTCACCCCTGTTGAGCTTCTCCAATACGGACATGGCTTTCTTCGATGATACGCTGGTCGTCGGGAATTATCATGGCTTCAACATTTATAAACTGGACACTGAAGGGTTGCCGACATTGACAAGTTCTGTTGTGTGTCCGGGTGGTCAGGGTGATGTCTCGGTTGTTGGTGACCTGCTCATTATGTCTGTGGAGCAGACGCGCGGGCGTGTTGACTGTGGACAGCAGGGCGTTCCCGAAGATGTCAGTGCCGAGCGTTTCCGTGGGTTGCGGATTTTTGACATCAGTGATCTGTCGCAGCCGGTTCAGGTGGGACAGGTACAAACCTGTCGTGGCTCACACACCCATTCTGTCGTCTCCGGCCCGGGCCGTGATGGCAAGATCATTGTCTATAACTCCGGCACGGCATCCGTGCGGGACGAGGAAGAGCTTGCAGGCTGCATCGGTGATATTCCGGGCGATGACAGAACGGCGCTGTTCCGTATCGACGTTGTCGAGATTCCGGTAGACGATCCGTCCAAGGCGCGCATCGTGGATAGCCCTGCGGTCTTTGCGGACCCTGAAACAGGAGCGCTTGCCGGCCTGTGGCGTGGCGGCGATCATGGAGACGACACGCAGGACACCGAGATTACAGATCAGTGCCATGACATTACGGTTTTTCCATCTGCGAAGATCGCGGCGGGGGCCTGTTCCGGTAACGGTATTATTTTCGATATCTCCAATCCGTTGAAGCCACGCCGGATTGATGCCGTGGTGGATAAGGGGTTCGCTTACTGGCACTCTGCCACATTCAATAATGACGGTACAAAAGTGCTGTTTACGGATGAATGGGGTGGCGGTGGTCGTCCACGCTGCCGAGTGCATGATCCGATGGATTGGGGCGCCAATGCTCTCTACGACATCGAGGATGGCAAGCTGGAATTCCGCAGCCATTACAAGATACCGGCACCGCAATCCGATCAGGAAAATTGTGTCGCGCATAATGGCTCGATTGTGCCGGTGCCGGGTCGCGATATTTTCGTACAGGCCTGGTATCAGGGCGGTCTTTCCCTGATTGATTTCACTGACTCCTCCAACCCGTTTGAGATCGGCTTCTTTGACCGTGGTCCGGTGCACCCGGAGCGCATGATGGTGGGCGGTTTCTGGTCGACCTACTGGTATAATGGGCGCATCTACGGCACGGAAATCATCCGTGGTCTGGACGTGCTGGCGCTCAAGCCAAGCGATTACCTGTCAGAAAATGAAATCGCTGCGGCTGCCCTCGCAGATCAGGGCGCGGTGTTTAATCCGCAACAGCAACTGCCGGTCACCTGGCCTGCCGTGCCTGTGGTAGCCCATGCCTATCTGGACCAGCTTGAGCGCGGTAATAACCTCCCGGCGGATCGTCTGGCGGAATTGCGTGTGATGGTTGACACAGTGGAAGCTGGCCTTGCGAGCGAAGAGCGTAACACAAGCCTCGCGCGGGATGTGCGGCAAACAGCGCGCGATCTGCGCCGTGAGGACGCCACGGGGCAGGCTGCCAAGCGCCTTGCTGCCCTGGCGGACACACTGCAGGAAATGGCCGATAATCTGCGCTAAAGAACGATTGCGATGGTGAACCAGTCAGCTGGTTAACCATCGTAAATCACCTGTTAACCACGACCGGTAAGACTGCCGCGCGATATGCGGCAGTCTTTTTTTTCAGACAGGAAAAGCGTTTTTCAGCGCAGCGCAGCGGCCCTAGCTCTTGCCGCTGCGCTGATGACTGCTGCGCCCGCCACTGCAAAAACCGATGAGCCGTCAGGAAGGCAACCCGAGACGGTCACGCTTTCCGGCCAGCAGGCCCTAAAAGTTGCCGAGGAGTTGCTTCTCAAGAAAGAGTACGATGAGGCAGAAGCGATCTTGCTGCGCCTGGCCCAAGCGGACCCGGGCAAAGTTGACCTGACGCAAGTGCGTTTTCTCACCGGACTGGTTGCGGTGGGGCGCAAGGATTTTGTGGCGGCAGAGGAGTATTTCCGGTCCATCCTCGACAATAACCCTGATTTGATCCGGGTACGATTGGAATTGGCCCGCAGCCTTTATGAGCAGCAGAAGGACGGCGCAGCCGCCTATCACTTTCAGTATGTGCTCGGCAACGGCCTGCCGGAAGAGACCAAAGCCCTGGTGCGTCAGTTTCTGCGCCGCATCGAGGCGCGAAAGGTTTTTCACCTGCAACTCGGCACGGCCATTGTTCCCAACAGCAACATCAATAATGGCCCGAAGGATGATACGGTCACGGTATTTGGTCTGCCATTCCAGTTGGACGATGCGGCGCAAAAGCAGTCCGGCACGGGTCTTTCCACCTCGTTGAATGTGGCCGCGTTCCCGAAACTGACGGACAGATTGCGGCTTGAAACGCGCGCCGGTGCGCGTGTTGTGGACTACTCCAATGCCGATTTCGATGATGTGTTCATGTCATTTGAAATCGGCCCGAGATTACAAACAAAAAAAGCAACTGTCAGTGTGTTGGGCGCTTTTTCAAAACGCTGGTTTGGCGGGGAGCGTTTTTCGCGCAGTCACGGGATGCGGATGGTGCTGACCACGCCTCTATCTGACAGAATGCGTTTTTCGGTGCGCAGTTCCTATGCGCAGGTTGATTACAGCAGTAACCCGAACCGTTCAGGCCCGGTTTATTCCGGCGCTGTGTCCATGCAGCGGGTAATGGACAAGCGCACGGTGGCCGGGCTCGGTTTCCAGGTAACGCGGGAGGAAGCCAATGCGAATAATCTCAAAAACCATCAGTACAGGCTGAACGCCTTTATTTCCCGCGAGTTGCCGTGGGGGATCACCGCACAGGTGGCACCGGATTATTATGTACGAGACTTTCAAAGCTCTTCCCGCCTTGACGAGACCTATGGCCTCTCATTCCGGGTCACCAAGCGGGATTGGCGCTATCATGGTTTCGCGCCAGTGTTCAGCTATGCATATTTGAAGAATGTCTCGAACAATCCGTTCTTCAACTATGATCGCCACTCGGCTGATATAGGCGTGACGCGAAACTTCTGAACATGCTCAGTTTTGCTGTGACTGTGCTTCCGGGTTGGCACCAAGGAAGCCGCCAATGCCGTGAACACTGCTGTTGCCGAAGACCAGCGTCCCGGCAACTTCATCTGCGTCAGCACCGAAGAAAGCGCCTTCCAGTTCACCTGTAATTGTTGGGTCAGAGCGGCTGACAAAAGTGCCGAAGAATGTGTCATCCGTAATGTCGCCTGTTCCGTCAAAGACATCGTAGTCAAAGAAATCTGACGTACCATCAATGCCTGTTTCGCGAATGTTAGCGTCATAGACAAAATCAAGCTGATCGGTTGTGAAGTCGAAGTTGAATGCAATCGAGCCAACAAGATCCTGAATATTGTTGTTTTGCAGAATATATCCTTCAACGGTTGCCGTATAGGAAGCCGTGCCAGAGGTTGGTATTTCATTGAGGGGCGTGCGCTCACCCCAGACGGCGGCGCCATAGGTTTCCTGACCATTGCCAGCAGTTGCATCCACCCACACGCCAAGCGTCGCGTAGTTCGTCGTACCCGCCCCATTGGTCAGATTCAGGTGGAAGTACTGAACACCATTTGTCTCATAGTAGTAGAAGTCACTATTCGTGATCAGATCATTCACACGGTCCGTAATCGCAGCGGCAAGATCCTGGGCTGCCGGATCAGTTGACTCGGAGAGTGCCGCCATGAAAGCGTTCACAGCACTCGGGTTGCCAAAGAAGCCGTCCATCTCGGTCTGATCGAAAAAACCGCCCCAGATATAGGGGTTTGAAGAGATAACGATCGCTTCATTGTTGAACTCAAAGCCGAGATCGACAGGGTCAGTCAGCATCACATTGAAAAATGTTTCTGACATGGAAGACACGCCGGATGTCACATCAAATGTGAAAGTGTCGTTGTCAGAATCGTAGAACATCGTGTTCCCGTCATCGAAAAAGCCGCGAACGGATTCCTGAAACACGAGTGCTTCCTGCCCGGTCGTGGCGTCAACCACCTGGCGGTTCACGGTCAACGTGGTCGCGGCCACATCATAGAATACGCTGACACCGTCGCCGCTACTCGGATGCAGATAGGACGTATCTGTCATGATGAGGTTGCGTGCCGGCGCCGGGGTGCCATTGGGCCCAAGCAGTGGCCCAGGGTCGCCAGGGGCGCCGCTGCCACCGGAAGTACAGGCAGCGAGCGAGAAACAGGCAGCAGAAACAAACAGGCGGCTGAATATGGCGTTCATGGAACGTAACCTCGAAATTGAAACTCTGGGATTTGGTAACAAAACGAGGTGAATGGATGCTTAAGCGGCCGTTCAGCCATCTTTAAGGTTTTGCCTATCGCGAGAGTAAAATTTCTCTCATTTCACCTGTCGCGAGTGGTTGAACCGTGATTATGGCCTGCTTATATCCCCGTTGAAGCCGCTGCTGAATGGTAGAGGCGCAACTATCAAACTTTTAAGTCTGGGGCTGTCCCTCCGGGTGCTTGATCAACGCACAAAGGTGCAAAGGCTCGGTAATTCAGCCTGCTGTAAGGAGAAGAAGACAAAATGGGTAAAATAATTGGTATTGACCTCGGTACAACCAATTCCTGCGTAGCCGTGATGGAAGGCGGCGATCCGAAGGTAATCGAGAACGCCGAAGGCATCCGCACAACGCCATCTGTTGTTGCTTTCACTGAAGATGGTGAGCGCCTGATGGGCCAGCCAGCTGTGCGCCAGGCCGTGACAAACCCGCAAAATACGTTCTTTGCCATCAAGCGCCTGATTGGCCGCCCATTTACGGACCCGACCGTCAAAAAAGATGCTGACATGGTGCCATATGCCATCGTCAAGGGTGACAATGGCGATGCCTGGGTCGAAGCACGCGGCGAAAAGTATGCGCCTTCCCAGATTTCAGCCTTCATCCTGCAGAAAATGAAGGAAACCGCCGAAAGCTATCTCGGCGAGACAGTGACCCAGGCCGTCATCACCGTGCCTGCCTACTTTAATGACGCCCAGCGTCAGGCCACCAAAGATGCCGGCAAGATCGCGGGCCTTGAAGTCCTGCGGATCATCAACGAGCCGACAGCAGCAGCTCTTGCGTATGGTCTCGACAAAAATGAAGGCAAGACAATCGCTGTTTACGACCTTGGCGGTGGGACATTCGACGTCTCCATTCTGGAGATCGGTGATGGTGTCTTTGAAGTGAAGTCCACCAATGGCGATACTTTCCTTGGTGGTGAAGATTTTGACCTGCGCATCGTGGACTACCTTGCTGATCAGTTCAAAAAAGACAACGGCATGGACCTGCGCAACGACAAGCTCGCGTTGCAACGCCTGAAAGAAGAGGCAGAAAAAGCCAAGAAAGAGCTGTCTTCTGCAGCCCAGTATGAAGTGAACCTGCCTTATATCACGGCGGATGCGTCCGGGCCCAAGCACCTCAACCTGAAACTGACCCGCGCCAAATTCGAGTCATTGGTCGAGGATCTGGTCAAACGTACCGTTGATCCATGCAAGGCCGCGCTGAAAGATGCCGGTTTGTCTGCTTCAGATATTGACGAAGTCGTTTTGGTTGGCGGCATGACCCGGATGCCGAAAATCCAGGAGACAGTGAAAAACTTCTTCGGCAAGGATCCGCATAAGGGTGTGAATCCGGATGAGGTTGTTGCGCTTGGTGCCGCTATTCAGGCCGGCGTCCTGCAAGGCGACGTGAAGGACGTCCTTCTGCTGGACGTAACGCCACTTTCCCTTGGCATCGAGACGCTTGGTGGCGTGTTCACCCGTCTGATCGACCGCAACACGACCATCCCGACCAAGAAATCGCAAACCTTCTCGACGGCGGAAGATAACCAGAATGCGGTGACTATTCGCGTTGCACAAGGCGAGCGTGAAATGGCGGCAGACAACAAGATGCTGGGTCAGTTTGATCTGGTCGGCATTCCGCCAGCACCGCGCGGCGTCCCGCAGGTGGAAGTCACCTTCGACATCGATGCGAACGGCATTGTGCATGTTTCTGCGAAGGACAAGGCAACCAACAAGGAGCAGTCTATCCGCATTCAGGCCTCTGGCGGTTTGAGCGATGATGATATCGAGCAAATGGTCAAGGATGCAGAAGCGAACGCGGAAGCTGACAAGCAGCGCCGTGAGACTGTGGAAGCCCGCAATCAGGCAGAAGCACTTATCCACTCAACAGAAAGTGCACTGAAAGAGCATGGTGACAAGATTGAGGATGGCGACAAGAAAGCCATCGAAGACTCCATCACCTCCATGCGCGAAATTCTGGATGACGAAAACGCTGATGCAGAGAAACTGCAAGGCGGCGTTCAGGCACTGGCCGCTGCTTCCATGAAGCTCGGCGAAGCGATGTACAGCCAGAACGACGGTGAGGCTGATGCACAAGCAGCTGCTGATGCTGCCCGTGACGCGGCCGAAGAGGCTGACATTGTCGATGCCGACTACGAAGAAGTCGACGGCGACAAAAAATAAAAACGCAGGAAACTGCTGAACCTGTCCGGCGGCGCTGACCTCGACCAGAGGCGCGCCGCCGCGCAATTTGGCTTTTCTTCAAAAAGTGGTAGGTCGCTTTAGCTTATGGCACAGGATTACTACTCCACACTGGGCGTCTCAAAAGATGCTGATGAAAAGGCGATAAAATCAGCCTTCCGCAAGCTTGCCATGAAATATCACCCGGACCAGAATCAGGGTGACGCGGAGGCAGAAAAAAAATTCAAGGAAATCGGTGAAGCCTACGAAGTTCTGTCCGATGAACAGAAGCGGGCGGCTTATGACCGTTTCGGCCATGCAGCTTTTCAAAATGGTGGCATGGGCGGTGCCGGTGGCGGCTTCAATCGTCAGGGCGGTTTTTCCGCCGGGGCCTTTTCAGATATTTTTGATGATATTTTCGGCGAGTTCATGGGCGGTGCGCGCCAGCAGGGCGGTGCACGGCGCAGCCCCGGACGCGGTGCGGACTTGAAGCATGAAATGTCCATCAGCCTGTCAGAGGCATATGCTGGCGCAAAAAAAACCATCACTGTCCCGTCGTCAGAAGCCTGTGATAATTGCGAAGGGTCCGGTTCCGAACCGGGTTCAGGCCCAACTACCTGTGGCACCTGTCAGGGTCAGGGCCGGGTGCGGGCGCAGCAGGGCTTCTTCACCGTTGAGCGCACCTGCCCGACCTGTAACGGTCAGGGCCAGGTGATTACGGATCCGTGTACAGTCTGTAACGGACAGGGCCGGCTGCGCAAGGATCGGACACTACAGGTCGAGATTCCGGCTGGTGTTGAGGACGGCACCCGTATTCGCCTTGCCGGAGAGGGCGAGGCGGGCGTTCGCGGTGGCCCGTTTGGCGATCTTTATTTGTTTGTCTCGGTTGAAGGACACGACCTGTTCGAGCGTGACGGCCCCAACCTCTATTGTGTTGTGCACGTACCAATGACCACAGCCGCCCTTGGCGGTGAAATTGAAGCGCCGACCATTGATGGTGGCCGCGTCAAAATAAAAATTCCTCCCGGCGCGCAGCCCGGTAAAAAATTCCGCCTGCGGGGCAAGGGCATGACTGTTTTGCGCCGCAAGGGCACAGGCGACATGCTGGTTGAGTTGATGGTCGAAACGCCTGTCAACATGACGGCGCGCCAGAAAGAACTCCTGCAGGAATTTTGTGAAGCAGGTGGCGATGAAGCCTGCCCGCAATCAAAAGGCTTCTTCGCCAGAGCAAAAGATTTCTGGGATCAGATGAAAGACGCCTCATGACGGAGTCGTTGCGCATCGCCATTGCTGGGTGCGCAGGCCGTATGGGTCGTTCGCTTCTGCATCTCGTCGAGAGTGACGACACTTTATCGCTTGCAGGGGCTCTGGAGCATGAAGGAAGTCCCTATCACGGCAAGCCATTATCAACCCTGATGCCTGGCTTGCCAGAGGCGCTTGTGATCGAGGGGTCCGTCAAGGCGCTTGCTGAAAAAGTAGATGTACTGATAGATTTCACAACGCCATTCGCGACCATTGAGCATATTGGCGACCTGGTTGAACGCAATATCCCGGCAGTGATCGGCACGACCGGCTTCAAGCCTGAGCAATTGAAAGAGATCGAGGAAGTCGCAAAGCATATTCCTGTTGTTCGCTCTGGCAATATGAGCCTCGGCGTCAATCTGTTGACGGAGCTTGTGCGCCGTGCCGCAGCCAGCCTCGGGGAGGATTTCGACATTGAAATTCATGAGAGCCACCATCGTCACAAGGTTGACGCGCCTTCCGGCACGGCGTTGATGCTGGGCCATGCGGCAGCCAAGGGGCGCAAGGTTGAACTTGAAGAAAAATCGGTCCGTGTGCGTGATGGTATCATGGCCGAGCGTGAGGCAGGGCAGATCGGTTTCTCTGTGACACGTGCTGGCGGCATTGTCGGCGATCATCAGGTGCTGTTCGGATCAGAAGACGAGATCATCACTCTGTCACACCGGGCGACGGATCGCAGTCTCTTTGCCCGCGGTGCGTTGACAGCTGCGAAATGGGTCAAGGCGCAGAAACCGGGCCTTTATTCCATGCGGGATGTCCTCGGCCTAAAGTAATTGTTTACCATGCCTGTTAGGGGCGACTTAAAATGCCTCGCGTAAACTGCCAGTTCACTATGGGAGACTGGCATATGCGGGACACACTGATTGGCATTGTTGCTTTGGGCATCATCTCCGTTTTTGCTGTGAAGCATCTGGATCAGAAAGCAGCATCCATCACGGCCACACCCCAGCAAGATGAGCAGGTGATGCGCACCGAACCATCCTATGTGGCTGCGGCCTATGCAGATATCATTCGCATACCGCGTGCTGATAACGGGCACTATTACGCTGATCTCGCAATCAACAGGCGCAACGTGAAAGTGCTTGTGGATACCGGCGCCAGCATTCTCGCGCTGCGGGAAAGTGACGCAGAACTGGCAGGCCTCTATCCACGGCACAATGATTTCACACAACCAATCAGTACCGCGAACGGTCAGACCATGGCCGCATTGATGCGGGCAGATGAAGTAGAACTGGGCAGATTGATCGTCCGGGATGTGGACGTTTTCATTTTACCGGACGAAAGTCTGGCGATCAGCCTTCTGGGCATGAACGTCCTGTCCGAGCTTGGTTCGATCACTTTCGATAAAAACGAGCTAGTGATTGAGCGCAGCCTTTAGGGACGCATCAGACTTGGCAGGTCACCAAGGTCACCGCCTGCCTGTCGCATGAACATCTTCCGTAAAGGATCAATCCGGTTGACAAGCCCCATGCCAGCGCTGCGGGCGGTGCGTAAAAGCGGATTATCAATCGACATAATCCTGTTCAGCGCGTCCGTACCAAAGGCAAGCGATGCTGAATCAAACCGTCGCCAGCGATCATATTTGGCAAGGGGTGTGCCGTGGCCAATATCAAGTCCGGCTTGCCGCGTCTCCAAAAGGACATCCCGCAGGGCAGCGATGTCCTTCACACCAAGATTATATCCCTGCCCGGCGATCGGGTGGATGCCATGCGCCGCATCGCCAATCAGAGCCAGGCGATCTGCATAAAACCGGGAGGCTATGTGGAAACCGAGAGGATAAGACCAGCGTGGCCCGGCAAGCGACAATTCGCCCAGATAAGGACCAAAGCGCTTGGTAATCTCGGCAAGGAACAAATCATCACTTAACGCCATATAACTTTCAGCGCTTCTGGCATTCTCCGTCCAGACGAGAGATGAGCGATTATCCGTTAACGGTAGAATAGCGAACGGCCCAGCCGGAAGAAACACTTCCTGCGCAATACCCAGATGGTCTTTCTCATGAGCAACCGTGCAGACGATGCCTGTCTGATGATAATGCCATTGGGCTGTCTTGATTTTAGCCTGCTCCCGCAAGGGGGAGCGCCGTCCGTCCGCACCAATCACCAATCGTGCCTGAAAAGTATCACCATTGGTCAGAGTCACTTCCGCCTGTCCGGCTTCCGCTTTCATGCCCTTGCAAAAGGCCGGGGCAATAAGGGTGATGAGATCATTTCCAGCGATGGCCTCGAAGAAAACGCGGCGCATCAGACGATTTTCAACGATCCAGCCGAGCGGCGTCGCTTCGTCGCCGTCTCCCAGTTCACGGCTGTCAAAATGCAGGAAGCCGGGCGCAACCTCGCCTTTGCGGAACCGTCCTGCCGGGCGGCCATCTGTCACCAGAATATCATTGATCGCACCCGCGTGCGGCGCCATTGCGTCCCAGAGATTGAGCTTTTGCAGCAGCCTTGCAGAGGCATAGGCAATGGCGGTCGTCCGCCCGTCAAAATTGTCCCCGGTCATGGTAGCCGGATCATCTGCGTCAATGAGCGTAACGGAAAAGCCGGCGTCAGCCAGCGCCAGGGCAGCAAGGCTACCGGTCAGCCCGCCGCCAACAATTATTGTATCTGTCAGTTGTGCCATGTCCGAAACATAAGCGCAGGCGAGGCTGAGGTCGAGGTGGGGACATACAAAAAACCCCGGCTCATCATGAGCCGGGGCCACACAGTGGAGGAGAAACCACTTAGTTAGAGGCAGAAAAACCGATCCCGAACCAGAAGCCTGTAGACTCAAGCTGTGTCAGGTCTCCATTATTGAACAGATCATTTGAGTCATCGATGAACGTATCTTCGCTGTTCGCGCCAAAATTGACACTCACATAGGCTTCCGCATTGTCCGCAACCGGTTTGGTCAATGCCGCTGAGGCAAGGAAGTAAGTAAAGTCATCGCCGTCAGCATCAATGAAACCAAGCGTGCCGCCCAGATCCAGGCTGACAGTCTCTGAAACCGGATAGGAATGCCCCGCTGAGCCTTCCAGTGTCGTGGCTTCAAGATCAAGGTCGTAATAGAGGTAAATGGACGGCTTTAACGGCGCCTCGATGGCAAGGCCAGCATACAGCTCTGTTGTATCCGACTCACCGTCAGAGTCTGTGTAAATGTAACGGGTGAAACCCACATCGCCTGACAGGGACTCCGAGATGTCGAAAGAGTAGCCAGCATAAATATCGACCTCATTATCGAAGAATTCCCGGCTGTCGAGGGGCGTTGAGAACCAGACCCCTGTGTAAAAGCCGCCCTTGCCAATTTCAACATATGGCTGAATGGCTTCGTCGGCCAGTTGAAAGCCCCGGAAGACGTAAGTCGAGACGATGTCCACGCCACCGGAAATAGATATTTCTTCGGCACTGGCTGGTATCGTTACAGCAGTCCCGGAAACAACAAGTGAGGCCAGTACGGCCAGTGATTTTTTGAACATGATAAAGCTCCTCAAGAAACGGTTAGGTTGGCCGATATAGCCTTTATTGTTCTCCCTAATAGCAGAATATATTGCTTATTACGCAGTTGCAGCAAAGCGCAAACTGCATCGCGATTGCCGTCTTTTCGTTTTCTGTGTCAGTTTTGCAACAAAATGTCTTCTTGGAAGTTCAAGTAGGCATTATATGCCTGAAACTAGGCGATGATGGCCCTATTCCTTCATTCATATTGCGATGCACAAAATTCTTGCCTGCCTTTTTGAATGAAGTTACGGTTTCGGCTTTTCCGGACGTTCCAACCATTTCGAAGAAGACGTCAAAAAAACCAGAGGGCGCAAACCCATGAAAAAAAACAACAGGATTATCGGCTTCGCAGCGGCAGCACTCATTGCTGCCTTACCAACTGGCGCTTTTGCCCAGGAAGCCGCAGTGGAGGTAACCGCTGCCTCTGACACTTCCGCTTATGTCTTCAACTCGCTCCTGTTCCTCATCAGTGGCATGGTGGTCATGTTCATGGCGGCGGGCTTCTGCATGCTGGAAGTTGGACTGGTGCGCTCGAAGAATGCAGCGACAATCTGCCTCAAGAATATCGCGCTTTATTCCATTGCCGGGATCATGGTCTGGGTCACCGGCTATAACATCATCTATGGCGGGCCCGGCAATCACCTGCTGACCCCATTCACGGAATGGTTCTTCTGGACTGAAGGCAGCATGGAAGATCAAATCGAGGCCGGTTATTCCGCACATTCTGACTGGTATTTCCAGATGGTGTTTGTGGCAACGGCTGCCTCGATTGTGTCCGGAACTCTGGCAGAGCGGATCAAGTTGTGGCCGTTCCTGATTTTTGTCGTTTTCCTGACAGGCTTCATCTATCCGATCCAGGCGTCATGGGAGTGGGGCGAAGGCTTCCTCGATGCCACGTTCAACTTCTCTGATTTTGCCGGTTCAACGCTGGTGCATTCAACTGGTGGCTGGGCTGCGCTTGCCGGGGCCATTGTTCTCGGGCCGCGTACCGGCAAGTTTCTCGGTAACCGGATTGACCCGATGCCAGGCTCCTCATTGCCCCTGGCGACTTTGGGGACGTTCATCCTGTGGCTTGGCTGGTTCGGATTTAATGGTGGTTCACAGCTTGCAGCAGGCTCGATGGAAGACATCAACGCCGTGGGCAAAATCTTTGTGAATACCAATACAGCAGCAGCAGCAGGTGTTGTCTCGGCGATGCTGCTGTCCAACATTCTGTACAAGAAAGTTGACCTGACCATTGCTTTGAACGGTGCCATTGGCGGCCTTGTGTCAATCACTGCGGAGCCATTGATGCCAGCCATCTGGCAGGCGCTGATTATCGGCTCGATTGGCGGTGTGATCGTGACACTCTCCATTCCGCTCCTTTATCGCTTCAAGATTGATGATGTGGTTGGTGCCATCCCTGCGCACCTGTTCTGCGGCATCTGGGGCACACTGGTTGTGGTCTGGTCCAACAATGCAGTAACCGCCGGAGAAGGTGCCCCGACCTTCCTCGGGCAGCTTGTGGGTGTCCTGCTGGTCGGTGTATTCGTGTTTTCTGTGTCATTCCTGATTTGGTTTATCCTCAAGAATACCATCGGTATCCGCGTGACGCCGGAAGAGGAGCTTACAGGACTTGATGCCATCGAGCTTGGACAGGAAGCCTATCCGGAATTTACAGCCGGTAGATAATCTATGTGCCCTCTGGACGGGGGTGCTATCTACGCCTCTTCATACTATAAACACGGGCAGGCGGACAAAGCCTGCCCGTTTTCATGGAGGATGTAAGATGCCTACAAAACTGACTGATGATGAAAAGCACGAATTTCTGGGCAGTCACTCTGGCTGGTCCCTGGTTGAAGGCCGTGACGCGATATTCCGCCGCTTTCAGTTCTCTGATTTTAACGAGGCCTTCGGCTTCATGAGCCGGGTCGCCTTGCTGGCAGAAAAGATGGATCACCACCCGGAATGGTTCAACGTCTATAATAAAGTTGAAGTCACGCTCACGACCCATGACGTGGACGGACTTTCCGAGTTTGATGTCAAGATGGCTGACTTCATGGATGGCCTGGCAGGGTAAGTTGGTAACAACCTGCCCCAAAACTGCCGCAAGCCTGCCCTCAGGCGGTCTTTTCAGCCTGCTCAAAACAAGGCTAGAGTAAAGGAAACCTGAAGGGGATAATAACAATGGCAACAATAGCCCTTGTCGATGATGACCAGAACATTCTTACTTCCGTCTCCATGGCGCTCGAGGCGGATGGTCATGAGGTCAGCACGTATGAAGACGGCGCGCAGGCACTTGAGGCAATCAATCTCAAAGCGCCTGATCTTGTCATATCGGATATCAAGATGCCCCGCATGGATGGTATGGAGCTTTTGCGTCGCTTGCGACAGGATTCCAGCCTGCCGCTCATCTTCCTGACGTCCAAGGACGAGGAGATTGATGAGGTTCTGGGCCTGACCCTGGGGGCTGATGATTATGTCAAAAAGCCATTCTCGCAACGCCTGCTGCTGGAACGTGTGAAAGCTGTCCTGCGCCGGGCAGATGCAGGCCCATCGGGCAGTTCCGCTGATGAGGAGAAGCAGGTCATCAAGCGCGGCAGCCTGACTCTGGACCCCTTGCGCCATGCCTGTTCATGGAAAGGCGATAATGTCACGCTGACCGTGACGGAATTTCTCATTCTCCAGTCGCTGGCGTCGCGCCCCGGTTTTGTCAAAAGCCGTGATGCGTTGATGGATGCAGCGTATGACGACCAGATTTATGTGGATGATCGGACGATCGACAGTCACATCAAGCGCATTCGCAAGAAGTTCCGGGTGCATGACAAGGAATTCGATCAGATCGAAACGCTGTATGGTGTCGGATACAAATATAAGGAAGGTTGAGCGCCTTCCGGTCTCAAGGGTAGGAGAGGTATCTGGAGGAGAATCCTGAGACGGCAGAGCGCCGCAGATATGCAGCGCAGCGAAATCCCGGCAACCTTGTTGGCGGGCTGACTTTTTCGCGCCTGACGCTCACAATCGTCGTTGCCAACCTAATTGGCCTCACCATTCTATTGCTCGGCTCTCTCGGCATGACGCAATATCGCGATGGCTTGATCGCCGCGAAGCTGGAAGGTGTGCGGGCGCAAGCACAGGTAATTGCGGACATTATGGCGCAAGTTGCCGCAGACGATAATGTCTGCGACCAGCCGTTGGACTTTGGAGCAGAAGAGGCGGGCGGGTGCCGTGTTGCCTTGCGCGAGGATTATGTCAACGAAGTCTTCAACCGCCTGTGGGATGGTTTTGAAGGCCGGGTGCGCGTCTTTAATGCACCCCGCAGTTACGATGAACTTCCTATTCCCAATGCGCGTGACCTGCTTCTGGAAGATGTTGTGCTGCGTAAGGATGAATTTGATATCAGCACCCTGCCTGATATCGAGGAAGAAGGCTTCAGTTTCGAAAAGATGATGCTGTCCATCCGGCAGGATATTGTGGAGCTTTGGCCGACAGCTGGTTTCCGCCGCGATGCCCTGAGCCGCACGCTGGAGCAGGAATTGACAGAAGCATTTCTTGCCCCGCCTGACGGCAGTGGAAGTGTTGCGTCCGTGCGCTTCAATGAGGAAGGGGAACTGGTGGCGTCGGTTTCTGTGCCCGTGCGCCGGGTGCAAGCCGTGTACGGTGTTGTGACAGCAGAAATTGGCGGCATTCAGGATCTGGTTGATGAAGCGCGCGGCGCCATTTTGCCGTTCTTTGTTCTGGCGCTGGCGGCAGCGTTCCTTTCATCCCTGTTGTTGACGGCCACTATCGCCCAGCCGATCCGCCAACTGGCGATAGCAGCTGACAAGGTACGTGAAGGCATTGCGGTGGCCGGCCGGGTGCGCATTCCGGACTTTCCCAACAGGCGGGATGAAATCGGCGAATTATCTTCTTCTTTACGTGCCATGACCCGCGCGATTTATGCGCGTATTGAGGCCATTGAGAGCTTCGCCGCTGATGTGTCCCATGAACTTAAAAACCCGCTAACATCAATTCGTAGCGCCACAGAAACGCTGGGTATCGCCAAGACGCCAGAAGCGCAGGAAAAACTCATCGGTGTTATCCAGAAAGATGTCATCCGTATGGATCGTCTGATTACGGATATTTCAAATGCTTCACGCCTCGATGCCGAGCTGGCGCGCGAAACCCGCGAAATCGTTGATGTGGAGAAGCTCCTCAAGGATATTATCGACATGTATGTTGCGACCCATAAAGAGGGGCGCGCGGAAGTAGTGTTTCAGCCGCCCCATACAGCCGGGCAGTTGTTTGTGCTTGGCTCGCCAACGGCTCTGGGGCAAGTGTTCCGTAATTTGATTGATAATGCGATTTCCTTCAGCCCGGCGGATAAAACTGTTTTTGTTACTTTCACCACCACAGGGTCCGACAAGGACCGGGATCGGCAGGTGCGGGTATCTGTTCTGGATGAAGGGCCGGGTATCCCGCCGGAGAACCTCGAGAGTATATTCAAAAGGTTTTATACGGAGCGCCCTGCAGGAACAGCCTTTGGCAATAACTCCGGCCTTGGTCTCGCCATCTCCCGGCAGATAGTTGAATCTCACGGCGGGGAAGTGTGGGCTGAAAACCGTCAGCAGGCGGTTGATGCTCAGCCCGGAGCTGCTTTCCACGTCACCTTGCCCTTGCAGGCCGTGCAGGAGCGACGCGGATGACCTCACGAGCAGATCTTGGGGAACTTGTAGAAGGTACCGGCGTCGCTGTGGCCGTTGATCCGGACGGGCCGCTGGCCGGTGTCCTGCTGCGCGGCGCTTCAGGTGTCGGCAAGTCTGATCTGGCCTTGCGATTGATTGAAGAGTGCCCGTGGCGACGGACACGCCTCGTGGCCGATGATCTGGTGATTGTCGGCGCTGAAAAGGATGGCCTTGCAATGCGACACCCCGGTTCACTGGCGGGCAAGATGGAGGCCAGAGGGTTCGGGATCATTCGCGTGCCATTTATCGATGTTTGCGCACTGCACCTTGTTGCAGAATCTAACGGGCCTGCCGGGCGATTGCCGGAACCTCGCGAGATGCAATTGACAACGGCATCCAGTACAAAAATTCCTGTCATTGCCAGCACATTTCTGGAGCCGTCAGCGCCAGCGAAGATCCGCCACGCACTACGTGCATTTTTGGCTAGACATTTCGACTCACAAGGGCAGGATACCTTTTCGACTCAGGCAAAAGGGCAGCAGGAAATATGATCGGCCTTGTGGTTGTAACACACGGAAATCTGGCAGATGAATTTCTGAAAGCGGCTGTCCACGTGGTTGGGCCGCAACCCAACATGGCAGCTGTATGTATCGGCGAAGACGATGACATGGAGCGTCGCCGCGAGGATATTCTTCAGGCCGCAAGTGCTGTGGGCGAGAGCGGTGATGGCACAATCATCCTCACGGACATGTTCGGCGGTACGCCCTCCAATCTGGCGATCTCTGTCATGGACAAGGTCGGCGCGGAAGTTATCGCTGGCGTCAACCTGCCCATGCTCATCAAGCTGGCACCGGAACAGTTCCGTACAGAAAACGATATCAAGGATGCCGTGGCTGCAGCGCATGAAGCAGGCCGCAAATACATCAATGTCGCCTCCTGGGTTCTGTCGGGAGAGCAGGCGAGTTAGTACCCGAAGATGACATCGATCCTGACGCGAGATGTTGAAATAACCAATAAACGGGGATTGCACGCCCGCGCTTCAGCGAAATTCTGCGCCGTCGCAGGGTCTTTCGAGGCAACAATACGTGTACGCCGTGAAGGTGTGGAGGTCGGCGGTTGTTCGATTATGGGCCTGATGATGCTGGGCGCCGGTATCGGCTCCAGCATCCGGATTACAGCTGAGGGTCCCCAGGCCGCCGAAGCACTGGATACGCTGGTTCGGCTGGTGGAGGAGCGCTTTGGAGAAGACGAGTAGCCTCATTTGACGCACTTTTGCGCGTCATGTCTGTCGGGCGAATGCCAGCGCGACGCAGGGTTTCATGAATGATGAATTCCTTGCTTTCCGGCACCCGGAAATAGGATGTATGGATCAGCTCCCGCCAGCTTAGTTGTTCGGTCAGTTCATCAATCAGGTTATGATCCGTATGGATTGTATCATCGGCAAGCACATTCTGGACATTGAGTAGGGACTCTTTCGCGTGGTCCGCCGCAAACTCGCATAAGGCAAGGCTTGCTTTTTCTGACATCGGGACCGCATGGCTGTCATCCCATCCCTGCGGCACTCGGCCAACCCCCGCAACATCCTCGCCCTTGGTCGTGTTGCCAAGGGCCTGACGCTTGACCTGATTGCCAAAGGCTGCATTCAGGCGACGGGCAAGGAAGTTACCAAAGAACAGGCGATTGATGATGTCGGTCAACGGAAATACAGCAACCACAATCAGAAGTTTTGACAGAACACTGATAACATCAATCAGGAAGGACAGGGCAAATGTTGGTTGGCCACGATCATCGTAAGCGGTCGCGTTCACAAAATCAGGCAGGAATGTCAGGTTCGGCGCGATGTTGATATTGTACCAGAGCATGATTTCGAAGGCGAGCGGCTCGGCGATCGAATACCACAATGTCCAGTGCACATCGGCGGCGAGGCTTTCTTCCGCATACCATTGCAACCAGTTCTGCACTTGCGGGTCTGTCATGAAGGTCCAGCCGGGCAGATAATCGCGGGCAATTTCCATCGCGCCCAGTAATTCGTCTGCAACGACAGCACTGCCGAGGAAAAACACAACGATCAGTACCACGACGAGACGCAGGAACCCCCGACTCTGGGTGGGCTGCATCAGGGTCAGATTGAGGTCATATACCCTGCGCAGGCCATTGATCGCTTCGTCGCGCTTGTCATAAAGCGCTGTCCAGACCGGACTGAACTGGTCGTGAAAGTCTCTCGCCACTTCCTTGCTGTGCAGCGCACGGATACGGCGCTGCGAGCGCAATAACAGATACCAGGTCAGGCTGATGAAAAGCAGGGAGGAGGCAATGGTCGAGAGAGCAACTGTGCGCTCATTGCGAGCGGCCTCAATTTGGGACTCCATCTGTTGCACCTGGACAGCATATTCGTCCATGCCTTTGCGTTGTTGAACCATCTCGGCTGCCTCGCCCATCTGGCCCGCGTCAGTCATGGAAACGCCAAAAATGACAACGGTGATGATAGATGAGACGACAAGAAATGTCAGAAAGATCGAATACAGAAGAGCAAGTTGGCCAGAGAAGTCCAGCCGTTCCCAGAGCCAGCGCTGCGGTTTCATCCGTATAAAGGGGGTGCCGACCGTGATAACACCTTTGATATGGTCGAAGTCGCGCTCAGTAGAGGTGGCTAACCGCAGGGCCGTAGAAATGACAGAGCCGCCATGGCTGTGGCCGATCAGGGTAACATCCTCTTCGCGTTCATCATACTGGATCAATTCCCAAAGCAGGCCTTCAGCGGCGTCCCGACGCGATAATTCATCGTTCTTTCCATCCCACATGAACGGGATGATCTCGCCACCACCTGCTTTTTCCAAAAGGTCTTTCGAAAAATCGGACTCCGGCTGCCACCATTTCGGGTCAGCAGAATCCGGTATGTCATCGCCAGTGCCGTGTACGGTGATGAACTTCATCTCTAAGCAACCCCCAAATACCCAAACTGACCCCATTAAATGCCATCGCTGGCGCAGTGTCAAAACCTCAAATGGGGGGGTAAGCGTGAGCGCTTGACGCTGGGCGAATCCGGCGTCACGCTTCATACATGCCGGAAAATCAGACCAGTCCAGAACAATTACGCGCCGTCCTGCAGTGGTATGCTGACATGGGTGTTGAGGACGTGATCGGAGCCGAACCGTCTGATTTCTCCACATGGGCGAACCGTGGTCCGGTCAGTGCCCCGCAAGCACCGCGCAAGGCGCCTGCCCCCCCGCCCGGTCTCGGTCAGACGCAGAAAGCCTCGACGCCGCAGCGCAGTGCCCCGTCACCTGTCTCCGGGCTGGAAGCGCCAATGCCGACAGATGAAGCGATTGCCCTCGCAAAGTCTCTTGCCGCCTCGGCAACCACACTCACCGACTTGCGCTCTGCCATTCAGGGCTTCGACGGGTGTCCGCTGAAACCGGGCGCGCGCAATACCGTTATCGATGACGGCATTGATGGCGCGCCGCTGATGGTGCTGGGGGAAGCGCCGGGCCGGGATGAAGACCGGATCGGCAAGCCTTTTGTTGGCCGCGCCGGACAGTTGCTCGACAAGATGCTGGCAGCCATAGGTCACTCGCGTTTTGAGGATGAGATGGCAAGCGCCTACATTTCCAATTCTATTTTCTGGCGCCCGCCCGGCAATCGCACGCCAACCAAGGCGGAAGTGGCGATCTGTATGCCTTTCGTCTGGCGGCTGATAGAGTTGGCAAAACCGAAGGTGATTATTCTTGTTGGCAATACGCCCACACAGGCCCTGTTTGACGGTGCGCCGGGGATAACGCGGGCGCGCGGGCTATGGCGGGAACATCAGACCTCTGACGGGCAGACCATTCCGGCCCTGCCGATGTTCCATCCGGCCTTCCTTCTTCGGCAACCTCTGCAGAAACGGCTAGCCTGGGCGGATCTCATCGCCGTGCGCAAAAAGCTGGAAAGCGCATAAGGGTTATCCTCAGGCGGCATTGCTCGTTCAGCGCCAGAGTGGCTAGGCTTTCACAAAACTCGGGAGGAACAAATGTTTGTTGGTCATTACGGGCCGGCCCTGATGGGCAAGGCTGCTGCGAAGTCGGTCAAGCTCTGGCATCTGTTCCTGGCGGTGCAGATCGTCGATGTTTTCTGGGCGATTTTTATCATGACAGGCATAGAGCAGGCGCGGGTCGTGCCCGGCTTTCTCGAAGCCAGCCATCTCGACCTCTATCACATGCCCTACACGCATAGTCTGGTTGCAACCCTTGTCTGGATGCTGGCCGGGCTCATTTTCTATCGCCTCGTTCGGCCAGCCGCCGGATGGAGCGGGGCGGTCATCATTGCCCTTGCCATTGGCTCGCACTGGCTGACCGACCTGGTCGTGCATACGCAGGACCTGCCCATCATGCTGGACGGGCCGATGGTAGGCTTCGGGCTTTGGGAGAGCCTGCTCTGGTCGCAAGTGGCAGAAGTCAGCCTGCTTCTGGTCGGCATGGTATTTTATCTTAAGAGCACATCGCCCAAATCCGGCCTTGGCCGCATTGCGCCGTGGCTCCTTTTCGGGTTCCTGTTGATATTACAGGCCTACAATCAGATCGCCCCACCACCAGAGAATATACAGGAAATGGCCCCGCTGGCGCTTGCAAGCTATCTGCTTCTGGCGGGTGCGGCGGCGCTGACAGATATGACGCGCACCTCACGGTAAAAGGCCTCAGCAGCAATTTGGAGAAGCTGTGATCTGCATCACATAGCGCCGCTTGAATGGTTGCTACTAGCACTTATGTCAGGGCTGTTACTTGTTTTGAAAAGTTAACCGTTCTCAAGGAGGCACTCATGAACGCGCACGAAACATTTATCTAAAGATCTATTCTGAGCCCATTTTATCAGAATGATATTTTTTGATTTCATCACTTTGTTTGTGATGCGGCCAGCAACAAAAGCGCACCTCTCTCCCTCTCTCTTCATGCGCTGGCGTTGCTGGCTATTTTTGTTTTGGCCCTACCAAATTTTCAGTAGCAGCTTATGCTCCCGAACGGCATGATGGTATTTCGGATCAGGGGAATAGTTGTGGTGAAAAAAATCTGGGAAAAATATCGCGGGGATATCCGATTTTTCGTGATCTTCCTTTTATGTTTTGGCCTGTTCAGGTCGGTGGCTTTTGCGTCCTATCACATCCCGTCAGAAAGTATGGTCCCGACGCTTGAGGTTGGTGACAGGATCATTGTCAGCAAATGGCCCTATGGCTATTCCAAACATTCCGTATGGTTCCCGTTTTTCACGAAACTGCCTGATGCCAACAGTCGCTTGTTCAGTCGTCTGCCGGAGCGTGGCGATGTTGCCGTCTTCAAGCACACGCGAGATGATATCGTGATGATAAAGCGTGTTATCGGATTGCCCGGAGATGAAATTTCCATTGTGGACGGGGTGCTGCATGTCAACGGCAAGGCTGTCGAGCGCAAGCCAATCCGTGCCTATGCCTATCGTGAGCATAAAGGCAGCGTTGCAAGTGTCCGGCAATATACGGAAGTTTTACCGGAAGGGATGCAGCATACGATTATTGAGCGCAGCGACACCTGGCGCGGCGATGCGGCGGGGCCGTATTTTGTGCCTGAAGGTCATGTATTCATGATGGGGGACAATCGGGACAATTCCGCCGACAGTCGCTATCTGTCAGGGCTCGGTTTCGTACCTGTGGAGCACTTGATTGGCCGCGCAGAGATGATCTTTGCCTCCACGCATTCCTGCCAGCAGGAGGACGGGCTGGAGTGCGCGGCGCGGCGCTTCTTCTCGGTCATTCACTGACAAGTGCATTGATGACTATTTCAGTATGCTGTTCAAATTCTTTGGCAGTCTGCTTTTGTAAGGCTTTGAAGTTGCGGGTGCCATAAATCTGCGACAGCACTGTTTCAGAGGCAGCGAAGTAATTGATGATCCCCAGCAAGGGGTAAATTTTACCAAGTGCATCAATCTCGCTATCGCCGGTAATGTTGCACACAACACCAGTAAGCTCCTGCAGGAATGGTTTCAGATACCAGGTTGAGACATTGTTCGCGCGGCGCTCCACATCCAGTAATTCCCGCATGAGGATCTTTGTTGCATCCGGATAGTCAACTGTGTGCTGATAAACTTCAAACATAATTGCGCGTAACTGCTCGACAGGGGTGGCCTTGGATGCCTTGGCGTCCTGCGTTGCAGCCATCATCGAGGCGCTGATTTCCGCCAGTACGGCAGCATACAGTTTTTCCTTACTGCCAAAATGATGCAGCACAGCCTGCTTGGTGATGCCGCGCTCTTTCGCAATGTCATTCAGGCTCGCGCCATAGAACCCTTTTGCCGCAAACAGGCTGCGCGCAGTGTCGATGATCTGCTGCTGAGGGTCGGTGGGTGTGAGCAAGAATGCCTCCATGGCTGCCTTGACGACTTACCACCCGGTAGGTACAAAGGCAATGCGCTTACCACTCGGTAAGTGCGTTGCCTATGACGGGGAGGACCAGATGGATCGCAATACGGAAATCAGACTCATAAAAGAAATTCTGGATCTGCATGAAAAAGGCGAAACGCAATATGCGCCCGCAAGCTCCGGCGCGACGACAGACCTATATACGAGTGAAGAAATCTACAAGCGCGAGATGAGCCATATTTTCAAGGCCAATCCCAATGCTGTAGCGATCACCAGTCAGTTGCCAGAACCCGGCAGCTACATTGCCCGGGAATGGGTCGATAACTTTCCACTTCTCTTGGTGCGGGATCACAATGGCGATATCCGCGCCTTTGCCAATATCTGCCGACATCGAAATTCACGCCTGGTCGATCCGGGCGCGGGCTGTCGCAAGCGCTTTACCTGTCCCTATCATGCCTGGACTTATGCCACTGATGGGCGACTGGTTGCAGCGCCGCAATTTGATGCGGGCTTCCCGGATCGTCAGATGGAGGAGTTCGGCCTCATCGAATTATCCGTTGCTGTCGTGCACGGTCTCATCTTTGTGCATCCTGACCCGGCGCAAAATATAGCAGATAATTTTCTGCCAGCAGAAATACGCTCAATGCTTGAATGGCTCGATCTTGAAAATCACCGCGTTTACGACGTGCACGACAAAACCTGGAAGTCGAACTGGAAAATCATGTATGAAGGCGGTATAGAAGCCTATCACTTCAATGTTGCCCATAAAGATACAATTGCCCCTTTCTTTCTCGGCAACCTGTCCACCTGGGAAGGGTGGGGCCATTACTCCCGCTTTATCCTGCCAAAGAAGTCGATACTCGATTTCAGGAGCCAGCCAGAAGAGAAGTGGGATATTCGTCAGGGCAGTAACATTCTGGTCAGCCTCTATCCCACACTGACTTTCCTTGTTCAGCCTGACCATATTTCCGGGATCATGACAACGCCGCTGGCACCGGGCCTGACCCGCGTGGAAGAGATCACCTATGCGCCAAAACCGGCAGATGGCTCTGACATATGGTCGGAAGAAGAAGAGACGCTCTACAGAACCAATCACGACCTGACAAAGCGTGTGCTCGATGAAGATTATGAACTTGGCGAAACCATCCAGGCGAATATGGAGACCGGTATTGTGCCGAACGTCAATTTCGCCCGGTTTGAGTCAGCCCTGACTGAACTGCATCGCCATTATAATCTGGCGATGCAGTAGATCTTACAGGCCAGTATCTTCAGATCAGTCCGGGTGCGATAAAAGCGAAAAATGCGCCCGTAGCGTATATCGCAACTGAGAACCAGTAAATGTAACCGCTGCGTCGGCGCAATCTCATACAGGCCTGCGCTTCTTTCTGGTCAATTGGACACGGATCGTTTCGGGAGCGCCAGCGCAAATAACCTGCCAGTGCCAGCATTGCTCCAGCAAAGGTGAATACAGCGCCTTTGTGAGCCGAGAGCCAGATCAGCTGCGGGAAAGCTGAAACCATACTTGCGAAAGTTGCACCCATGCCGAGTGTAATAAACACGGCAGGCAAGGCGCAGCAAATCAGTGTGCCCGCACTTGTAAAAAGTGACAGAGTTGGTGCCAGGGCCTGGCGGGATAGCATCACCATCATGCCCTCACAATTCCGGCAAGCTCATAACCTGCCCAATTTACAGCTTCTGCGATTTCTTCATCTGACAAGGCCATGCCTTCATTCAGGATGATGGTAATCAACTTGGTCTCCAGGCTGATATCAACAGAGCTTACAGCATCTTTCCGCCCAAGGACTTTCTTGAGAGATTGAGCGCAGAAGTCGCAGACCATGCCGATCACTTCGGCCTGAACTACCCTGCCTTCCAATGCGGGCTCAGCGGCGACAATCTCGGCAGCAAGGCGTGTTTCAGCTTCCTCCGCTAGGGCAGGAGCGGCCAACCAAACAGCAGAGACCGCGAGAATGGTAGTGGCGAATGTGGTAAATATTGAAGTTTCTTTCATGGATTTAGGTCCTTGTGCTTAAAATCTATAGACGAAGTTGAAAAGCGGTTCATCATTGGATGAATACCCCACTTCCAGCAGGCTGTTGCCTTTGAAAAAGCGCACCAGCGGGGTGACGGTAAAAGCATCCTGCCCCTGGTCCGCGTCGCGGTTCTGGGTCCAGTTTCCCTCCACCATCAGCCAGGTATGCAAGGCGCCGAAGTCCGCTACATAAGGTGCAACGCCAAGGCGTGCCTTCTGGCTGGTCATCGCTTTGCCTTCGCGGGCATAGACACTTGCATTCGCGGCGGTGAACCAGCGGCGGGTTTCCCAATCAGCCGCAAAGCGGACAAAGCCGGCGGCTTTCGTCGCATCAAGCGCGTGATTGAAGTCACCATCCGCAACGCCAAGCCCCAGCTTGAGGTAAGTGTTGCCCTGGGAGTTCGGGGCGTTCCACCGTTTCAGCAGGCGGTTATATTGCCCGCCGACGAAAACATGGTCCGCATAACCCTGGTTCTCGATCTTGAGACCGATCGAGGTTCTCGGGTCCGTTGTGTAGTGCAGATGCAGCCAGTTGGCTTCGGCTTCATTCATCTGCATCAGCGTCCAGCCTTGCGGATAGGACACCGGGCGCGCCCCGGCAGGGGCAGCCTGTAACGCCATCACCCCTGCAAGGGCGACAGCACATAATTTCTTCATGAGTTCAGTTCCTTGTTCCTGTTACTGATTTTCTGGAGTCAGAGTTCAGGAACGGGAGCGAGGAGGCGGGTCGGTCAACAAGTGCAGTGCTTCATTGAAGCTGTCAGCACGTTGCGCAGCAAGGGCGTCAGGCGAAGCTGAGAGGATTGACTGGCCATGAGTAAACGGCAGGGCAGACATGCTGCTGCCAGCGACTTTGCACAGGCAGGCACCGTCGCAGCAACCATCACCACAATCTTCATCATGGCCGTTATGGCCAGGCTCATTATGCTCTGGCCCATGATGGTCAGTCATGACTTCGACCATAGTATCTGCTCCCGTCATCTCACCACAGCTGAACAGATCATGTATGTCTGCCGCAGAGACGTTCATGCTCAGCATCCAGAGCAGGCTGGTGAGGATCAGAAGTACTTTCATCAGTCTTTATCTAGCAGTCTGCGGGCAGCGTTGCAAACTGGTCTCATTGCCTGCATCTCTTCTAAGAGAGCTGCTATCAGGCACGTGTAATTTCGGCGATGTCATAACCGGCCCAGAAGATAGCCTTCTCGACAACCTCGTCAGACAGGCTCATGCCTTCCTTCACGGTAATCGTGACGACTTTTGCCTCAACGCTGACCTCAACGGCTTCCACGGCCTCTTCGCGCAGAATGACTTTGGAAATGGAGTCAGCACAATTCTCGCAATGCATACCATCCACACTCGCCTGAATGATACGGCCTGTTTTTTCCGGTTCAGCGCTGACGATCTCGGCTGCGGAGCGGCTTTCAGCTTCCTCTGCGAGGGCAGGCCCGACGAACACAAGGCCAACGGAGGCGATAATGAGTGTAAGGAGTTTTTTCATCAGTTTTATCCCTGGTTATGCGCCTGCCAACGATAATTTCAGGCCGCTTGCAGACACGTTATTCCCGCGAACAATACAGAATTGAGTATCTCTACGCAACGAAATCCGCCTTGCATGCGCGGCAACGGGCACTACCTAAGTCATTGCAAAAGAATGGGGCCAAAATGATTGATATCCGTTTCGATCACCATCAGGCGATCCTCGAAATCGAGGTCTATGATCGTTATGAAACAGCAGATCTGGGCAAGACACTCGCGGCCTATCTGGAAATGGCGCGGCAGCATCCTCAGTTCTATGTGCTTGAAACGGTGCACAAAGGCTGGGGCAACTGGATTGCCATCTCAACGGGCATGAATACGCATCTGGAAGAAGCTGGCGTCGAGGCCGAAGAGTTTGCCCGGCTGATGAAGCGGTTGAAGAAATACGCCATCGTTTCAGACCGCAAGATCGTAGCCGGTATTTACAGCCTGATCTTGCGGGCATCCGGCACGCAGTCGAAGGTTTTCCCGTTCAGCGAGCAGTATAACGCCCGCCTGTGGCTGGCCGGTCAGTATCTCGCGGATAGCTGAAGACCTAGGGTCAGGACCCATTAATATCGCCATTTTGGCGCAGCGAGGATTTGCGATGATTAGGAGAAGACTTGCAGGAATGGTTGCTCCCTTTCAAA
>JALEGJ010000111.1 GCA_022763115.1 Aquisalinus sp.
AGCTCTGCGGTTTCTGCGAGACCTTCTTCATTCACGTCCGACAGGGCGAGCATCGCACCGGCTTTGCCTAGACGCACGGCCAGCGCGCGGCCTATGCCTGATGCGGCCCCGGTAATGACGCAGGTCTGATTGGCGAAAGTGGCATCCGAGTAAGTCATGTTTCCTCACTTTTTCGCACACGCTAGGTGCTTGCGGGGGGTGATGACCAGCGCAAGTTGCAGTTTCGTGATGCATCACGATTATGCCGGGCAGGGTGACAGCGCTGCCGAAAGCCGTAAACTCCGCCGCAATGGAGGTGTGACATGAAGAAATTCACCAGATTTGCAGCGGTAATGTTGATGGGAGTCGGGATAATGAGTGAGTCATCCTTGGCGTCAGAGAAAAACGCGTATGGTATTGGTCCGGGCGGTCGGCCCGTCGGGGAGGCGTGGTCGCGCAGTCCTGTCTATGCAGAAAACGGGATGGCGGCGACGGCGCATCCGCTGGCAAGCCAGGTGGCGATAGATGTGCTCAAACAGGGCGGCAGCGCGGTGGATGCCGCAATCGCAGCGAACGCGGCGATTGGCCTGATGGAGCCAACGGGCAACGGGATCGGCGGAGATCTGTTCGCAATCGTCTGGGACCCGGAAACAGAGCAGCTTTATGGTCTCAATGCCTCCGGTCGCTCCCCGCTCGGTATGTCTTACGATGACCTGATTGAGAGACTGGACGGGGCTAATCGCTTGCCGCCTTTTGGCAGTCTGCCGGTTTCCGTGCCGGGCACAGTTGATGGCTGGTTCGAGTTGCATGATCGCTTTGGCTCTTTGTCTATGGAAGACGTGCTTGCTCCCGCTATTCAGTATGCCGAGGACGGGTTCCCGGTCTCCCCCGTGATTGGCTATTACTTCGGGCGCAATCTAGCGCGCTTTGAACAGAGCCTTGATATGATCGAGGAGTTCGACAATGCGCGGGCGACCTATTTCAAAGACGACGCACCACGCGAAGGCGAGATTTTCCGCAACCCGGATCTGGGCGAGACCTATCGCAAAATTGCCAAAGGCGGGCGTGATGCGTTTTACAAGGGTGAGATTGCGAAAGCCATGGATGCCTATATGAAGCGCATTGACGGGACGCTGCGCTATGAGGATTTTGCACAGCATACGTCTGAATGGGTTGAGGTTGGCTGCGTCGGCTATCGCGATGGCGTGGATATCTGCGAGTTGCCGCCGAACGGGCAGGGCTTTGCGGCCCTGCAGATGGCAAACATCCTGAAGAATATTGATCTTGCGAAATGGCCGCGCGGGTCAGCGGAAGTGCTGCATTATATCACGGAAGCCAAGCGTCTGGCCTTTGAGGACGTGGCGAAGTTTTACGCAGACCCGGATTTTGCAGACATTCCCGTCGAGTGGTTGTTGTCGGATGACTATGGCCGGGAGCGCTTTGCGCTGATTGATCCGGACAAAGCGATGACGATGCCGAAGCCGGGAGAGCCGAAACTGGAAGGCGAGGGCGACACGACCTATCTGACGGTGACGGACAAAAACGGCATGATGGTCTCGCTGATTCAATCCAATTATCGCGGCATGGGCTCGGGCCTGGTGCCGGACGGGCTTGGCTTCATGCTGCAGGATCGAGGCGAGTTGTTCTCTCTCGACCCGGATCATCCGAATGTCTATGCGCCGGGCAAGCGGCCCTTCCACACGATTATTCCGGCTTTCCTGATGAAGGATGGCAAGCCGTGGCTCAGCTTTGGCTTGATGGGCGGGGCCATGCAGCCGCAAGGGCATATCCAGATCATGGTCAATCTGGTGGATTACGGCATGAATGTGCAGGAAGCCGGTGATGCCGCGCGGCTCAACCATGATGGTGGCTCGACGCCGACGGGCACGGGCACGGACCTTCTCGGCACGCTCAATGTGGAAGCGGGGGTACCAGCCGAGACGGTCGAACGTCTGAAGGCGATGGGGCATAATGTGAAAGTGGTCGAAAATGGCGTTATCTTCGGTGGCTATCAGGCGATCATGCGCGATCCCGAGACCGGCGTTTATGTCGGGGCGACAGAGATGCGCAAGGATGGCAACGCCATCGGTTATTAGGGCTAAGACCTGAGGAGAGCCTGATGCTGGAAGATAATCTGACAACAGATCGACCGACCTTTGTCACCAATCTGGAATGCTCGATTTCCGGGGCTGATGATTATGCGGCTGATGAAGTGCATGGGCTTTCGCGGGAGGGGCGGCCTTTGCTGGTGCGCTATGATCTGTCAGGGGTGAAAGCGGCTGTGTCGCGGGATGATCTTGCTGACCGCACCCACGACTTCTGGCGGTATCGCGAACTGCTGCCGGTTCGCCATACCCGGAACATTGTCTCGCTGGGGGAAGCGATGACCCCGCTGGTTCGGCTCAACAATCTTGAGCGCGAGATGGGAGCAGGGGAGATAATCGTCAAGGATGAAGGGCGGCTTCCCACCGGGTCTTTCAAGGCGCGCGGGCTTGCCATGGCGGTGTCAATGGCGAAGGAACTCGGCATCACCAAAGCGGCGATGCCGACCAATGGCAATGCCGGCGCCGCATTGGCGGCTTACTGTTCGCGGGCCGGGATTGAGTCTTACGTCTTCTGTCCGGAGGATACGCCGGAAGTGAATGTACGCGAGATCGCCTTGCAGGGGGCGAAGGTCTGGCGGGTGAACGGGCTTATCAATGATTGCGGCAAGATTGTCGGTGAGGGCAAGGAGCCGATGGGCTGGTATGATGTCAGTACCCTGAAAGAGCCGTATCGGATTGAAGGCAAGAAAACCATGGGGCTGGAACTGGCCGAGCAGCTTGGCTGGGATGTGCCGGACGTTATTTTCTACCCCACAGGCGGCGGCACCGGGTTGATCAGCATGTGGAAAGCCTTTGCCGAACTGGAGGCGCTCGATTGGATCGGAGCAAAGCGCCCGCGCATGGTGGCAGTACAGGCGACGGGCTGTGCGCCGATTGTCAAAGCCTTCGAGGAAGGCGTGGAACATGCGCCGCTCTGGGATGACGCGCACACCATCGCCAGCGGCATTCGTGTGCCGGTGGCCGTGGGCGATTTCCTGATCCTGCGGGCGGTAAGCGAAAGTGGCGGCTTTGCCATTGCGGTGACTGATGAGGCGATTGACCAGGCGCACAGGGATGTGGCGCGCAAGGACGGGTTTCTTCTGTGCCCGGAAGGGGCAGCGACCTTCGCGGCCTATCAGCAAGCCCTGATGGATGGCCGCGTGTCTCGGCAAGATCGGGTGGTGCTGTTCAACTGTGGGTCAGGCTTGAAGTACCCAATGCCGCCTGCGGAGCAGTTTCTGGATCGGACAAAGCCGATTGATTATGGAGCGCTGAATTAAGATGTTGAAGCGATCTGAGGGTGATCTGGACTTGGCAGCCAGTGTGGACATATTCCTGGAAGAAAAGTTATTGCGTGATGACCCTGTACTGGAAGGAACTCTGTTAAAAAGTGACGCAGCTGGATTGGAGCCGATTGCTGTGTCGCCCTTATTGGGGGCTCTCCTGCAAATCCTTGTAAAATCAACACAGGCCAAACGGATATTGGAAATTGGGACTCTCGGCGGATATTCCACAATCTGGATGGCGCGGGCGTTGCCTGAGGATGGCGAGTTGATTACGATAGAAGTTGATCCGCCAACTGTAGGTATAGCTGAACAAAATATCACGTCGGCAGGATTGTCAGATCGAGTGCGCGTTATTGAGGGGCGGGCAGCTGATGTGCTGGCCCGTTTGGTTGACTATGACACTCCGCCGTTCGATTTTATTTTTGTTGATGCAGATAAGATGTCGAGCCTGCAATATCTGAAACTGTGTTTGAAGCTGTCGCGGGCCGGTACACTGATGGTTTTTGATAATGTGGTACGCGGTGGGCGTGTTCTTGAGGTCGAGTGCGATGACCCTGGCGTTATAGGTGTGCAGCAGTTTCTTGATCATTTTGCAGAATTGGAAGGTGTATCAGTTTCAGCTTTGCAGACCGTTGGTGCGAAAGGGTATGATGGTTTGGCGCTGGTAGTGGTGGATTGATAGTCTGTTGATATAGATCAGCGCTAAAGGTTTCCACCAGCGTCCATGCGTTCGACTGGCCGTTGTAGTGTATCATTGCTAGAAAAATGAACTCATTTCGGGGCGGGCTCAGTCATAAGTAATGGTGACATACTTAGAACTGCAATAGATGATGCTTCTCCGATAAAAGCAAGTTGGGGTTGCAACGCTTCCGGAACAACATCACCGAAGGCTAGTAGGAACATGTCCGAGTAACCGAGGTAGTTTTTTGCTTGCCAAGACCAAGCTAGTCTTTTGCCAACAAGATTGAATTGAGAGTTAATGTCAGTCAGAAAGCGCTTATTGCCAAGGGTTTTCAATAATCGGATGATAAGCTCATCTGTATCCCAATTTACAACTATCTCAATGATGCCGGTCGAGCTTACAAAGTACAAAGCTTCTGCGGAGAATTTTCCATTTAACATTTTGCGCGGGTGATCTGCCAGAATTTCGGTTACAGTCAATCCGTTCACCTCTTCCCAATCGAATTGTAACACAGATAACTCCTTACTTATCTCAAGCCGTGGCAATGCGGGAGATAGAAACTTCTTATTCGCTCAAGACATCAGACAGTAAAGGTCTACCTACCCAAGTACCCTCCTCTATCAAGCCTCGACCGCCAACTTCATATAAGAGATAGTCAAATTCGGCACCATTATCGGTGAAAACATCGTACCCGTAAGAAATCAGGAGGAGATCATATGTCTTCTGAAATCTATACTCCATATACACCTTTCCGCCCAAACGGACTTCGTCCTCGTAGGTGTAGCTTTCGCCTATAGTATCCACAGTGATGATTTTTTTGTCACCCCCGCTTTGGATGTAATTGCAATGGTGTATCTTTAGTTCCTCATGAATTGCTGCACCTGGCGCGGCTGACACGATTAAGTCTGCGTTCGTAACGCAATAATTCAAATCTGAATCTTGATATTTTTCGGCAGACGTACTGCAAGCAGAACACAGGAAGGCTAAAGCAAATAGAGCGGTGAGGTTGTTTTGCATCTTTAAGGCCCCTTTCTGGTCCGCTTCTTTCTCGGCTTGCTTGCACCCTTTGGTTTTGAGGTCAGGGTGCTGACGGTACCTTCGGACTTGGTGATGCGGCCATCGGATTTGTCGGTGATGGATTGCTCGACAGCGGACTGGCGGGCGAGGGGGTCTGCGGCGATGGTGAGCTCCACTTCCTGCAGGCGCTTGATTTCGTCGCGCAGGCGCGCGGCTTCCTCGAATTCGAGGTTTGAGGCGGCTTCGCGCATCTGGGTTTCCAGGGCGTCGAGATGTTTCCTGAGATTATCGCCCGGCTCAAATTCGGCACCATCCTCCCCGAAGCCTTGCG
>JALEGJ010000112.1 GCA_022763115.1 Aquisalinus sp.
AGCCCTCCAATCTGGAATTCAGCGCCCTGACCACACCGCCTCTGGCGGAGAACGTCATTCCGGGCTGGGCCAGCGCACGCTTCAATGTGCGCTTCAACCCGACCTGGACGGGTGCCGGACTTGATGCGCATCTGCGCGAGGTGATTGCCGAATCTGCTGGCGATGACATTCGCTGGGAGCTCAAAGGACGTCATTCGGGTGAGGCATTTCTCAGCAGCGATGAGAATTTCCCGCTGTTGATTTCGCAGATTGTCGAAGAGGTGACCGGGCGCAAACCTGAGCTGTCCACCAGTGGTGGCACGTCCGATGGCCGCTTCCTGCATCTGGCGGCCCCCGTTGCGGAGTTCGGCTTGGTCGGCGCCACCATGCACAAGGTCAATGAGCGCGTTGCAATTGCCGATATGCACAGCCTGCAGCGGATTTATCTGCGTCTGTTGCAGGACTATTTTGACGGCGCATCATGATTTCACCTGCTTACATCGGGGAGCAGTTTCGGGCCGTATTCGCCATGTTGCGGGATGAAGACTGGCGATCCTCACTGGATACGACAGAGGAAGGTGTGTTCCGGTCATTCTGGGCAGTGCCGTTATGTCTGGTGCTGGTGGCGGTCTCGTCGGAACTGGCGCAAAATCTCCTGCGGTCTACGCAGGATCTGGACCTGCCGGATTTGCCATTGGTCTACGGCCTTGTGCTGCAGAGTGTGATCTTTCTCAGTATCTGGTCGCTGACACTGTTCTTGCTGGTCGGTTTTGCCCGTCAAATTGGGGCGACGGGCCAGGTCGCGCCGCTCATTGTCTCCTACAACTGGTCTGCCTTATTGCTGAATCTCATTAATTTTGGCTTCCTGATGCTAGCGTCTGTGACGCAAGCTGTTGAAATGCTTGTAGTATTTTCATTTGGTTTGCAGGTATTCTGGTTCGTTCTGCGCTGGCGGCTCATTCGGGCATCTCTGGATAGCGAAGTCGGCCCCACTTTGGGTGTTGTCATTATCATTTTCCTCGCGACCTTCCTGGTCAGCCTGACGATTGCAGACCTTGGCGTCTGGCTGCATGGATCACTTTCAGGAGAGTGATGCACAGTCCTGAACCTGTGCCTCAGAACAGCCATTTTCCAGGGTCAGATCTCGCCTTACCAAGTTTTGAGGTGGCCAGAAGCCGGGCAGTCCGGTAAAGGATGGTTAATGTCACGGACCGGCTCTGAATCGGCCTCAGTCAGTATGAAGGAGTGACCATGAAAAATATGATGAAAAAAATCACCGCGCTTGGTGTAGCGGCTTGCCTGGTGCCCGTCAGCGCGCAAGCGGCCAACTTCTCGGCGGACGAATCCTCCAAATGTATCGCTGTGATGGCTGCATTGCAGACTGAAATGCGTCTGGCTGTCTACTCGCAGATGCCCGATGAGATGAAGGCCCAGTTTCCGACACAGGAAGACTATACAAAATGGTTCATGGTCAATGTCCAACAGCTGGATGAGAAGCTGGCGCAGGACTATTTCACCAGCACGATGAATGTTCTCATGTGGAAAGCTGAGCTTGAGCAGGCCATGCCAGGAGCCGGACCTGACAGTCTCTCCGGCAGGGTCAACGCGCAATTCGACCCACTGGTCGCTGATGCCAAACAGCAGGGTGTGGATCTGGAAAACCGCTCAACCTCGCCTGATGACATTAACAAGGCGATGAATTTCCTTGGTCAGCGCGCTGTGACATGCGGTCAGAAACTGCAAAGCGCGTACCCGAACAATGATCATCCGGTGATGGTTGCCTATCGTCAACAAATGCAAAATGCCCGCGCTCAGGCTCAAGCTTCTGCAGCTCCAGCGCCTACTGCACGTCCCGCACCGGCTCCGGAACCGGAGCCCGATCCGGAGGAAGAGGGTCAGGTCCAGCTACCCGCCTCTGTCTTCCAGCCCAGTCCGGACTTCGATTACTGATCTGATGGCGGGTAATCTGCTTTGACAAAGTACAGACCATGCGGCGGTGCCACAGGGCCGCAGGCTGATCTGTCTCTCGCCTCCAGCGCGATGCGTACTCTCTCGGGTGCCCAACGACCAGCGCCAACCCGTTCAAGCGTGCCGACGAATGAGCGTACCTGATTATGCAAGAACGATGGTGCAGAGCAGCGGATTTCTATGTCCTCAGCTCTTTCGGCCACGGTCAGTGTTTCAAGTGTTTTAACTGGAGATGCGGCCTGGCACTGGGTAGAGCGAAACGTCGTGAAGTCATGTTTACCTACGAGATATTGCCCGGCAGCTTGCATGGCTTCGATGTCTAGTTGGTAGCCCCGTTGCCATAACCTGTCAGCCTCAAGGGCAAGCGGTGCGCGCCGACAGGTGATGCGGTAAAGATAATGACGCCTGAAGCACGAAAAGCGGGCATGAAAATCATCACCCACCTCCTCGGCACTGAGCACAGCAACCGGATGTGGTCGCAGATGATGGTTCAGGGCATCGCGCACTCTGTCAGGAGCAAAACTCTTTTCAAGATCAACGTGAGCGGTCATGCCCAGTGCGTGCACGCCCGTGTCAGTACGGCCAGCGCCCGCAGCCGTCACGCTGTGTCCGGATAATTTCTCGGCAGCCTCTTCCAGAACCTGCTGGACGGACAGGCCGTTGATTTGGCGTTGCCACCCGACAAAAGGTGTGCCGTCATACTCCAGTATCAGTTTGTATCTCGGCATGGGTCAGGACAGGACTTCGCCTGAGCGCAACGGAAACCCCCGCAGGAACTCGTCTGCCTTTTGCGCGCTTTTGCCAGCGCGCTGGAGTTTTTCCAGTACAACGGCTCCATTCGCACAAGCCACAGTAATTTCCGTATCGGCTGTTACGATAGTGCCCGGTTTTTCGGATGTGTCGTTCCGCGCCAACCGTGACAATAATGCCTTGCAGCGTATCGGCTGACCTTCCGTATTCGCTATCTCAAACCAGGCGCCGGGAAATGCTGACAGCCCACGAATATGGCAGTCCACAACACTCGCCGGAGATTCCCAGTCTATGCGTGCTTCTTCCGGGCTTATTTTCTCTGCATACGTCACCCCTTCTGCCGCTTGCGGTGTTGGTATCAAGCCATCCCGTGACAATGCGGCGAGCGCGCGGGGCAGCATATCTGCCCCAATACGTGACATTTTCCGGTGGAGCGTATCGCTCGTGTCGGTGTTCAGAATTTCGACCGTTTCCGACAACAGGATCGGGCCAGTATCCAGGCCACGCTCCATCTGCATCAACTGAACACCTGTGACTTTATCTCCGGCCATGATGGCGCGTTGTACTGGAGCTGCGCCACGCCAGCGCGGTAACAGGGAGCCATGTAGGTTGATGCAGCCAAGGCGCGGGCTTTCCAAAATAGCTTTCGGCAGGATCAGCCCATATGCGATGACAATGGCAAGATCGAGATCAAGGTCAGCAAAGG
>JALEGJ010000113.1 GCA_022763115.1 Aquisalinus sp.
CAGCCTCATCTGCTGCAAACACAATCATGCCCCCGAGCCGAATGGAAATTGCGACAGTCATGTTGTCCTGCACAGCCGCTTCACGAAGCACATCTTCTACAAGCTGCAATCGCGCTGCATCAGGTTGCCAGTCATCATTCACGATGGGATAGACGATCTGACCGCCCTCGCCCTGCTCATGCATCAGGGTGCCCATTTCATTCACGAGCAAGCCACCATCTTCCAGTGACAAGGCCCCGGCACAAGCCAGCGCCAGATACCAGCCCATGGAATTACCAGTGATCGCCACAATCTCATAACGCTCGCGAATATCCAGAAAGTCCGCCACGGCACAGGCAAAAATCAATAGCGAAGCATTGTCGCCAGTCGTATGAGTCCCCATACGGAATTTCTCTGCGCCATCAAGCTCGGTGACGGGGGTTTGCTGTTTTGCTCCCCTGATGTTGTCAACAAGCGCGAGGAAATCTGATTTAGCGGCATGATGTTGGCGTAAATAGCCAAGTTCGCTGGCGTTATACGTGCCGCGCCCGGGACAGATAACAACTGCTGTCTCTTTCCTGCTCATTTGCCTGCTCCCTTTGTCAGGGACCGTGCCGCTTTAGCGATACGATCAACATCAGGCAGCGTGACAGTGGCGGCCTTTCCAAGCGGGATGAAGCTGTCTTCAGCAGTCACGCGCGCCACTGGTCTGGCATATTTTTTCTCGACCAAAAGCGCCATGAGTTGCTCGCTGAGCGAGCCGGTCTCGCGACATTCATCGACAATCAGCGTATGCTTGCAGGCGCGGGCCTGCTTCAGAATGGCAGCTTCATTCAGAGGTTGCAGCCAGCGCAGATCGACAACGCGCACTTTCAGATTATGTTTGTCCGCCAAAAGCTGCGCCGCTTTGCGCGACAGGTAATAGCCGTTGCCATAAGTGAGAATACATAAATCCGTACCACGACCGAATACGTTCGGCTCACCGAATGCTATCTCATCACCATCTTCTGGCGAGGCATAAGGGGCGAGCCACGCCTTGTCGCCCTCCTCATGCAGGTCCGCTGTCATGTAGAGAGCAATGGGCTCGACAAAAACCACCACGCGCTGTTCTTCATGCGCAAGGCGCACACATTCACGCAGCATTTTTGCAGCATCAGGCCCGTTCGAAGGACAGGCAACGATCACGCCCGGAATATCCCTGAAAATCGTCAGGGAGTTATCATTATGGAAATGCCCGCCAAAGCCTTTCTGGTACCCCAGTCCCGCAATGCGGATCACCATGGGGTTCGTGTATTGCCCGTTGGAGAAGAACGACAAAGTTGCCGCCTCCCCCCGGATCTGATCCTCCGCATTGTGGACATAAGCAAGGAACTGGATTTCCGGGATCGGCAGGAACCCGTTATGCGCCGCACCGATGGCAAGCCCCAGAATGGTTTGCTCATCGAGCAACGTGTCCATCACCCGCGCCGGACCGAATTTCTTTTGCAGGCCCGTCGTCACGGAATAGACACCGCCCTTGCGACCCACATCCTCCCCGAATACCAACGCCTGCGGATAATCCAGCATGAGATCAGCCAGCGCGTTATTGATATGACGCGCCATGGGCTGTGGTTTTGCGTGAGCTGTCGCTTCTCTCCCCCACATGGCCTTGCGCTGTTGCGGTGATGCCGGTTTTTGCTGCCTCGTTTCATCCGGTGCAGGGATGATGGTTTCCATCACCGCGCTGGCAGTCTCAAGTTTCGGACGCAAAAACGCTTCTTCTGCGACACGCTGTATGCGCCTTGCCGTTTCATCATAAATGTTGAGAATTTCCTCAGCATCAAGAAGACCATGGCGTAATATCTCGGAAGCAGTTTGCAATAACGGGTCCTGCGCCTCGACAGCTTCGATTTTTGCGACATCCGAATATGAGGCTTCAATATCAGCGCCAGCATGGCCCATGAGGCGCACTGTTTTCACATGCAGGAAGACGGGCTTGCGCAAGGAGCGCGCGTAAGTGAAAGCCCTGCTGGCTGTTGCATACGTATCTGCAAGGCTAAGGCCATTGCAGGCCATGTATTTCAGGCCAGGGCGATTCTCGTAACTGGCCCTGATCCACCCTTGTGGTGTACGGACAGAAATACCGATGTCGTTATCTTCACACACGAAAACGATTGGCATTGGCGCATTCTGGAACGCTGCCCAGGCCGCACTGTTAATTGCGCCCTGTGCCGTCGAATGGTTGGCAGAAGCGTCGCCAAAAGAGCAGACAATGACCGCATCATGCGGCAGCGTCGCATCTTCCAGGTGCAACTTGCGGGCAAGACCAACAGCATGGGCTGCCCCAACCGCCTTGGGCAGATGGGAAGCAATCGTGCTGGTCTGTGGCGGCACAAAAACATCCTTGCCACCCAGCACTTTATGCCGCCCACCGGATACAGGGTCATCGCTGGAGGCCGCAAAGGACAGCATCATATCATACAAAACAGAGGCGCCGCCCTTGTCCCGGCGGCGCTGGATCAGAAACGCTGCATCTCGATAATGCAGGAACGCCATATCGCTGACCCGCGCAGCCTTTGCGATGGCCGCAGTCCCCTCATGGCCCGAGGAGCCGATGGAGTAAAATGTCCGTCCTTTGGAACGCCGCGCCATGAGATCGAGTTGGCGGCTCATGACCTGCGTTTCGTAAAGGTCAATCAGATCAGTTGCTGACAGACCCGCACGGCCATATTTCAGATCACTGACGGGCTCCGGCAAGTCACCTTTCGTGACACGCTCCCTGAACGCCTTGTCTATGGCTTCCGCACGATCAAACATGGAACCTCGGTCTTCCGAAAAAGCAGGTCATACGCCTTTCGCCGAAAACGTAAAGCAGCCCACAAGGCGCTGTAAACAATAGCCAATTTCTGATGACGCTCGGCACTGGCGCGCATGGTTTTGCCAGCAGCGAACGCTTGCTGGCAGGTTTCTGCTATCGCCGGGGCAAGCCCTACATCAAGGCGCTGGCAATCCAGTACGTGCCGCCAGCCGCGATATAAGCCATCGCGAACAGATACGCGACCATGAGCCATGTCCAGCCCCAGCTGTTCATCTCGCGCCGCGCCACCGCAATCGTCGAGATACATTGCGGGGCAAATACGTACCAAGCGAGGAAGGCCAGCGCTGTCGGGAATGACCAGGCACTGCGCAATACTTCTGCCAGCCCGTCCATATTTTCTTCGGCCCCCTGCACGGCGTAAACCGTGCCCAACGCCCCCACGGCCACTTCACGCGCGGCCATGCCGGGCACCAGCGCGATGACAATTTCCAGATTGAACCCGATAGGCTCGAACACAGGCAACAACACAGAGCCGATCATACCGGCAAAACTTGTCTCAAGACTGTCCCCCGGATACGCCGTCAGGACCCATAGAACGATTGAAACAACAAAGATGATCGTCCCGGCCCGACGCAGGAATATCTTGGCGCGTTGCCAGAGGCCAAGGAGCAGCTCGCTCAAATCCGGAAACTTGTAGGTCGGTAATTCCATCAACAATGGCTGCGCCCGACCCTTCGTGAGGGTCTTACGCAAGACGAAAGCGACAATAATCGCGCTGATGATACCGGCAAAGTAAAGCCCGAACATCACCAGACCCTGCAGGTTGAGAAACCCTGCCACCGTCTCTGCCGGGAAGAAGGCCGCAATAATGACCGTATAAACGGGCAATCTCGCGGAACAGGTCATCAGTGGCGCGACCATGATCGTGGTCAACCGGTCTTTCTCGCTTTCCAGCGTGCGCGCCGCCATCATGCCGGGAATGGCACAAGCAAAGCTTGAAAGCAGAGGAATAAATGCGCGCCCGTTCAAACCCACCCGCAGCATCAGTTCATCCATCAGGAAGGCCGCCCGCGCCATGTAGCCGGTCATTTCAAGGAACAGGATAAACAGGAAAAGGATGATGATCTGTGGCAGGAAGATAATGACACTGCCGACACCGGCGATAATGCCATCAACCAACAGCGAACGCAGCCAGTTGTCCGGCGTGATGCCAACCACAATATCGCTCAAGAAAGCGATCAATCCTTCAACCCAGCCCATGGGCGTCTCCGACCAACTGAAAACGGACTGAAACATGACAAACATGATGCCGGTAAAAATCAACAGGCCGGACAAGGGGTGAAGAAATATCCCATCAAGGCTGCGCGTCAGTTTGTTGAGTGCTGGCTCTTGCAGCACCACATCCTGAAACAACTGACGTGCTTCCTGTTGCACCTGCTTCAGCGGCGCTGCCTCAACTGCCACCTGAGCGGAAGGCGCAGCGGCCAGTTCGTCGAGGGCATTCAGCACGGCTTCACGACCGGCCTTGCGCGTTGCCGTGCAAGGAATGACCGGCACACCAAGGCGCGCCTGAAGTTTATCAATATCAAGTTCTACACCATCGCGCCGGGCCAGATCGACCATGTTCAGGACAACGATCATCGGCAGACCAATCTGACGCATCTGCAGGGCTGTTTGCAGGTGCGTGCGCAACTGCGCCGCATCTATCACCACAAGCATCGCATCGGGCTGACGCATTTCACTCGCCTGCCCCCGGATGACATCCAGCGCAACCTTGGCGTCTGCTGTCTTGCCGGAGAGACCGTAAACACCGGGCAGATCAATGAGAGACATCTGCCGCCCGCCCGGCGTCCGGAAGGAGCCCTGCTTTGTTTCCACCGTGACGCCTGTATAGTTGGCAACTTTAGCGCGCCCGCCCGTCAGGCCATTAAAAAGTGTGGACTTGCCGCAATTTGGCGCCCCAACCAGCGCGACGGTAAAACTGTCTGTTGCCTGCAGCGGCTTCGACTGATCGGTACTGATCTTTTCTATAACGGTTGTCATGCCCGGCTCACCTCGATGGACTGTGCTTCATTTGCCCGAACAGCAATGATCGTTCTGTTGAGCCGGACCGAGATCGGGGTGCGACCAAAGCTGCCATATTCCAGCACTTGCACTTCATCCCCTTCGGCAAAACCAATTTCACGCAATTCTTCTTCGCGGATTGCATCGTTCTTGACAAAACCGGTAACAATGCCGGTTTCACCACGCTTCAGGTTCCTGAGTGTCAATTTTTCTGTCATGGCCGCAAACAATCACAGGTGAAAATGATTTGCAATCTCTCGAGTGATCATCGCCGCGAAAAGTCCTTTTTACATTACGGCTCACGGCTTTTATGGTGGTTGCAACCAACACGAGGGGAATATGGTCAAGATTTCACGCCGTCAGGCACTGCTCGGCACGGCTGCACTTGGCGCAGCAGGATGCGCCAACGAATACAAACATGAGAGCTTCACCTCATCAGCACGCACTGCCGAGGGTGTATTTCAGCACGGCGTTGCCAGCGGCGACCCAACAAGCACCAGCATTGTCCTGTGGACGCGAGCAACGCCAGAGGATGAAACTTCATCTTCTGCCTTCCCCGTCACGCTTGAATTGGCAACGGACCAGGCCTTCTCCACAGACCGCCAGACGCTCCAGCTATCTGCCACCGCGGCCAAGGACTGGACCGTCAAGCATAACGCGACAGGCCTGACACCCGGAGCGACCTATTACTACCGCTTCTCGGTCAATGGCAGCGTTTCACCTGTCGGGCGCACCAAGCCCCTGCCAGCGACCAGCATAGACGAAGCCAGATTTGCAGTGGTTTCCTGCTCCAACTGGCAGCACGGGTTTTTCAACGCCTATGACCACATAGCCCGTAATGAAGCTCTGGATGCCGTCATCCATCTCGGGGATTACTTCTATGAGTATGGCACTGACGGCTATGGCAGCGAGACAGCTCAGAAACTCGGGCGCCTGCATGAACCTGCCCATGAAGTTCTGACGCTGGCTGATTATCGCCAGCGCCATGCCCAGTACAAGTCAGATGCTGCCTTGCAGGCGCTTCATGCGGCACACCCGACCATTCACATCTGGGACGATCATGAAGTGGCCAACAACTCATGGGAAGGCGGCGCAGAAAACCACCAGCTTGACGAAGGCGACTGGCTGGAACGCCGCCGTGTCGCCATGCAGGCATATTATGAGTGGATGCCCGTGCGAGACCCTGCGCCGGGCAAGCCATTGGAAGCTCTTTACAGATCATATAGCTGGGGAGACCTTTTGACCTTGGTCAGCATCGAAACGCGCCTGACCGCGCGGGCAGAGCAAATCGACATTGATGCGTATTCGCCTGATTTCCGCTCGCAGGAAGATGTTGATGACTTCATGGAGAATATCGTCGGAACAGAGGATCGTTATCTGCTTGGAGACACTCAGCTCGACTTTGTTGTAGATGCCCTGAAAACCTCAAAAGAAAAGGGTCAGACATGGCGTCTGCTGGCCAACCAGATATTGCTGGCTGACGTGCGCAGCCCAGACCTGACCCCTTATGCCTCGGAAGAGATGATGCAGGCGATTGAGCCTGCCTGGGCTGGCATCCGTGATTTTGTCCGCAATTCAGCTTTCGGCCTGCCGCTCTACATTGATACCTGGGGCGGTTACCCCTTCGCCCGTGAGCGTTTCTATGATCGTCTGGCCGCAAACGGCATCAACGACCTCGTTGTCCTCACTGGTGATGCGCATGAATTCTGGGTCAACGATCTCTATACAGATGGCAAGCAGAAAATGGGTGTGGAACTGGGCACGACCTCGATCACGTCAGAAACGGTCGAAGCCTTTTTGGGGGATGGCACCAAGGATTTCGCGCTGCTTATCACCAAGGATAATGACTGCGTGCGCTATTACGACCCGCAGCATCATGGATATATTGATCTGACCGTGACAAAAGATCGTATCCACGCGGAACTTATCGGTCTCGATACGGTGGAGTCGCGAGACTATACGGCTTTCGTCACCGCTGCTTTTGACATCAAAAAGAAGCGGAACACGGTGGAATTCAAGAACCCGCGGGGACTGGGCCCCGCAGAACGTTTTCTTTATTGAGGGCCTGCTGCTCAGTCCTTACTGAACAATTCACCGAAGAAATTGCCTTCATTCCATGTCGGGCGTTCATCGGCATTAGCGATAGACTGGGCCACCAGATAGTTGAGTTTGGCGAAACGGGCGCCCTGCTCAAAATCGAGCGGCTGGTTCAGATCATCCCCAACACGGTGATAGCGATTGTTCATGAAGTCATTGAACTCCTGCTCACCACCATTCCCGAACCCCAGGAACAGGAACACTGCCGGGATGCCCTGCTGAACAAAGCGGTAGTGATCTGACCGTGTAAAGATGGATAGCTGCGGGATTGGATCCGGGATCAGTTCCAAGTCCATTTTGGCAGCAGCTTCACGCACGGTTTCTCCAAGAGAAGAGTGGTCAGCCCCGAAGGCAATTACATCAACAAATGGATAGGTAATAAGCGGCATGTCCAGATTGACATTAGCGACAATGGAGTCCAATGGCACGGTCGGATAATTCGCATAATACTCCGACCCCAGAAGACCTTTCTCCTCTGCCGTCACCGCTGTGACAATAACAGAGCGGCGCAACTTGCCAGCTTCAGCCAGCACGCCAAGCATGCGTGTTGCCTCAAGGGTGGTGGCAATGCCGGACGCATTATCCAGCGCGCCGTTATTGATGGTGTCAGCCTCGGGATCATCGCTTTCACGCTGACCAGTGTGATCCAGATGCGCTGACAGGAGAACGTATTCATCCTTCAGGTCAGGATCGCTGCCGGGCAGAATGGCGACCACATTCGGGCTCGTGACCTGCTCGCTGACAGCTTTGGACTTCAGCGTTGCCTTGCCGGAAAGTTCAAAAGCAGTCGGGCGATTGGTCCCTTCGTCTGTCATCGCAAGAACATCCGCATAGGACATTTCTGCACCCTCAAACAGCATGGCGCCCTGGTCCGGTGACATTGTTGCCGTCACCCTGATACCGGGGGCCGGTGTGAAAGTCGTGCCGTCTTTCTTGACCCAACTCATACTGGCACGCCCTGCGCCCAGCTTCACACGGTCCCAGGGAAATCTTTGTGATGATGACTTGTCGTAGACAGAGATCATGCCCACCGCGCCATTGGCTTCTGCTGTCAGGCGGCGTGTTCTGGTCGAATTATAATGCGCAGCTTCCTCGCTTGGCATGTCAGCCGATGTGCCAAGCAGGACAACGACGATCTTGCCCTCAACATCGACACCAGCGTAGTCGTCAATACCAAACTCTGGCGCCTGTAGGCCGTAGCCGACGAACACCATTTCGGCTGATATCTCATCCGCCTCGCCATTGGATGGGAAGCCGATGATGTAATCATCAAGATGCGTGAGTTCCTGCGCCTCGCCCGCTTTTGTCAGGGACATGAAAGCGCCATCCATATCGCGCGTGGTCGTTCTGAGCGGCACCTGCTGGAACCAGCTACCATCATCCCCGGCCGGCTCAAGCCCCAGCTTCTCCAGTTCCGCTGCCACATAGTCTGCAGCCTGCTGATAGCCTTCCGTCCCGGCTTCCCGGCCTTTCAGAGCGTCATCTGCGAGGAAAGTGATGTGCCGCTCGATATTCGCCGCTGATGGGGACTGCGCCACCATCGCGGCTTTATCGGCAGATTGTGTCGAAGCTGCCGGCGTTGACTCGCAGGCTGTCAAAGCCAGAGCAGCGACGCTGCCAACAAGAACGGATTTGAGAAGTTTTTTCATTATGAGCCCTCACTACGTATTTTGCGGTGAATAGGCCCGAAGTGGCGCTGCTTGGCAACGCCTGATGCTGTTATTCAGATTATTTTCTGAATGGTGTTGTCGTCTTCCATCAACACAACAGTCGGATGATAATTCGCTGCCTGTTCTGCCTCGATCTGGGCGAAAGCTGCGATAATCACTTTATCTCCGGGTTCGGCAAGGCGCGCTGCTGCCCCGTTCAGCATGAAACAGCCGGACCCGCGCTCGCCTTCTATCGCGTAAGTCGCCAGCCGTTGGCCGTTCGTGACATTCCAGATATCCACATGCTCATAAGGATAAATGCCAGCCGCATCGAGGATGTCCTTATCAATCGCAATGGAGCCCTCATAATGAAGATCTGTCATCGTGATTGTGGCGCGGTGTATTTTGGCCTTGAGCATATTGAGGAGCATCTGACAGCCCTTTCGCAGTGCAGCATTTCGTTTGAACGGTACATAGTCAATCTCGTTGACAAATACCAGTCACAATCAGAAAAGTTCAATAGATAGAGACATTTGGACGAAAGATGAGCCCTGATTGGCCTTAAATTGCGGCGGCACTCGGTGTTTTGGAGCCTCCGGCCTGCACTCGCGCATATGTTATAGTGCAACACCCTGTTTTTTCCTTGCTACGGGGTGAAACAGCTTTAATGGTAATTCTTGGAATTTGGAGAGAAGGATATCTCATGAACGAGCAGATTGTACGCGAGTATTACGGCAAGGTTCTGTCAACATCGGAAGACCTGAAGACAGATGCCTGCTGCACGGTCGAGGACATCCCTGCATTTCACAAAAATCTGCTCTCGAATATCAGCGATGAAGTGATGGCCAAGTATTATGGCTGCGGCCTCATTGCCCCGCTTTCGCTGAAAGGCGCGCGTGTACTGGACCTTGGCTCCGGCTCCGGTCGCGATGTTTATGCACTGGCCCAACTTGTCGGACCGGAAGGCCATGTTGTCGGGGTCGATATGACGGACGAGCAACTGGAAGTTGCCATCAATAATCAGGACTGGCACGCCGAGAAGTTTGGTTACAGCAATACGACGTTCCTCAAGGGCTATATAGAAAAGCTGGATGAACTGGACCTTGAGCCAGGCAGCTTTGACGTTGTTGTTTCAAACTGCGTCATCAACCTTTCAACGGACAAGCCAGCCGTTCTTGAAGGTGTCCGCCGTCTGCTGAAGCCGGGCGGTGAGTTCTTCTTCTCGGATGTGTACGCTGATCGCCGCCTGACCGACGAGATCAAGAATGATCCGGTACTTTATGGCGAATGCCTTGGCGGTGCGCTCTACTGGAATGACTTCGTCAACCTGTCCAAGCAGGCCGGTTTCGCTGATCCGCGTCTTGTCACAGATCGCCCGCTCGCGATTGAGCACCCGAAACTGATAGAAAAACTGGGTCAGGCAAAATTCTTCTCTGCGACTTACCGCCTCTTCAACATCGAAGAGCTGGAGCCTGCTTGCGAGGATTACGGTCAGGCTGTTATCTATAATGGCAAACTTGAGCACTCCGAGTCACTTTTCGAGCTCGACGCGCATCACCTGATCGAGCCAGGAAAAATCTTCCCGGTTTGCGGCAACACCTACCGTATGCTGAAAGACTCCCGCTTTGCCCAATATTTCGACTTCCTTGGCACATGGGACACCCATTACGGCATCTTTCAAGGATGCGGCACGGACATGCCATTCGCGACAAGCTCAGGCGGTGCAGACGCTGCCGAGCCAGCCAGCTGCTGCTGATTACAAAATCCAGAATATCAATAGGGGCTGGCATAGAAGATTTACTTCCGTGCGTATGGTTTGAGCCATATTCTGAGTGTTTTCAAGAGCTGATCGGATGGTCCATAATTGAAGCGCCATTCGCACTCCTTGAGAAACAGGTCAAAGTTCTGGCGGGGGATACCGTTATATCTGCGTAAGTGCCTTTTTGCCTGGTTCCAGAAATTCTCGATACCGTTGATATGGTTTTGCCGGTCTGCGAACAGTTCCGAATGATTTATCCGCATATGGTGAAAGTCGGTAATGTCGAGTACATCATATGAGCGGTAGCTGTCGGTATAGACGATGCTGTCAGGCTGTACTTTACAGGCGATAATGGGGATCAGGGTGTCAGCTTTGGTGTCTTTGACCGCGATCGTATAGACACGTCCGCCACGCTTCAGGAGGCCAAAGACGGGCACCTTTCCAGCCGCCCCTCTGCCTCGCTTGCCTTTCCTGACACCACCAAAATAGCTTTCGTCAACCTCGACTTCCCCGGCCAGGTCCTGCGCTTCCTCTGTCAGTTTCTCTGATATCAGCAGGCGGAGTTTATGATAAAACGCCGTCACGGAATTACGGTTCAAACCAACAAGTAAACAGGCTGTGCGGGCAGGTGTCCCCGCAACAAAGTGTTCAAGCAGTCGATCAGTCTGAAAATGCGTTAGTTTTGAGTGCTTTAGACGCATAGAGCCATGATAAATCCATCAAAGTTCTATGCCAGCCCCTATCAATAAAAAAAGCGGAGACAAAATCCCCGCTTTTTTTATTCTATGCATTTCTGGTAGTGTGTCAGCTTGAAATTACTAGGCGTTTCTGGCCAAAAGTGGTCGGTTGGCGATAAGTCCTTCAAGGCCGATGAGGGCGCAGAAACGGACTTAGTTTCCAGCAGGCCGTATAGATTTACACACCAGACTTGCAATAAGCCGAATGATGCGGAAATTTAGAATCATGGTTGATGTTTTTCGAGAACCAGACCTTTCAAAGCGCACAGAAAGTTTGACGGTTCAGCGAAGGATGCAGGCATCACCCAAAGACATATATCGCGCTTGGACAGAGCAGTTTGATCTCTGGTTTGCCGCGCCCGGATCGGTCCTCATGAATCCAAAGGTCGATGCACCGTTTTTCTTCGAAACAGAGTATAAATTCGAGACTAAAAAGGAAGCTGAACGTCATCCGCACTATGGAAGATTTTTGGAACTCAATGAAAATAGTTTAATTAGAATGACTTGGGTTACGGGAGCAGATGGCACCAAAGGCGCAGAAACCATTGTTAGCGTTTTATTACGGCCAGATAGCAGCGGAACTCATTTGCGGCTCTCTCATGAAGGCTTTCTAGACGAACATTCGAGATTACAGCACGAAGCTGCTTGGCCTGAAGTCCTGAAACAGCTTGATGACAAGCTACTTTCTACATCCGAATAGCCACCTACATACCTTAATCGTCTTCTGTTCTGGTAGCGCGCTACCAAGTTTACTTTGGTAATGTCCGGTAATTAGATTAATCCGCCATCTAATTCCTGCCGTTGACTGGCGACCTTGGGCCAGAAACTGCCCAGTAATTTCAAACTGAGACACTACCAGAGTTCTTTGGCACTTGCCGCAGGATCAATTATCCAGGAAGCTGCGCAGCTTGCGTGAGCGGCTTGGGTGTTTCAGCTTACGCAAAGCCTTCGCTTCAATCTGGCGGATACGCTCGCGGGTCACGGAGAACTGCTGACCTACTTCTTCCAGCGTGTGGTCCGTATTCATCCCGATGCCAAACCGCATCCGCAGCACACGCTCTTCACGCGGCGTCAAGGACGCCAGAACCCGTGTGGTTGTCTCACGCAGGTTCGACTGAATAGCGGCATCAATCGGCAGGATCGCGTTCTTGTCCTCAATGAAGTCACCAAGATGCGAATCTTCCTCGTCACCAATCGGCGTTTCCAGAGAGATCGGCTCCTTGGCGATTTTCATCACCTTACGGACCTTCTCAAGCGGCATCGACAATTTCTCGGCCAACTCTTCCGGTGTCGGCTCGCGGCCAATCTCATGCAGAATCTGACGCGATGTACGGACGATCTTGTTGATCGTTTCAATCATGTGAACCGGAATACGGATTGTCCGGGCCTGGTCCGCAATGGACCGCGTAATGGCCTGCCGAATCCACCAGGTCGCATACGTCGAGAATTTGTAACCACGCCGATATTCGAACTTGTCCACCGCTTTCATCAGGCCGATATTGCCTTCCTGGATCAGATCAAGGAACTGCAATCCACGGTTTGTATATTTCTTGGCAATGGAAATAACGAGGCGCAGGTTGGCTTCGACCATTTCCTTCTTGGCGATCCGGGCCTCGCGCTCACCCTTCTGCACGGTCTGAACAATACGGCGGAAGTCATTCACTGTCAGGCCGGTTTCCTGTGACAGCAAGCCAATCTGCTCACGCAAGTATTCAATCTGCTCACGGCCTTTCGTGGTAAAGCTCGTCCAGCCCCGGCCTTCCTTCTCAGTGACACGTTCCAGCCATTCCGGATCAAGCTCATTACCAAGATACTCGTCGAGAAACTCCTGACGGTTCACGCCGTGTGTATCCGCCAACCGCACCAGCTTGCCTTCAAAGGCCATCAAGTTACGGTTGATCTCGTAAAGTTGCTCCACGAGTGCTTCGATACGATGGTTATGCAGACGAACCGCGCGTACACGCTCGACAATGTCCTTCTGCAACTTCTTGTGACGACGCATCTGTGACGGTGACAAATCATCACCTTTCAGCTGCTCTTCAATCATGATGTCCTGAAGACGGCGCAGTTTCTTGAAGTCACCGGCGATCTCGTCAAAGCTGACCATCACGCCATCACGAAGCTCAGCCTCCATGGCCGACAGAGACAAGGCGCCCTCGTCGATATCTTCCTCGTCATCCTCGACATATTCACCATTGGCACGACGCTCGGCAATTTCCTGCTCGCGCTCTTCCTGCTCCTTGTGAATTTTCTCCGCGACTTCCGGCTTGGTCATGTCCGGCTTGGTTTCAGGACCACCGCCATAGGTCGCATCAAGGTCGATAATGTCGCGCAAGAGAACGCGCCCCTGCATCAGTTCATCGCGCCAGACAGTGATCGCCTCAAAGGTCAGCGAGCTTTCGCACAGGGCACGGATCATTGTCTCACGACCAGCCTCGATGCGCTTGGCGATGGCAATCTCGCCCTCACGGGAGAGCAGTTCCACACTGCCCATCTCCCGCAGATACATCCGTACCGGATCATCCGTGCGATCCGAACCTTCCTTGGTGTTCGTTGTGACCGTTTGGGTGCCGGCTTTCTTGGCGAGCGCACCACCTTGCGGCTTTTCGTCTTCCTCGTCTTCCACTTCCTCCGCATCGACGATATTGATGCCCATGCCGGACAGTTTCGCCATCACGTCTTCGATTTGTTCGGAAGTAAATTCTTCAGAGGGCAGAACAGAATTGATCTCGTCATAGGTGATGTAGCCGCGCTTCTTGGCAGCAGCGACCATCTTCTTCACGGACGCATCCGACATGTCGATAATGGGCGCGTCTGTCTGCTGTTCTGACTTCTTCTTCGTGGTGCTCATGCAATTTTATCCGTTTATCCTGACGCCAACCGCAATCTGCGGTCAGCAGATGGGCAAATTCTCATAGCGAAGTGTATTACAAGTTTCCGACTTTGGTCGTGTCTTCAGCCAGTTCCACATCAGCGTCGCTTTCAGGCGCCAGAATAGCTTGTCGGTGATAATGCAAGGCCCGCCATCTGTGTTCGGCGGTTTCATCCCGATGCGCTTCCGAGGCCGCCTCTGATTCCTCAGCGAACAGCCTGCCGTGATGTAACTGTAAAGCCAGCGTGTCCAGCCACCCTTTTTCAGCTTCGTCCAAAGTCGCGCGAGCAC
>JALEGJ010000114.1 GCA_022763115.1 Aquisalinus sp.
CTGATCGGGCAGGTGGCTGAGTGGTCGAAAGCGGCGGTCTTGAAAACCGTTGGGCGTTTGCGCGTCCCGGGGGTTCGAATCCCTCCCTGCCCGCCACTCCAATTTATTCAAGGTTGTGAGGCGTCGAAATTTTGCCTCATCCAGGCTGGTATTCATGTTACACTCCCGGAAGTAATCATGAATTGAGGTCCCACGATGCGTGATGTTCCGCTAAAGTGCGAATGTGGTCAGATTAGCGCAACCGCGTCTGACCTTTCCCGGAAGAATTCCAACAGGGCTATCTGCCACTGCGACGACTGTCAGGCTTTTGCGAGGCATCTGGGCGGCGAGGCGCTGGACGATCTCGGGGGTACTGACATTATCCAGTTCTCCCCTGCCCATCTCACGTTCACGTCCGGACTTGAAAATCTGAAGTGCCTGCGCCTGACGGAGAAAGGCCTGCTCCGCTGGTATGCCGGCTGTTGCCAGACTCCTATCGGCAATACGATGCCAACACCCGCACTGCCTTTTGTGGGTGTGATCCACAGCTTCTTTGATTTGTCAGCGGAGCAATATGATGATGCTTTTGGCCCTGTTACGGGACACGTCTTCACCAAGACCGCAACAGGTGATGAGGCGCAGATCGCAGCCCTGAAAAAAGCCGGACCCACCGACTGGTTCAAGCTGGTCAGGTTGCTTCTGACATGGAAACTGAAAGGTGACAGCAAACGCCATGTCTTTTTTGATTCCGAGACTGGTGAGCCGATCGTCAGACCGCATGTCTTGGGAGCGGGTTCTGAGGAGGTGGCCTCATGACAGACCAGACACGCAGACAACTCACCTCATCCATACTGGCTGGTGCCGGGCTCTGCGCACTGAGCGGCATGGCCATCCGCAGTAACGCGATTGCCTCAGACAGGCGCGCTGAATTTCTGGATGTGCTCAACCAGATATATGACGTTTCAAAAATGCTCAGTACAGGCAAGGTTAGTCAGCTAGAGTGGCAGTCAGAGATTTCGCGATTGGTCGCGCTTGCGGACTACCGGGAATTCAAATCTGCCATCGACTTCGACAAGGCTGCTGCATCCTTAAGATTCGCGGAAAAAGGCGTGGCAACCAGCAGAGTCACCCTGCCGATGGCACATGGCCTGTCACCAACTATCTACACGAAGTTATTTGCCGTCGGCAAAGGTCGCGCGGTTATTCCGCATGGCCATAAAGGCATGTGCTCTGGCCATCTCATTCTGGATGGGCGCATGCGATCCAGGCAGTATGACCGAATTGAGACGGGTGAAAACAGCTGGCGCGTCAGGCCCGTTCATGATGCCATTGAAGGCGCCGGGGATTTTTCCACGATCTCAGACGATGCCTCAAACGTCCACTGGTTTGTGGCGGAAGAAGATAGCTGGACTCTCGATTTCATCATGGCACCGGCAAATACCGGCGCAGACTGGACCATCCAGAACCTCGATATGGCTGCTGCCATCATGCTGGGAGAAGACCTTCTGGACGTGCCGACCATTGGCGTCGCGGACGCCTTGCAAAAATATGGATGACTTGAGAGCCGTCAGTCACCTCGTGGCACCGGGGTGCCAAACTTTTGCGCAAAGTAGCGCCCGATATCCCGGGCGTTATCGAGGAAATGATGCTCGCCAGATATTTTCAACCCCTGTGGCGCGGGCACAGACTGGCGATCCATGACCAATAATGTCGGACAGTTCTGATGCGCCTCGCCGAGGAGTTTCACCATCTGCTGTCGTGGCTTCGCAATGGGCTGATACTGAATTTCCAGTGACGGCAGAATGGCAGGATAATACTGCAGCACACCCCATATTTCGGCACATTCAGGGCAGTATTCCCGTCGGCCATTGTCTTCAAAGCCAGGTGCCAGCAGAAACAGGATATCCTTTTGCATCGTCGGTTCTTACCTCATCCGTTATTTACGTCTGTCGTCATGCTACATTTCTCTTTATACGGGCTTTGTGTGAAGCACACCGCCGGTCAAGGGGCGGTGAATACGTGTTGTGCCGGGGTAACTCAGCGGCAGCTTACGCAATGACCGGATAGCCAGATAGGCAAAACATTCCGCTTCAAGGAAATCCCCGCGCCAGCCTGCTTCATCCGCCAGCATAACGGGTGCCTCGAGCATCTCTTCCAGATGCGCCATCAGAACGGGATTGTGACCGCCCCCGCCAACGACAACCCATTCTCCCGGTGCTTGCGGCAGAAGCGCCACTGATTTTTCGATGCAGGCAGCGGTGAAGGCTGTGAGCGTTGCGGCTCCGTCTTCCGTGCCCAGTTCAGTTACCGGACTGATCTTGAAGTCATAGCGATCAAGGGACTTCGGCGGGCGTCTGCGCAGAAACGGGTTCAGCAACATCATCCTCAGAATATCGTCATGAACCTTACCGGATTTGGCATAAGTTCCATCCCTGTCCATCTGTTCGCCTGTCTGGAGTTCGATCCACTCATCAACAAGGCCATTGCCGGGGCCGCAATCAAAGGCAACCATGTGCAAAGGATCTCCATTGGCTGGTATCCATGTAATGTTGGCGACGCCGCCAATGTTCAGCACACATACAGGGTGTTTGCGCTCCAGCTTGCGGACCAGCAAGGCGTGATAGATTGGCGCGAAAGGCGCACCCTCCCCACCTTGCGCTATGTCATTGTCCCGGAAACTGTCCACCACGTTGATACCAAGCTCCTCTGCCATGATGCGGCCAGAACCAATCTGCCAGGTTCTACCGGGCGCAGAGCGATCAACAGGCGGGCGGTGCAGGATGGTCTGACCATGAAAACCGATGACGTCGATCTCTTTGCGCGTCAGGTGGTTTTTCTCCATGAATTTCTGGACGGCCCTGATGTGAGCGGATGTAACGTCATCAATGGCCTTGGCAATTTCGTTAGCTTCATTGCGGCCTTCGAGCGCCGCGCGGATAGCCCGCTGCACCCAGACTTTTGTCATGCGCGGATACGGCACACTGAGGGCCGGGCCGGCCTCAGCGAGATTTTCTCCGTCACTCCTCAGCAAGGCAACATCGACGCCGTCCAGAGAGGTACCGGACATCAGGCCTATGGCCGTGAGAGGCGCTGAGTGGGAGGTCATTATAGTCATGATTTATCAAACGATCTGCTGCGGCTTGCCATTATCATAGTCTCGAGTCATCGCTTGAGACCAGCAAAGCCTTATCGAGGAACTGACGAGCATCTCCGTTCTGGATTTTGCTGATGCTTTCCGATAGGTACCATCTTTCGACCACAGACCTTGATCGCAGGAAAAACCATGGCTGCTTACAAATCAGATTTTCTGAATGTGTTGTCCGAACGCGGCTACATTCACCAGTGCACGAACATGGAGGCGCTGGACAAGCGCGCTGCCTCTGAAACGCTGACGGCTTATATCGGCTTCGATGCAACAGCGACCAGCCTTCATGCAGGCAGCCTGATCCAGATCATGATGCTGTACTGGTTTCAGCAAACCGGCCATCGGCCGATTGCCCTGATGGGTGGCGGCACAACAAAGGTGGGTGACCCGACCGGCAAGGACGCCCAGCGCAAACTGCTGACCGACGATGACATCAACAGAAACCTGGAGGGGATCAAATCCAGCTTTGCGCCCTTCCTGCAGTTTGGAGATGGTGAAGCAGATGCGCTGATGGTCAATAATGACGACTGGTTGTCAGAGCTGAAATATATAGACTTCCTGCGCGACTATGGGGTTCACTTCACGATCAATCGTATGCTGACGTTTGATAGCGTCAAATTGCGCCTCGAACGCGAAAGCCCGATGACCTTTCTCGAGTTCAATTACATGCTGATGCAGGCTTATGACTACCTTGAGCTTAATCGGCGCTATGGCTGCGTGTTGCAGATGGGTGGCTCTGACCAGTGGGGCAACATCGTCAACGGCGTGGAGCTATGTCGGCGGGTGGCCGCGGCGAACGGCAAGGCTGAAGATCATGCGGAAGTTTTCGGGCTTACGACGCCCTTGCTGACAACGGCTTCGGGTAAGAAAATGGGCAAGACCGAAGGCGGCGCTGTCTGGCTGAATGCGGATCAATTATCGCCTTACGATTACTGGCAATACTGGCGCAACACGGAAGATGCAGATGTCGGACGGATGCTGCGTCTGTTCACCGTGCTGCCGCTTGATGAGGTTGCGCGGCTGGAGGCGCTTGAAGGCGCAGAGATCAATGACGCCAAGAAAATCCTCGCAACCGAAGTGACCGCCATGCTGCATGGCCGCAGCTCCGCAGAAGACGCTGCGGACACGGCAAGGCGTACTTTCGAGGAAGGCAGCACTGCAGGCAGTCTGCCAGCGTTTGACATATCTGCTGCCGAACTGGCAGACGGCTTGCCGATTTATACGCCGTTTCGTGAAACCGGGCTGATTGCTTCCAACGGAGAAGGCCGCAGACACATCAAGGCGGGTGCGCTGAAAGTGAATGGCTCTGCTGTCACGGAGGAAAGAGCGCTGACCCCTGATGATGTGGTCGATGGCGTCATTAAAATTTCCATTGGGAAAAAGAAACACGCTCTGGTGCGCGTGGCCTCATAAAAGATGATCTTCAGGGTTGATCCGACTGCGGCGACTGGACGGTTGGTATGTCCTCATTGTTCAACTGACTTTCCATTTCTTCCAGTTGCTCTGCAGTCGTTGCGAATTCCAGCTGATCGGAAAGTTCGGATGCTGAAATAGCCTGATCGAGCAACTCTGCGGTGCTTTTCTGGCCTGCCCGCACTGGCTCGAAGAGGCGTCTGAAAACACCGGGTGTCAATAACGACAGTGTATTCACCGTGATCGTTGGCTCTTGTATCGGCCCGTCCAGCGCATAGGAAAAGGCGACCAGCCCTTCCCCGTCCCGCGAAACGAACAATTCCCCGAGGCCAGGGACGCGCCCAAGCATGGAATTGACCTGATAGGCAGGCGCGAGCGCGCCATTAATATCGAGATTATTGCTTGCAAGATCGATTGCGCCATTTACAGAGATGCCGATAGCCGGGCTGACAATCCGTGCATCAACGATATTCATCGAACCCTGATCAAACTGCATATCTGCCACCACTTGTGACACTTCAATGCCCTCCCCGGCCAGCAAATCGGACAAGCCGTCCAGAGAGACAGCCGCCAGTAATCTGGCGATAAAGGGCGCATTTGAGACGACGAAATTATCAGCCGTAAATGTTCCGGCAACCGGACCTGTATTGAGAAGTGTTGCCGTGTAGTCAGCGCGCCCGCCCTGAATGGAATTTATGCCGAGTGCACCGGCCGCAAGGGCACTCAAATTGTCTGTTTGCAGTTGGAGGTTTCGGCCTATTTCATAATCCCGGGCCTTACTCATAGTGGCTGCAACATAACCACCACCTTCAAAATTTCCGGACATATAGACATCATTCGTCTTGAGCCCGTCATGCGAAAAGCTGGCTTCGAAGTTTTTCAGCGTCACATCTTGCCTGAGCTTCAGTATGTCCAGATCCGTATGAAAAAGAAGAGGCACGGGCCATGGTTCAGAAGACGAGGTCTGTCGCTTGCCAGCTTCAGCCTCCTCTCTTCCCGAAAGAAGATTGCGCAGCAGAAAATCTGCATTCAGATAGCGGCCCGTCAAATCTGCTCGCAGAACGTCTTTCTCCAGCGCGACGACAAGGTCCGCATCCACTTTGTCGGTAATGGCCAGTTCACTACTCTCGGCGCGAATGAAACGTCCTGCTGAGTCAAGCAACACCTGACCTGAGACAGCCAGATCAGGAGCCTGCACATCAAACCGCTCAATCTGCCAAAAACCTGCGTCACTACCGGACCCCGGTGGCAAAACCATCACTGACGCCCTTGCAGGCGCCCCTCTGGGTTTTTGCCATTCGAGAGGCTCAAGGTACAACTCAGTATCACGAAGATTGAGATTGAGAGAAATCGTCTCATACTGATTATTCTTTTCGAATACCTGTAGATCGTATCCGACCGTGCCGCGCATGAAGCGACGGAGCGAAATTCCGAATTCATCCGCTGACTGCGTATCAAGCTGACCATTAGCGGTAATTCTGGTGTCTTCGCTGTTCGTAAATTCGCGGAAGTACTCGAAACTGACCGGCGCACCTTGCAGCCTTGCATCAGCTTTGACGTCGAGACCATTCCAGGAGACATCCAGCGTACCGCTGCCATCCGTCAGATCATAAGCGGCAATAGCATTACCAAGGCTCAGGTCAGTGAAGCGACCAGAGCCGAAAAACTCATAATCATCTATCGGGACATATGACAGCAAGGGCCTTGTGATACGGAAATCAAACTGTCCCTGCCCGGAGAAGTCATCAGGACTAAAGCCGCCCTTTGAGACGAACCCCATTGGCTCTTCATCCACAACGGACAGAATATCCGGGATGTCACCGTCCAATCTGACCGAGAAAATACCGCGAGAGCCCTTGGGGTAAAAATTCGGCATCTCGATTTTGCCGTCCAGTATCCGAACAGCCCCGACACGCCCGCCTTCCGCGTCCAGGAACATGCTATTGCCGCCAAGCACAGCCTTGCCATTTAGCCCTGATATGGGCGTGACACCCGGCACAAAATAGGAGGATGCGTCCGTGAGGGTGAAGGACAGGGACATGCTGTCTTCGCCGATACTGGTTGCCGGTTGAATCGCACCGCGCGGCATGTCCATTTCAAATTTTATGTCAGACACTTTTCCCGAAATGACATTGGAACTCACCCAGCGCCGGGCCCCGTCAGCAAGCACCAGTGGCCACCCTTTAAGCACTTCTTCAATGGTCAGTGCACCGCTGAAAGAAGCATTAGAGCGGATACCCGGAGATTGCCCTGCTTCCTGCGGCAGCAGAATATCAAGTGATCCGGTCAATAACTTGCCGAAAAAGTCAACATTCAGCATGTCAAACCGAAGTGTTTCCTCCGGCACCAGGTAAGCACCGGTCAGGTTCACGCGCGCCAGGGGCAAAGGCTCCTGCAACTTCCCTGGCAGGTTTAACAACAAATCGCGCCCTAGCAGATCATAGCTGATTTTTTCGGGTGCCAGAGGCTGGCCCGTGGACCACGATCCAAAACTCAAAAAGCCACTAAACGTGCCCCGGTTGCCGCTCCCCTCATACTGCAGCTTCTCGATATCGAAAGTTCGTCGATCGTCAGTGTATCCGGATTTAAGAATAAACCGCTCAAAGTCATGGGTTGCGCCAGCAAATGTCAGTGTACCTGCGCCGGCTTCCACATCTATTTCCGACTGCTTCAGTTGTCCTGCATAATTGATGCTTACCTTCAGAGAACCGCTGAGGTCGGTTCTGAGAACTGTACCGTCTTCCGGCCCAATAATAAGGCTCAGCAGTTCGGAAACAGGCACAGATTCAGTCTGAAGGCTCAGGATTATTTCCTGCGCAGCATCATCCAGACTGACGTTGACGGCAAACTCGCTGGAATACTCACCGAGCTGAAAAGTTGCAGTCAGAGAACTGTCGTAGCCTATGTCAGTTTTTTCGACAGTCGCAGACGCGTTTGACGTCTGCCACGTCTTGCCCGTCACTTCATCTTGAAACAGGAAGCTCGTATTACTGAAGATAGCTCCTTCAAAGAGTCGCTCTGCAGCTGGCTTCAATTCCCTGCCACGCAACAAATTTTCAAGAGCGTTGCTGCGGGAGGGGGCTTCTTCAGTGTCGGAGACACCAAAATCGAATGACCCGTCGGCGCGCCGACGAACCGCGATTTCTGCATTGACTATTTCAATGAACCTCGGACTAACCTGCCCCTTCAAAAGGTCAGAGGTTTGAAGGCGAAAAGCCAGCTGCGGCAGTTCAAGCAATTGCTGTTTCTCGGCGCTCTGGATGTTCAACCCATAAACACGCAGACGAACGGGCCCATCCTCTCCTTCGTCACGCGACAGCACCACCCGATCAAAACTGACATCACTGCCATCTGCCAGCCTTGCTTCCAGCGTCCTTGAAATTTGCGGCTTGAGGAATCCCAGTTCCAGACCGCCATGCGAAATCTTCCAGTGCGCGAAAAAAAACAGTCCGGCCAGAATGGCGACGCTGAGTGCGAGCCCTTCAAGACATATAATCAGGGCTTTCTGCATTCGCTGTTGCATTAATTGACCGATGAGACTGGGATTACTGATATAATCTAACAACTGATGCCCCTGCACTGCAACAGCTTTCACCGAAAACAGACAAGGAAATGAGTGGTTTGTCTCACACGACCGCTTATATGTCAGGCTTGGGCACGATCATATGCAGGAGATAAAATGAGCATCGTTGAAGCTGGCAGCAAAGCGCCAAAGTTCCGTCTGGAAGCTGACAATGGCGAAACACTGACCCTGACGTCCTTCAAGGGGCAAAAACTCGTTCTCTATTTTTATCCCAAGGACGACACACCAGGTTGCACCAAACAGGCTATCGGGTTCACCGAAAGACTGGCGGATTTTGAAAAGGCCGGTGCTGCGGTACTAGGGGTCTCCAAGGACACGGTCGAAAAACACAAGAAGTTTCGCGACAAGCACAATCTGGAAGTACTTCTGGCGTCTGACCCTGAAGGCGATGTGATCGAAAGTTATGGCTCATGGGTTGAGAAGAATATGTACGGCAAAAAATATATGGGGATTGAGCGATCTACTTTCCTCATCGACGAGAAAGGCACTATCCAGGAAGTCTGGCGAAAGGTTCGGGTACCTGGCCATGTGGACAAAGTGCTGGAACGCGTCAAAGAATTGTAGACTTGTGGCCAGTCAGCATATTGCAGACGCCGCCTGCTCGGTTCTCCTGACACGAGATCCGGTGACAAAGGCAAGGAATGCAAGGCAAATTGCTGAAGCATGGCGCCTTGGCAACATCAGTCATACTGACCTATCTGACACACACCCGCCAGACAGACCATCACGTCCTGCGAAACCGGAGCTATTACCGCCAGGCCAGATGCCCCGGCGACGTCTGGGCTCCGTACATGGGCGCCAGGCCCTGCTGCATGCCATCGCGCATATAGAATTGAACGCAATTGATCTCGCTTTTGACATGCTTGCCAGATTTAACGGCGACATCCCTGTCAGGGATCGGCACGAGTTTGTTTCGGACTGGATCAGTGTCGGAGATGATGAAGCACGGCATTTCATGATGATTCAGAACCGATTGCTGGAGATGGACAGCCATTACAGTGCGCTGCCCGCGCATGATGGCCTGTGGGAAGCAGCCGAAGCAACTTCGGATGACGTTCTTGCAAGACTGGCCATTGCGCCCCTGGTGCTGGAGGCAAGAGGGCTTGATGTTACGCCCGGTATGATACGCAATCTCACCTCAGTCGCCGATCACGCCAGCGCCAGCCTGCTGCAAACAATCTATGATGAAGAAATCGGGCATGTCGCCATCGGGGCTAAATGGCTGAAGAAACTGGCGACAGCAAAAGGCAAAGACCCGGCAGAATGTTTCCGTCACTATGTGTCAGAACGCTTCAAGGGCACCCTGAAAGAACCATTCAACCACGATGCGCGTGAACTGGCCGGACTGGAGCGCCATTTTTACACAAATATAATACACTGACCCTAGTTTCATGGTTAATGTCTGCTTAATCCGACACGTGCCATGAAAAAACTTGATGCTCACCGAATTATCCCTGTTGCGCTTTGTGGAAAGATTTGTTGCAATGCGCATGTGGGGGCCGGTGTTTGGGTTGCTTTTTGCATATGTCGTTCAGGCAATGCTTTTAAGCAGATAAGGGTAAGGTAAATGAGCCAGAAGTCTGGCCAGGTCATGCGTAAACTTGGCCGCCTCTTCCGGGAGCGGCAGATATACCATCGCAGTGA
>JALEGJ010000115.1 GCA_022763115.1 Aquisalinus sp.
AGACCCAGCCGGCAAAACGCTCTGTTGCCATCACGCGGGCAGGATCGTATTTTTCCCCCGTCAGTGGGCGAACCGTTTTCGGCAGGAAGTTTCCTGTTGCGACCAGCATCAACCCAAGGAATACACCCACAGCCCGCTTCTCGAAGCCCGGCCCCACAAGGCCAATTTCCTCAACCAGCACCACGCCGAGAGAACCGCCGACAATCAGGCAGGCCCCGAACACAGCCCGTTGCAGGTTGAGCGCTGTTTCTTCCTTTTGCGTCTCCGCAAAACGGATCAGCAGGCCTGTGCCGATCATCACGGCGAGCAATACGGTCAGCACACCTGCCCACATGAAAGACTTGTCGGGCACGAGATACCAGTTGGTGATCGCAAGGGCCGCAACGCCAAAAGCGGCTGTCTTGACTGGATAATAGGAGAGATTGCCGGTCATTTTCCTGTGACCTCCTTTTGATAATCTGTGTCAGTATTTGTTTGTTGTTCTGCTTCTGGTGGGGCTTGTTGTAATTCCCAGCCAAACATCTGGGCGAAGCCAAGCAGCGCATCTTCCAGAACGGACATGCGGATCTGGTAGACGACCTGCTTGCCGTCCTTGTGCGAGGTGACGAGGTTCGCTTCGCGCAGGACGGCGAAGTGTGCCGACATGGTGGGCTTGGACACGTCAAACTCAGCCGCCAGTTCCCCTGCACTCATGGGCCGCTGGCGCAGCAATTCCAGCACGCGGCGGCGCGTCGGGTCTGACAGGGCTTTGAAAACAGTGCTCATGAATTGATAATTAGCTAATTATCTAATTGTTGTCAAGGTGAGGTGTCTGTGTTTCGGTACGTCTCCCCTTTTGCCCTTTCTTTTGAACGGCTTTTGTGGTTATCCCGCAGGCTGGAAAAAACGGGTATCAAAATATGCGCATAGCGTTTTTCGGAGATGTGATGGGCCGGTCCGGGCGGACTGTTTTGCTGGAGCACCTGCCCCGACTGCGCCGCCGCCTGAAGCTCGACTTTGTTGCCGTGAATGCCGAGAATGCCGCCGGGGGTTTTGGTATTACCGAAGGTATCTGTGATGCCCTGTATGATGCAGGCGTTGATGTCATCACGACCGGCAATCATGCTTTCGATCAGCGTGATGAGATTTCGCTATTCGATCAGGAACAGCGCCTGCTGCGCCCGGCAAATTTTCCCAGCGACAATCCGGGGCGCGGGGCGGGCCTGTTCCCGGCAAGTGGTGACCGACATGTGCTGGTTGTCCATTTGCAAGGGCAGCTGTTTATGGCCCCTACCGACCACCCTGTGCCCGCCCTTGAGCAGGAACTTGCCGGCGTCAGCCTCGGGCGGGACGTCCACGCCATACTGGTTGACATGCATGGCGAGGCCAGCTCAGAGAAATACTCACTTGCGCATTATCTCGACGGCCGCGTGAGTCTGGTCGTCGGTACACATACACATGTGCCGACAGCGGATGCGCAAGTGCTGCCGGGTGGCACGGCCTTTCAGAGTGATCTTGGCATGTGCGGTGACTATGACAGTGTGATCGGCATGGAGAAGACAGGACCTGTCTCGCGCTTCGTCACGAGAATGCCGGGCAGTCGACTGCAACCTGCTTCAGGGCCCGGCACAGCTTGCGGCGTCTTCGTGATTACCGATGATGCGACGGGGCTTGCCACCCATATCGAGCCGATCCGTGTCGGCGGCAGGCTGATCGAAAGCCAGCCTGCCCCGATAGACCAAGCTTAGGCAGCTTCGGCGACCTTGTTAATCGCCGCGGCGGCTTCCTCAACGGATTTGTCAGGGTCGACCATCAGAAGACTCGCCTCGACAAACTCGATATCGTTAATGCCGATAAAGTTCAGTATCTTGCGCATATAGCCTGTGAGGTGATCGGCCTCACCGTGGAGCGGTGTGCCTCCCGAAGTGACGATGACATAGGCCTTCTTGCCCTCAAGCAGGCCGACTGGTCCGTTATCGGTATATTTGAAGGTAAGGCGCGCCCGGGCAATCATGTCGACCCAGGCCTTGAAAGCCGCCGGGGCCGAGAAATTGTACATCGGTACATTCAGCACGAGGATGTCGGCTGCTTTCAGTTCCGCAACAAGGCGATCAGAAAAGGCAAGCTTCGCGCGCTGGGCATCGGAGCGGTCTTCCTCAGGGGTGAAGTTTGCGCCAATCCACTCCTCATCCACGAATGGGATTTGCTCCGCCGCCAGATCGCGAATGGTTACAGCACCGCCCAGCTTGGCAATCAGCTTGTCGCCAAGCTGGCGCGAGACAGAGCCTTCGTAACGCATGGAGCTGTCAATACGGAGAATGTTAGGTGTGTCTGTCATGTTGTCCTCTCAAAAAGTATCAGCCGTGTTGGCCACATGAGAAACCTAAGACCTTTTATTCTGGACAGAAGCCGGATAAGCGGGAAAGCATTATTGCGGAAACGAGAATAATCATGGGCCAGCTGGAAGAAATGTCTATTTTTGTCGAGATCGCCCGCGCCGAGGGGATTACTGGCGCGGCGGAACGGCTGAATCTGGCGCCGTCGGCTGTCTCGCGCCGCCTGAAGGATCTGGAAGCGCGGCTCGGGACACAGCTTGTCAGCCGCACCACACGGCAAGTCAGTCTGACGGATGCTGGTCGCACTTATCTTGCTCATGCAGAACGTATCTTGAGTGATGTGGATGAAGCCAATAGCGACATTGCCCAGTTGCGCTCAACGCTGGCGGGCAAGATTTATCTGGCAGCCCCCCTCTCTTTCGGCTTGCGGCATTTGCCTGATGCCTTGTCAGAATTCATGCGCGCAAATCCGGAAATTTCGGTTGGGGTTGATATGTCAGACCGGATGATTGATCTGGCTGCAGAAGGGTTCAACCTGGCGCTGCGTATCGGTAATCTGGAAGACTCCAGCCTGATGGCAAAGAAGATTGCGGAAATTCCGGCCTGGCTGGCGGCAAGCCCTGACTTCATCAAGAAGTATGGTCCGTTCAAGCAACTTGAAGATCTGCATGGCCTGCCTGCCATGATTTATACCGGTGGCACGGGCAAGGCCGAGACCATCAATGCACGCACGAAGAAGGGGAAGGAAGAACGCATTCCCGTTGAGCCGGTCTGTCTTTCCAATAATGGCGATATTCTCGCCTCACTGGCGGAACGAGGCCACGGGATTGTGCGCTCGCCCTGCTTCATTATTCAGGATGCTGTTGATGATGGCAGGCTTGTGCGGCTGTTTGAGGACTGTGACTGGGGAACCATCACCCTGCAGGCTGTCTGGCCCCCGACCCGCCACCTGACGGCGCGCACCCGGGCGCTGATTGACTTCTTTGCGAGTAAATACGCTGACCTTGCGCCGAAATAAGCGCTCAGCACTCCACGACATTCACAGCCAGACCGCCTTCGCTGGTCTCTTTATATTTGGAATTCATGTCGAGGCCGGTCTGGCGCATGGTCTCGATCACCTGATCGAGGGAGACCTTGTGCTGGCCATCTGACTGAATGGCCAGGCGCGCCGCGTTGACGGCCTTGACGGCACCGATGGCATTTCGCTCAATACACGGAATTTGCACAAGCCCGCCGACAGGATCACAAGTGAGGCCCAGATTGTGCTCCATGCCGATCTCTGCTGCCTGTTCCACCTGGTCCGGTGTCCCGCCCCAGACCGCGGCAAGCCCGCCTGCTGCCATGGAGCAGGCAACGCCCACCTCGCCCTGGCAGCCCATTTCCGCCCCGGAGATAGAGGCTTTCTGTTTATAGAGCATCCCGATCCCGGCAGCAGTTGTCAGGAAGATGCGGATTTTCTCCATTTCCGCAAGGCCATCATTGGCGCAGTAGAATTTGATGACAGAGGGGATGATGCCGGCGGCGCCATTCGTCGGCGCGGTAACAACCTGTCCGCCTGCGGCATTTTCCTCATTCACGGCCATGGCATAGACATTCAGCCAGTCGAACAGGGCCTCGCGTTCATTCAGGGGGCCATGGCGACGCAATTTCTCATACATGGCGGGCGCGCGGCGTTTCACCTCAAGGCCGCCCGGCAAAATGCCTTCAGTCGTCAGTCCCCGATCAATGCATTTGGACATGACTGCCCAGATTTCATCAAGCAGGCGAAACGTTTCCTCGCGAGGGCGGAAGGTGTCCTCGTTCCGGGCAATCAGTTGATGGACCATCAGACCTTCTGCGTTGGATTTCGCCACCAGTTCGTCAGCAGAAGAAAAGGGATAGCGAAATGTGCGCTGCTCTGCCTCGTCAGTTTTGCCCATCTCGTCTTCACGGCGCACAAAACCGCCGCCGACGGAAAACCATGTCTCGGCCAGTAATTCCTTTCCATCCGCATCAAAAGCGCACAGTCGCATCCCGTTCGGATGTTGCTCGGGCACAACATCGCCGCGGAAATCCACATCTTTGGCAGGGTCAAAATCGATCTCGTGCACCCCCAGCAGGGAGATGCGCTTGTCCGATTTCATCTGTGCAAGACGGGTCTCGATGGTGGCTGTTTCGATGGTGCGCGGCTCATCCCCCATCAAGCCCAGATATAACGCGCGATCAGTGCCATGGCCGATGCCCGTCAGCGCGAGCGAGCCCTGCAACTCCGCTGTCACGCGCGCAACGGAATCGAAGTGCCCGGCGTCGCGCACATTCTCCATGAACCGGCGGGCAA
>JALEGJ010000010.1 GCA_022763115.1 Aquisalinus sp.
AGATAGTGTCCATTACGACGCGATAAAGGCCGCTGTTTTTGATTACTTCCATGGGCAGGGCGAAGCCAGTGCCGAGCGTTTGAACCGTGCCTTCGCGACAGAACATGCCAGTATGGTCGGCGTCTCCAGGGATGATACTGGCGCAGAAACATTGCGCTCCTGGAAGGACATGGGGGAGGTCCTCAACGCCTGGTCGAGCAATGAGAATGCGCCTGGCGCCACGCGGGATGGCGAAATCCTGAGCATCAGCCTGGTGGATGATCGGCTGGCAGTGGTGCTGTTTCGCTCGACCGACAGGTTCTATGATGCGCTGACCCTCACCCTGATTGACGGGGAGTGGAAGATCATCGCCAAGGGCTTCGTGCTGCAATAAGGGCAGGTCTGCCGTTCTCATAAACGCTTAAATGCCCCATTTCCCCTTGCGAAAAGCGGTCAATGACCTGACATAAGGCGTATCGTTGTCCCCCGTGTGGCAACTGTCGGCAAGTGTGCAAGAGGAACAGGTTTGGCCAGAGACCCGTATTCAGTTTTGGGCGTCAGCAAGTCGGCGGATGAGAAGGCCATCCGCGATGCCTATCGCCAGTTGGCCAAGAAATATCACCCCGACCGGAACCCGGATGACAAGCAGGCCGAAGATAAATTCAAGGCGGCTTCTGCCGCTTTCGAGATTCTCGGTGACAAGGAAAAGCGCGCCAAATATGACCGGGGCGAGATCGACGCGGATGGTAACCCGCGCGGGCCTTTCGCCGGTGGCGGTGGCTGGCAGGGCGGCGCGCGTCGTGGGCCGCATCAGGCCAATGGCGGCTATGGGCCGGGGGCAGGGCATGGGCGTCATCAGGGCTATGATGACATTGGCGATATCTTCTCGGACATGTTTGGTGGCAACAACCCGTTCGGCAATTTCGGCGGCGGCAATGGCCGTGGCCAGGGTCCGATGCAGGGGCGCGATGTGCGCTACCGCATGGATGTGGAGTTTGCTGAAGCTGCCACGGGCGTGACCAAGCGCGTCACCATGCCCGATGGCAAGACCCTGAATGTGACCATTCCCGAAGGCCTGCGTGATGGCCAGACCCTGCGCTTGCGTGGCCAGGGTGAGCCGGGCTTCAAAGGCGGCGCGCCGGGTGACGTCTATGTGGAAGTAACGGTGCGGCCCCATCGCTTCTTCGAGGTGGACGGGGATAATGTGACGCTGGAAGTGCCGGTCACCCTCTCCGAGGCGGTGCTGGGGGCAAAGATTATCGTCCCGACCGTGCATGGCGATGTCTCGGTCGGTGTGCCAAAGGGCACAAGCTCCGGTGCCTCCTTGCGCCTCAAGGGCAAGGGCCTGAAGAATTCCAAGACCGGTGCGACCGGCGACCAGATTGTGCGGCTGAAAATTGTCCTGCCCGAGACACCGGATGAAGAGTTTGAGCAATTCATCTCCAACTGGCAGGGCGACAAGGACCAGAACCCGCGCGCCCGGATGAAGGCTTAGGGTCCTGACCCTAATTTACTGAAAAACTTATCGGCCCCCGCCTGTTTGGGTGTAATATTTGCGTTGAACTTATATTCGACTGACAGGCCTGCGCTATGAAAACCCTGCTTACCTCACTCCTTGCCCTGGTTGCCCTCACCGGCTTCACGCATCTGCCTGAGATAAAAACGGCGCAAGCCCGCCCGCCACAAGCGGCGATTGATGCCTGTGCGCAAAAGCAGGAGGGGCAAAACTGTACGGCGACTGTGGCCGGGCGCACAGAAGAAGGTATCTGCCGCACCCCGCCGGGCCAGCGGGAGCGGGCCTGCATTCCAACCCGCATGACCGGACAATCCGGCGTGCGTGTCCTGAACCGTGGGCCAGGGCCTGAGCAAGGTCAGCCCGGCGGGCAGCGCAGTGGACGTCGGCACATAACCGTTCAATCGAATGGCGATCTTGATCTTTACCCGGCCATAGTCCCACCCATTACACAGAGCCGCGTGAGTGTGCGCGTTGAAGGCGATTGCCGGATCATCGCGGCCAACGGCATTTCAGAACACAATACCGGGCCGTTTCCCAATGCCGGTAATCCGAACCGCATCGCCGAGCAGCAGCATGAATTCTGCGTGCCGGCCAATCCGCAAATTGCCAGTCAGGTGACGCCGTTGGGTCTTGGCAAATTCGGCGTCGGCCTGAACGGTGTGCCCTTTGATCCGGGGGCAGCTGAATTTTACCTTGGGGATAGGCGCGGTGGCTGGCGTTATGAAGCCCTGTCGGGCGCGATCCTTCTCGGGCTTGATGCCAACCATGCCCATGTTCAGCCGGGCGGGACCTATCATTATCACGGCCTGCCGACCCTGCATCTGCAAGGGGCCGGGCTGGTGCCGGGTCAGCACTCGCCGTTGATTGGCTGGGCGGCGGACGGCTTCCCGATTTATGCGCTTTACGGCTTCGGGCAGAACGGTGTGGCCGTCATTCAGGTCACCTCCAGTTATCGCCTGAGGCAGGGGACACGGCCCACAGGTGCCAACAGCCCCGGCGGCATTTATGACGGCACCTTTGTCAGCGATTATGAATATGTCGAGGGTCTGGGCACGCTGGATGAGTGCAATGGCCGGGTCATGGCAACGCCGGAGTTCCCGGAAGGTACTTACGCTTATTACCTGACGCCGGAATGGCCGGTGATCCCGCGCTGCTACAAGGGCACGCCTTCCGATGATTTTGTCAATTTGGGCCCTGGAGGGCGACCGCTGCCCCGCTGAGAAACGCATTAGGAAAATCTTTACCGTTTTGATTAGCGCATTGCTTGCGACTCAGATGCGAACACCGTTAACGATGAGGCTGGTTAATTTCCGGCATCAAACCCGATCAGGGGAGAGGCGTGACGGCACCTGCCAAAATAGAAAAATTGCGGGCCATCTTTGCGGCCGCGCCTGAGCCCGTCTTGCGTCAGCTGCGGGTGGCCATGTCATTCGGCGAACAGTCTGGCGATGATGATTTTCCGTATAATGAAATCTCCGACCTGATTGAGGAAGTTGCGAGCAAGCGCGGCCTGGTCGTTTCAGCCTCAGAGGCGGCGGAAGATGTCAGCGAAGACGAGTCTGACCTCGTTTTTGAACCGGAGTCTTTCGAGGATACGGCCCCCGAAGATGAGGACGGTGAGGCGCTCAAGTCTTTTACAGACGCGGAAACGGAAGACCTTGCCGGTGAAGAGCCGGAGTCCTTCGAAGAAGAGCCGCTGGTGCTGGAAGAAGAGGCAAAGGTAGAGCCTGAGCCGTACCGGCCGCCGCCTTTTGTCGCCCCGCGCAATGCCATGCATGCTTTCTTTGGCACTTTCGAGCCGCTTATCATTGACCCGCCACGTTTTCTTCCGCGTATTGACGGGTATGTCTGTTCGACATCGCTTCCGGCAATCTGGCGACTGCTGAACGAAGAGGCGTCTGGCGGCGTCATTCGGGATGCCTGGCTGAAAGCAGAGATGCTCGACGAGCCGGAAGAGGAAGAGTTTTACCGGGAGATATCAGACCAGATGCATCTGGCGGCGCGCGGGGTGCTGGACGATCTGACGTCACGCTCGCGCGAAGACCCGGCGATCCGCCGTGCCCTGATCAGTCGTCTTGGCTCCAACGCCATTCTGGGGGACCTGTTTGAGTTTCGCACCCTGCTACCGCTCGGGGGGCGACTGCATGATGCTTTCAGTCGCGTCATGCCATTGCTCCATGTGCTGAGTGACGCGAATGTTACGGCGATTGTGGATATTATTGCCGCAGAGGCCAAAGGAAATGCCGCCCTTGCCGGGTATCTGCAATTGTCCGTCGTCTCCTGCCTGTCCGAGCCGTGGCAGGCCTTGCGCCTTTTAGCACCATTGCAGGCTGCCGACCTGCCCGGCGGGGCAGAGAGCTGCCTGATCGCCGACCACCTGATCGCCTTTGTTTCTGCCCAGCCGGAATGGTTGGAACGCCTGATCCTGAAAGACAGTTTCACGCCGGAAACCCTTGATGCCGTGACAGCCTTTGCTGAAACGCTGGATGGTATCTCGGCTGAGCTTGCGCGGCTGGATGACGGCGCAGATTTTGCCGAACGGCTTGAGCCGGTTCGTGTGGCCGGCGCTGACCTTTTTGGCGGTCTGGTCAAGCGGGCCATGGCGGCCATCCATGAGGTGCTGCCCTTGCGGGATGGTGCCGATGGTCGACTGGAGCCGGATGGCGGATGGCTGACATCTGCAAGCCAGCGGGCCGACCTGATTGATACGGCAAATGCAGCCGCCACATTCCTGTCTGGCGCTGGGGGTCTCGCGGCCATTTTCGACCGTGACACCCTGTTGACCCGGGCGCAGGAGCGCGCCGCAGAAGAATTGGAAGCCTTTGCCGGGCAACTGGTGGAAGCTATTCGGTCTGGCCATGGCGACGGACGTCTGCAATTGATGCGCTTGACCTCCCATGTCTCCGAGCTGGTGCGTCATCTTTCGGGCGAGACTGCTGCAGCGGATTTGCGGGCGCGCTTTGACAAAGCCACAAAAGCTGCCTGACAGGCCTGAAAGCCGATAGATGATGCCTGAAAAGCCTTTTGCGAACATGAGGTTAGGGGGAGGGTGGCGGTTAACTGATTACCGATGTTTAATCCATTCGCCACTGCATGGTAAGGAACGAAACCACATATTTCAGGTCGAACGTGGCCTTACAGGCCATGGGGGTAATATGGAATACCAGCCGGAGACGTGCCTGTGAGGCAGGTGCGACGTCTGTCTGGGTTAACGGAGCGTTGAAAGAATGACGAAGAACGGTGTGACGAAAATACTGTCCAGAACCACGGCTGTTGTGGCCCTTGCGGCAACGGCCTTTGCCCTGTCGGTGCCCGTACAGGCGCAGGCGCCTCGGCTGATGACGCCAAGTCTTGGCATTGGCGGGCAACTGTCCTTTGCCGACCTCGTTGAACAGGTGAGCCCGGCGGTGGTCAGCGTGAACACCGAAGCGTCCGTGCCGCGCGCCGTGCGCCGAATGCCGGAAGGGTTTGAAGAGTATTTCGAGCGCCGCTTCGGCTTTGATTTCGGTGACCAGTTTGACCAGGAAGGCGAAGAGCGCCGCACCGCCGGACAGGGCTCCGGCTTTTTCATTGACCGCGAAGGCCACATCGTCACCAACCATCATGTTGTCGATGGCGCTGACACGATCACGGTACGTCTTAATGATGGCTCCGAGCTGGAGGCAGAGTTGATCGGCAGCGACCCGGCGACGGACCTTGCCGTGCTGAAAGTGGAAAGTGATCCGAACCAGCCCTTTGTGGAGTTCGCGGATAATGTGAATTTGCGCGTTGGGGACTGGGTGCTGGCGGTGGGTAACCCGTTTGGCCTTGGTGGCACGGTGACCAGTGGTATCGTCTCTGCTATCGGGCGTACGAACTATGCCAGCAGCTACAGCGATTACATTCAGGTTGATGCGCCGATCAATCGCGGTAATTCCGGCGGGCCGACTTTTGACCTGAATGGCCGGGTTGTTGGCGTGAACACCGCCATTTATTCGCCGACAGGCGGCAGTGTCGGCATCGGCTTTGCGATCCCGTCCGAGACAGCGCAGTTTGTTGTCAGTCAGCTGATTGACAAGGGGTCGGTGACACGCGGCTGGCTCGGTGTTGAAATTCGTCCGTTTGACAACAATCACGCAGCGGCGGTGGGTCTGCCGGATGCCAAGGGCGCGCTGGTTGTGAACGTGCAGGATAATACACCTGCCAAGGACGCTGGCATGGAAAGCGGCGACATCGTTCTCAAGTTTGATGGCGAGGAAGTGGCCGATGCGCGCGAGTTGACCAGAGCCGTCGGGGCAGTCAAGCCAGGCCAGACAGTCGATATGCTTGTCTATCGTGAGGGTCGTAACCGTACCCTGAAAGTGAAGCTGGGCACACGCGACGAGCAGATGCTTGCAGGCATTACCCTGCCAGAGCGTGAGGAGCAGCAGGAAGCCGAGGACGAGTTGGCAGAAAATCTGGGTGTCAGCTTCCGGGCGCTCACCGAGGATGATCGCGAGGAGTTGAGCCTCGAAGCGGGCACTGCCGGGGTCGTCGTCACCAACGTGCTGCCGGGCAGTCTGGGGGCCGAGGCTCTGCTGACACCGGGTACAGTTATTCTGGAGGCGGATCGTCGCAAGGTGACATCCCCGGCTGACCTGCAGAAGAAAATCGAGAACGCCACCAAATCCGGCAAGGAAGCCTTGTTGCTGCGGGTCCATGTTGGTGGTCGCAAGGACTTCCGGGCCTTGCCGCTTGAGGAAGAGGAATGAGCGATTTCGGTGACGGGATCTGACTGAACTGACATGTGTCCGGGCCCTAGGTCCGGACATTCACATTTGTTGACAAAGCCCGCGATGCAGGGCTGACTGATATTCACCGGATAGGGCGCCGGCTGATGAAGTGGAGAGCTGAATGCGTATTCTGGTAATTGAAGATGATGCGGA
>JALEGJ010000116.1 GCA_022763115.1 Aquisalinus sp.
ATTTTCATTGTAGGTTTTCTTGCTGTGGCGATTGTCTTCATTCTGCGTTTCAGTCTGCAGGTCCCGATGCTCGTCGCTTTTCTTGGGGGTATCGCTACGACCGTGCTGTCCAGCCTGTATCTGTTGCCGCGTTTGAAGGCGCTGCTCTTTGCCCTGCAATATGCCAATAAGGCTGAGGTCAGCAGGCTTGATACATCAGTGGACGGAGAAAACTGATGCAGTTCCGCTTTCGCCCCGGTTTGACGATTGCCACGCTGATTGGCCTTGCTATCTTGCTGAGCCTCGGAAACTGGCAAATTCAGCGCCTTGCCTGGAAAGAGGATTTGATTGCCCGTGTCGAGGCACGAATCGACCAGGAACCGCTTGCCTTTGCCGAAGCCTATGCGCGCTGGCAGGCTGGCGAGGACATGGAATATACCCCGGTCCGGGTGAGCGTAAATTTTGACCACCAGCGTGAAGCGCATGTGTTCGGGTCAAATGAGGGCGCTGCGGGATGGTTCATCTTTACACCGGCACAATTCAGCAAGGCGCAAAATGAAGTCATTGACAGTGACACATTTCTTTATATCAACAGGGGCTTTGCGGCTGACACCTTCAAGGAAGCGCGCACGCGGCCAGACAGTCTTCTGGCATCTGATGGTAATGCTGGGCTTACAGTCGTGACGGGGCTCTTGCGCACACCGCAGGAAAGCCCGGCCATCGCCGGGGCCCTGACGCCCGACAATAATCCGGACCGCAACGAATGGTATGTGCGCGATCCGCTCGTCTTTGCCGAGGCGGCCGGTGTGAAAACCCTGCCTGTCTGGATTGACTCAAATGGTCTGGAAAACCCGGCAGTCTGGCCCAAAGGCGGTACAACCCGGCTTGAATTCAATAACCGTCATCTGGAATATGCTCTGACCTGGTTTGGCCTTGCCGCGACATTGCTCGTGGTGTTTCTGGCTTTCTCCCTGAGGGGGCGAGAAGACTAAGCCCTCAGGATAGTGCGTGCGCAGGACGACCCTATGGACATCGAGCTGGCAAACTGGTCATCCGTCGATTTCGGCAACTTATCTGAAGTTTGCGCGCCGGGTCATGCAATGATTGACCTGTGGCTTCTGAACCTGAGCGGTGAAGGGCAAAATATCTCACGGCTGAAGAAACTCTTAAGTGAAACCGAGATAGCGCGGGCGCGTCATTACCGCTTCCGTGAACACCGGCACCGCTTTATTCTGCGGCGCGCTTTTCAGCGGATCATCCTTGCTGCCTATACAGGCGCGGACCCGCGGCAACTGGCCTACGCGATGGATCATCCGGATAAGCCGATGCTGGCAGACTATCCTGAACTTCAACTGAGTGCTGCAAATAGCGGGGAAACGGGCCTGCTTTGTGTCAGCCATAGCCTCGTGGGGATTGATCTTGAACAGGTGGCCGAGCAACCGGCGCTCAACCTCGTCGCGCAGGACAATTTCACGCGATCTGAGCAACAGCGGCTGGCTGGCCTCTCCGGCGCTGACTGGCTTGCGGCGTTTACACGGCTCTGGACGCAGAAAGAGGCCATCCTCAAGCTGCTTGGAACCGGACTCTCCATGTCACCCCTTGAGTTGACAGTGGCTGCTGACGAGGCTTCAGCCACCTGGACAGACATCGAAAGAGGCGTGGATTGCTGGCACCTCAAGACTTTTCGGGCTGCTGACGCGTTGATTGCGACCCTCGCCAGTACCGACAAGCCCTGTGACATCAAGTATTTTAGGCTTGGCGGCCCGTCCTGAGCCCGTGGCTTTACGGCAAATTAAGTTTTCTGAATGAAATCTATTAACCGGGGTAATTCTTCGTTTACGATTACCCTGGCGTGTAAAAGATACGGAATGGCCGGATGACGGATACAAAAGCCAGCATTGTGCTCTCGGCGACCTTCACGGCTGACCCGGTGGCTGATGTCATCAGCTTCTGGGCAGAACAGTTCGTGCACCCTGTTACACCTGTTATCGCGCCTTATGCGCAAGTTTATCAGCAACTGCTGGATGCGGGCAGTATTTTGCGCACGAATGAGCAGGGCGCGAATGTGCTTATTGTGCGCTGGCGGGATCTAGCAGTTGATCTGCCTCAGGCCTATGCCCGTGCCGCCAGAGAGTTATCGGATGCGGTGCTGGCAACGCAGCATCTTGTTCCATTGTTAATCGTGTTGTGCCCTGAAGAAGGCGAGCAGCCTGAATGGCATGAAGCAAAAGAGATACTCAAGGCGGCAACTGAAAATACAAATAACGTCTTTCTGCTAAAGGCGTCTGAATGCCTGGAGCACTATGAGGTCGTTGATATTCATAATCGCGAAGGCGACCAGACCGGAAAAATCCCTTATACGGAGGAGGCCTTCACTGCAATCGGTACAGCCGTCTATCGCTGGTTTGATGAGCGGCGGCGCAAGCCTGTAAAACTGATTGCGGCAGATTGCGATAATACGCTTTGGGGCGGTGTGGTTGGTGAAGATGGGCCAACAGGCATTGACCTTGATAAAGGGTATCTCGTCCTGCAGGAAAATCTGACCCGGCAGGTCGAAAATGGCCGTGTTGTCTGTCTCCTGAGTAAAAATGACGAAGCAGACGTTCAGGAGGTATTTGCCGAGCGACAGGATATGGTGTTGACGGAGGGTCATATCGTTTCGCGCCGGGTTAACTGGGATGCTAAATCCGATAATCTGCAAGCTTTAACGGCTGAGTTGAATCTTGGTCTCGACAGCGTGTTATTTCTTGATGACAGCACGGTGGAGTGCGCGGCGATGCGCGCTTTCTGTCCCCAGGTTCAGACAGTGAAAGTACCCCAGCAGGCGGGCGCGTTTGAGAGTTTTGTCAGAAACCTCTGGCTTTTCGACCAATCCTCTGTGACCCGTGAAGATAAGTCACGTGTACAGATGTACAAGGAACAGGCGAAACGTGAAGAGTCCCGCCGTGCAGCTGTTTCTCTCAATGATTTCTTTGCTGACCTTGAGTTGCAGATTGATATTCATGCGCCTGCTGAGGACGAGCTTTCCCGGTTTTCGCAACTTACATTACGCACCAACCAGTTCAATGCTTCCCTTGTCCGTCTCACGGAGCCCGAAGTGCGACAAGACATGGCAGATAGCCATACAGAATTGCGTATCGTTTCTGCCCAAGATCGGTTTGGTGATTATGGTCTTGTCGGCGCGTTCCGGGCGCAGCAGCAAGAGGATTGCCTGCGCGTTGATGGCTTCCTCCTGAGTTGTCGTGCCATGGGGCGGGGCATAGAGCATCAGATGGTCGCTGAACTTGGCAAAATAGCCGAGGCGCGCGGCCTTTCGCAGGTTCAAATTCTTTATACTGAAGGGCCAAGAAATCAACCTGCATTGAAATTCCTGTCATCCATAGGCGGAAGTAATGCAAACGTGGCTGCTACGAGTGGTCTCATGCTGACAACGCAGGAAGCTCTGTCCGTGTCCTTCCAGCCTGGCGAAATGAGTGCATCAACGCCGGAATCATCGGTGCCTGAGAGCAAGCCGTCTTCGGAAACAACGCCTGTACGGTCAGATGCAGTTTACCAGAAGATTGCCACAGAGTGGACAAGCGCTGCGACCATATTGTCAGCCCTGAAAGGCGACATCCGGGAGCGTCCCACGCTCGCTACGGGGTACGTTGCGCCGTCTACACAGACAGAGCACAGGATTGCAGATATCTGGCAAAAAGTGCTGAGACTGGAAAAAGTCGGGATCAACGATCCGTTTACTGATCTGGGTGGGAAGTCTATCCAGCTTGTGCAAATTCATGCCATGTTGCAACGATCTCTTGAAAAACAATTCGAATTTACACTTCTGTTCGAGCACGCAACGATTGCCTCCCTGGCCCGGCAGCTTTCCGGCGCGAGCAAGTCGCGCCAATCATCCTCCGGCAATGTGAGGGCACAGAAAATGCGTGCCGCCCGTAACCGCCGTGTGGTGACAAGACAACAAAGAAGTGCTGCATCATGATGGATACTGATACACCAAATGCGCATGAAGGAATCGCGATTGTCGGCATGTCCGGTCGCTTCCCCGGCGCGCCTGATGTGGAGACATTCTGGCAGAATATCAGGGACAGCCAGGAAAGCATCACCATGTTTGACCCTGCTGAACTGGAAATTCCGATGCCGGAACAGGCGGATACATCTGACCAGGGTGATTATGTCTGTGCCAAGGGGATGCTGGATGATATCGACATGTTTGACGCCCGTTTCTTCGGGTATCTGCCGAAAGAGGCTGAGGTTATGGATCCGCAGCATCGGATCTTTCTTGAAATCTGTTCGGAAGCTCTCGAGCACGCAGGCTATGACGCGCAGCGCTATGATGGTGCCGTCGGCGTCTATGGCGGTTGCTATATGGACACTTACGTCCTTGCCAATCTGTGCTCTGATGAAAGCTTCCGCCAGAAACTTGTTGAGTCCATTCAGGTTGGTACGCTGCAGACAGAACTTGGCAATGACAAGGATTACCTGGCAACCCGTGTTGCTTTCAAACTGGGTTTGCGCGGCCCGGCCATGACGTTGCAGACGGCGTGCTCCACATCGCTTGTCGCTGTAGCAACAGCGTGCCAGAGCCTTGACTCATATCAGTGTGATATGGCGCTTGCCGGCGGTATTACGATCGTCCTGCCCCAGAAGAAAGGCTATTTCTATAAGGAAGGCAGTATGCTGTCTCCTGACGGGCATTGTAGGCCGTTTGACAGCAATGCCGCCGGAACCGTTTTCAGTAATGGCGCAGCAGTATTGTTGCTGAAAAGACTTGAGGATGCCATTCTCGATCGCGATACGATCTATGGAGTCATCAAGGGGTATGCGACCAATAATGATGGCGGCCAGAAAGTCAGCTATACGGCGCCGAGCGTTGATGGTCAGGCGGAGGTCATTTCCATGGCCATGGGTCTTGGCGAGATTGAGCCGCACACGATGGGCTACGTGGAAGCACATGGCACGGCCACGCCGCTGGGCGACCCAATCGAGATTGCCGGATTGACTAAGGCGTATCGTGAAGGAACGGATGATGTGCAATTTTGCGCGATTGGCTCGGTAAAAGCTAATCTTGGTCACCTTGATTGCGCGTCGGGGGCGATTGGCCTCATCAAGTCAACGCTCTGTGTGCATAATAAGGTTCTGCCATCACTGCTGCATTTTGAAGCGCCGAACCCGAAGATAGATTTTGCATCATCCCCATTTTATGTGAATACAGAGTTTCGCCACTGGCCGGAAAATGCCTGGCCCCGGCGCGCGGGCGTCAGTTCTTTCGGCGTTGGTGGCACCAATGCGCATGTGGTAATTGAGGAAGCGCCACTTTTGCCTCAGAACCAGGCGACCAACCCGGCCTTCCTGCTGCCGTTTTCGGCAAAATCCGAGACCGCCCTTAAGCAACAGGCGGCGCAACTGGCTGAGTATCTTGAGGCGACTGAAGCGGTTGATCTGGCAGATGTGGCGTTCACCCTGCAACAGGGCCGCAGTGTTTATGATTATCGCGGATTTGTCGCAGGCGGGACGCAAACAGATTTGTGTGAGAAGTTACAAAAATTTGCTGCGACAGGTGCAGGCGTCAACCCGGAAATACGAGACCCTGAGCTGGTTTTCATGTTCCCGGGGCAGGGCGCGCAATATCCGGGCATGGGATGTGAACTTTATCAGACAGAGCCAGTGTTCCGGCAGGTTATAGACGAAGTAGCTGAAACGCTGCTTGGTTCAGAAAGTTTTGATACAGATATTCGGGACTATCTTTTATGGCGCGAAGGCGAAAGCCGACTGGCTGCCGAGCAAGCCGCCAGTGACCTGGCGCAGACCTGGCTGACCCAGCCTGCCATCTTTGCTGTTGAAATGGCTTTGGCCCGGCTGCTGGAAAGCTATGGCATCATCCCGCACAGCATGATCGGCCATAGTGTCGGGGAGTTTACCGCCGCCTGCCACGCCGGGTTGCTCTCGCTTGAAGATGCCACATTGCTGATTGCTGCGAGAGGGCGGCTCATCCATGACCTGCCCGGCGGCCAGATGCTGGCCGTTCTTCAGTCCCGGGAAGAAGTGGAGAAAGTTCTACCTGATACGTTATCCATTGCTGCCGTGAATGCACTGGGAGCCACAGTTGTCAGCGGTAATCAGGACTATATTGAGGCCTTTGCCGAGTTGCTGGCAAAACAGGATGTGAAGTCCACGGTGCTCGCAACCTCTCATGCGTTTCATTCATCCATGATGGCTGATGCGGTTAAGCCGTTGATGGAGAAAGCGGCAGCCTGCTCTTTCATGACAAAAAGCCGCTTCGGGATTATTTCGACACTGACCGGTGAGAAAATCACTGCCGCTCAACTTGCCGAGCCAGCATATTGGGGACGCCAGTTGCGTCAGCCTGTCCTGTTTCAGCAGGCCATAGAGATTGCAGCCAGAGAGAATGCACATTGCATTTTCGTGGAAGTCGGCCCGGGGCAGGCGTTGTCCTCCTTCGTCAAGCGAGGACTGCAAGGCGATATGAAGCGCTCTGTTTACGCTGCAATGGGCCCGGCGCGTGATCCGGGTTCTGATTATGAAAACGTGCTCAATCTGATCGGGCAATTATGGGCCAATGGCACAACGCCAGACTGGACAAGGCTGGAAGATGGCAGCCCGCGCCGTACGGCACTGCCAACTTACCCGTTTGAGCGGAAACGGTTCTGGGTTGAACCGAAGAGTGCTCAAACTGTACTAGCGAAAGAAACTCAGGTCACATCTGATAGCCCTGTTGTCAACGAGACCGCGGCTCAGGATGAGACGATGCAACAGCCGACGCTTGCGTCAAATGATACAGAAGATGAAGTCGAAACATTGATCCGTCAGCAACTGGAAGTGATTTCCGGTCAGTTACGCATGCTGAGCGGTCAATAGTCGAAAAGGCAAGAAGATGACAAACTCACATTCACCACGCGCAGGACAAATCCTTGCCCAGTTGACCGAGTTGACGGCAGATCTCTCCGGTTACGATGAAGCTGATTTGAATCCCGGGCAGACTTTTCTTGAACTGGGTTTTGACAGTCTGTTTCTGACCCAGCTCGCAACTGCGTTCCAGAAAGAATACAATGTAAAGATCACTTTCCGTCAGCTTTTTGATGAGTTGCCGACGCTGGGAGCGATCTCTGTACATATTGATTCACACTTACCCGCCGAAACAGCGCCTGTTGAAGAGCCACCGGCGCCAGTGGTTGAGCAGACAGTACCAGAGGCGGCGGATCCTGTGCCAACGCCAGAAGTCGCCCGGTCGGGGCCTGCGCCTGCTGCTGCGCCAGTCATGCCGGTTTTCCCATCTGTTCCGGCGAATGCTTCCGGCGGGCTTGCGGGCATTTTCTCTGAGCAAATCAATCTTATGACGCAGCAATTGCAGATGTTGCAGGCTGCGCGTGGGAGTAAGTCAACTGCTTCTGTGCCGTCTCAAGCACCTGCTCAGGTAACAGAAAAAGTTGCGACACAGCCGGAGGCAGCGGCTGCGCAACAGGTTGCAAAACAGGCGACCGCTCAGACGGAACAGGAAACACAGGAGAAGCCACAATTGCCGAAAGGTTTCGGCCCCACACAAAATTCCGCCCTGTCAGAAAACGCCCTCTCGGCGCAGCAAAAAGCGCATATTGCCCGGCTGGTCAGCCGGTATAATGCCAAGACTCAAATTTCCAAAAGAAGAACGCAGGCTGATCGTATCTATCATGCGGACCCGCGGACGGCAGCAGGGTTCAACCCGCTCTGGAAGGAAATGGTATATCCACTGGTGGTTGAACGCTCCCGGGGCGCTTATCTATGGGATGCAGACGGCAATCAGTATATTGATATGTTGAACGGTTTTGGCCCGAACTTTTTCGGCCATAATGCGCCTTTCATTACTGAAGCGCTCAGAGAGCAGCTTGATGACAGTTACGAGGTTGGGCCACAGACGCCACGTGCTGGCGAAGCAGCGAAGCTGCTCTGTGAGCTGACAGGGATGGACCGGGTCAGTTGGGTCAACACAGGCTCTGAAGCTGTTCAGGCCGCTATCCGTATTTCCCGCACCATGACGGGCCGTGACAAGATCGTTGTTTTCTCGGGCGACTATCACGGGAATTTCGATGAAGTGCTGGTACGTGGCACGAAGAATGCCCGGGGCCGCCGCACCATTCCTCTCGCTCCTGGCATTCCTTTTGACTCAGTCGGGAATGTCATCGTGCTTGATTACGGTGACATGAATTGTCTGGATGAGATACGCGCACAAGTTGGTGATATTGCCGCTGTGCTTGTTGAGCCCATTCAGAGCCGTCGTCCGGAATTACAACCCAAAGAATTTCTCCACGCCTTGCGCGACCTGACGCGGGAAGAAGAAATCGTTCTCGTCTTTGATGAAGTCATAACCGGGTTCCGTACAGGCCCCGGTGGCGCACAAGCTTATTTCGGCATTGAAGCTGACATCGCGACATACGGTAAGATCATCGGCGGTGGAATGCCTATTGGTGTTGTTGCCGGGCGCTCCCGCTTCATGGACACGTTTGATGGCGGGCAATGGTCGTATGGAGACGATTCCCGGCCAACGGCTGGCGTGACCTTTTTTGCGGGAACGTTTGTGCGCCATCCACTCGCGATTGCAGCAGCGCACGCGTCCCTGTCATACCTGAAAACGGCTGGCCCTGCCTTGCAGCAAGGCGTCAACAAAAAGGCCACGCGACTTGCCACAACACTGACGGCGTTTTTTGCCGAACAGGGCGTGAATATCGAAGTGCCGCATTTCTCTTCACAGATGTTCATCCGCAACAATGAGGAGAATGAGCTTGCCACGCTGTTCTTCTATCATATGCGTGATCGGGGCATTCATCTCCTGGAAGGTTTCCCGACATATATGACCGCTGCGCATACAGATGAAGATGTTGACAAGGTTATTGATGCGGCAAAAGACAGCATCTTTGAAATGCAGGCAGATGGCATTCTCAAACTGCCGCATGGCAAGAGCGTGATCTATAATCGCAAATTCGACCTCACGGATGCGCAGCGCCATACATGGCTTGCCTGCCAGATGGGGGATGAGGCATCAGCAGCGTTTAATGAGTCTGACACAATCCTGATTAAAGGCAGCCTCGACCAGAAGACATTCCGTCAGGCGGTTGAGAAGGGGCTGGCCAGCCATGAGGCGTTCCGGCTGAGATTTGATGCAGACGGGGAATATCAGTGGATTGACCATCAGATGGCTTTTGTTCTGGAAGAGCACGATTTTTCGGCTCTTGCGGATGCTGAGCAGGCGCAAAAAACGGAGGCCTTCTTCGCAACTCAGGGCAAACAGCCCTTTGATCTTGAAAACGGTCCATTAGTCCGCACTCATTTGATCAAAACAGGTGATGCCAGCTGGATATTCACACTATACTGTCATCACATTGTTTTTGACGGTTACTCTGCGCAGCTTGTCATTGATGACATCATAAATCGATATAATGCAGGCAAAACAGGCGCTGCATTCGAAGCGATTGAATTTACACCGTACAGCGTCTATGCACAGGTTATTGCGCCGCAAAAAGGCAATCAGGCGCAGAAAAGATCAGCCGAGTTCTGGAAAGATGTCTTTGGTGACAACGTACCGCCCTTACTTGATCTGCCAACTGATTATGCCCGCCAGGCCGAGCGTCAATATACTGGTTCCACGTATCATCGTGAGCTGGATAGCACGCTCATCGAAAAACTGCGGACTGCAGCCCGAAAGCTGGGTGTCAGCCAGAATGCACTGCTGTTCTCGGCCTTTTCCGCACTCCTCTCACGTCTCTCCGCACAGGACGATTTCGTCATTGCCATGCCCGCTGCCGGGCAGGCGCGTCACTACATGGAAACAGTTGGCTATTGCGTCAATATGTTGCCTGTCCGTGTTCATCCGGCCTATGACACGCCCTTCGCGGATCTGGCGAAGAAAACACAATCTTCCGTACTGGATGCATTCGACCATCAGGAATTTACCTTCAGCGACCTGCTCCAGGACATCAATGCACCACGTCACACGGGGCGGCTTTCGCTGACAGAGGTTGTCTTCAACTACAGCCGCTACTTCTCAGACATTGAGATGACAGGTTGCGAGGTTGTTGCACGAGAGAACCGTCGTCAGTCAGTCTATTACGATCTCTTTTTCAACATCGTTGAGGCCGACGGCAAGCTTCTGGTCGATTTTGATTATGCCACATCTCTCTTCCGTGAAGAAACGATTGCCCGGTGGGTCACACATTTTGAAATATTACTGACAGATGCCTTGTCACATACGGATAAGACAATTGGCAGTCTGTCTCTGGATCCCGAAGGGCAGGCCGGTTTTAGCCTTTCAGGGCCTGATGTTGTTCACTCGGATAACAGCACGGTTATCAGTTTGTTCGAGCAGGCGGCAGCGCAAACACCGGATGCCGTAGCAATAACCTGCGATGGCAAAAGCACTACATATGCTCAGCTTGAGGCATATGCTAACCAGATGGCCAACTATCTGCAGCAGCAGGGCGTTGGCACCGGGACGATTGTCGGTATCATGCTGAATCGTTCTGTTGATATGGTTGCCGCGATGTTGGCGATCTGGAAATGCGGTGCTGCCTATTTGCCGCTGGATCCGGAATTTCCTGTCGAGCGTTTGAACTATATGGTCGCGGATTCCGACACCAGTCTGGTAATCTCATCACAAGATCTAGCCCAAAAGTCAGGCGAGCTTGAGGCAACTGTTCTTGATCTGACAAGGGAGATCACGTCTATTGCCGGGCAGCCCTCTAAATCGACAAATGATGTAGAGATTGCGTCGGGCACCCGCGCTTATGTTATCTATACTTCCGGCTCTACCGGGAAACCGAAGGGGGTCGAAAATTCTCATGGTGCCCTTCTCAATTTTGTGGAAGCGATGAAGGTCTCGCCGGGCGTTGTTTCCACAGATTGCCTGCTTGCGGTGACGACTCTCTCTTTTGATATTTCCCTGCTCGAACTGACGGTGCCTTTATCAGTTGGGGCACAAATTGTGATCGCGACACAGGATGAGGTGCTGGACGGTTACGATCTGTGTGATCTAATTGCTGATAATGAAGTGACAATCATGCAGGCAACCCCTGCCACGTGGCGTCTGATGCTGGATTGCGAGTGGGAAGGCACTAGGGGTCTCAAGGCCCTTTGTGGCGGTGAACCATTGCCGCCAGCGCTCGCAGGGAAATTGTTGCCATACACTTCAGAGCTTTGGAACATGTATGGCCCGACGGAGACAACCGTCTGGTCAACCTGTGTCAAGGTGAGCACGCACGAAGATATTACGGTTGGTACACCGATTGATAATACTGTCGTTTATGTCCTGGACGATCACCAGCGCCCTGTTCCGAGAGGTGTTCCCGGTGAATTGTGGATTGGTGGCGCCGGTGTTGCGCTCGGCTATATTGGCAAGCCGGACCTGACGGCGGATCGTTTCCGCCCTGATCCGTTCGCTGCGCATGAAGGCGCCAGAATGTACCGGACCGGGGATCGGGCAATCCTGCGGCCTGATGGCAGCATCGAAATGCGCGGGCGACGGGATAATCAGGTGAAGGTCCGGGGGCATCGTATTGAGCTGGGTGAAGTCGAGGATGTGCTTGCCCGGCATGAGGCCCTTGATGCCGTTGCGGTTGCCGTCAGGCAGGACCACCATGGGGAGCCCATGCTGGCAGCATTTATTGTGCTGGCGGCTGGCAAAAATGTAACCCACAGCGATTTGCGCCAATGGCTGAGACACTCGGTGCCGGATTACATGGTGCCGCAGGTTTTTGTAGAGATGGACCAGTTGCCATTGACCGGTAACAACAAGCTGGACCGCAACGCCTTGCCAGAGGCGGTATCCCTGCGGCTGGTTGAAACAGATCGGGTTCCGCCGCGTACAGACCGTGAGCGTGAGATTGCTGCGCTCTGGCAGGAGATGCTGGAAATTACTGACATCTCGGTGACGGATAATTTCTTTGAGTTGGGCGGACAGTCATTACAGGTTGCGAAAATGTCCGCCCTGCTCAGGAAAATGCACGGCTACCGTATATCACCGCGCGCCGTCATTTTTGAAACGCTGGAGCAGCTTGCCGCATCCGTGGAGCGTGAAGCAAGTTGATGCGTTCAGGTCTTTTCAAGATGACTGCGAATATGCTGCAATACTTCTTCCGGTCGCTCCATGTGAAAAAGGTGCCCGCCGGGTATGACATGATGCGAAAACGCTGCTCTTGTTTCGGCCTGCCACAAGGACAAATCCTTGTCAGCCGTACCAGGATCTTCACTGCCGGAGAAAACAGTGACCGGGCATGGCAAAGGCTCGGCTCTCATCTCCGGGCAGGACATGAGAAGAGAGAAATCCGCCCGCAACACCGGCAGCACCATTTCCCTGACTTCCGGGTTCTCCATGGCCGCGCCTTGCGTGCCATAGCGGGCGGTAAAAAGGGTCAACATTTTATTATCAGTCAACTGACTAATGTCAATGCCTTCTTCGACAGAATCTCCCGGCCAATGACGCCCGGAAACAAAAACATGTTTCAAGCGCCTGCCACCGGTCGAGACATATCTTGCGGCCTCAAGAGCGATCATCGCACCAAGGCTGTGCCCGAAAAATGCGACAGGTCCGGGGGGCAAACGATCCAGAGCGCGGCAGACACTTTCGTGCATTGGTTGCCAGCTTGTAAACGGATTTTCAACCAGTCGTTCTTCGCGGCCAGGCAGTTGCAGCGCCAACAACTCTATGGTTTCGGGGAGTTGAGATGACCACTTCTGATAGATCGATGCACCTGCGCCTGCATGGGGTACACAGATCAGCCTTATCCGTGCCATCGGTCTTGGCGCAGGACAACGTAGAACTGTTTCTGGTAAGTTTTCCATACGCTTTTGATGCCTCGGTTCGCCATGTCAGTTCAATAACGAGGTGGTGGCGATGAAACCGTTCCACTTTGGGCCAACAACAGCCCCGCTATATGGTGTTTTCCACCCCGCTCACCAGCAACAGGGCAGGGTACCAGCCGTCCTGTTGTGCAATCCCTTTGGCGTTGAGGCCATTCGTGCTTTTCGCATTTATCGCATACTGGCGGAAAAATTGGCCGCAGCAGGCTCGCCGGTTTTGCGATTTGATTATACCGGGGCGGGAAATTCTGCCGGTGATGATGCAGCCTTCTGTGTTGCACGGGCTGTTGAGGATATTCTGCTCGCCCATAAGGAACTGGTAGATATCAGTGGTGCGGCGCGCGTTGCCTGGCTGGGGCTTCGGTTTGGCGGTGGCCTTGCGCTGCTGGCAAGCCAGCACAAGCCGCGAGGTTTGGGGGGGCTGTGCCTCTGGGACCCCGTTACGGATGGGTCAGCTTATCTGACTGAAATGCATGATGCGCATCTGCTTGAACTGTCCCGCGTCTTTGATGAATCAGAAAAGTCTATCCTGACCAAACGGCAGCAGGTTGACCTGTCCGCTGAGGCCATGGGCTTTGCAATCGGGCCTGATATGCAGGCCGATATTCCTGACCTTAATCTCAACGTGATTACGGAACGTCCTGCGCGGCGCGTTGCGGTTATTGCCGGAGGGCACGAAGACGCGTTGACGGCTCATCTGGAACAGACCGGCGCAAAGATTACAACGCATCAGGATGAAGAAAGTCAGTCCTGGAATACGGATGCGGCACTTAATGCTTTCTCGGTTCCCCGTAAAACGCTCGACCTGCTGGTGGAAACTCTTGGGGGATTAAGATGAGAGAAGAAATCATTCAGTTTGGTGATGATAACCGGTTGATGGGGGTGCTGACCCTTTGTCCTGAAACGGTAATGGATAAACCCCTCGTCATTATTCTCAATGCCGGTATTGTCCATCATGTCGGCCCCAATCGCCTACATGTGAAACTTGCCCGCCATCTGGCACAGACACGGTTTGATGTGTTGCGCTTTGACCTGTCGGGTCTTGGCGAAAGCCTGCCTGCCCCACCAGGTAAGGGGTATGAGGAGCAATCAATTGCAGATACTCGGCAGGCCATTGATATGATGCAGGAGCGATTTGGTGAGCGTCAGATCGTGCTGGCAGGGATATGTTCCGGCGCTGATAATGCATACCGGACGGCCCTTGAGGACACGAGGGTTACAGGACTTATCCTGCTTGATCCTTACGCCTATCAAAATACGACAGCTCAAATCTCTGATCTGGCAAAACGGGCGCAAGACCCGGAACGCTGGAAACGCCTTGCGGGTCGCCTCCTCTCGGGTGCAGATGAAGGGGAAGGCACAGACGAAGTTATGGAAGATGATAATGACCGCATCCCTCCGGAAAGAGAGGTATTTGGTCAGCAACTGCAAAGACTGACGGATCGCAGTGTCAGGATGCTGCTGCTGTACACAAGCTCGGTGCGTCATTTAATCAATGCATCTAACCAGTTTCAGCAGACATTCAGGGAATTTGACTTTTCCGATAACCTGGAAGTTGAAGTCCTGTCTCATGTTGACCATACCTATACAGAGCTTTCAAGCCAGAAAGAGTTGATGAGCCGTCTCGACGGCTGGCTTGGCGGTTGAGTCAGGATGACCGATTGAGTATTCCCGCATTCAGGATATATTTCTGAATGCGTGATTCAACACCGTCCGGTTGTCCGGAAATTCTCCAGGCGAGGTAATGTGTTGTCCCATATACCAATCCGCCAATGGTCGCATCCGCCAGGAGTCGGATCAAAGGCAGCAAGTCTTGCCAGAACGGGATCAGGGGGCGGCTAAGCAACAACCAGAAAGCCAATATACTACAGGCAAACAGGGTTCGGCGTATCTGCCATAAAGGTAGCCAGAAAGAACGTGTGCTCACGCGTTGATAAACTAGAAGGCTCACGGTAGCCTTGAAGGCTGCGCCGAGCGCTGTTGCCCAGATGGCACCAATCAACCCGTAGGTTGATGCAGCCCAGATCAATAATGGTGTGCGGAAACAGAAATAGGCTATCTCACGCCATACGATCAGATGCGTTCTGTTGCGTGCCATGGCGTATCCTTCCAGCGCCATGAACAGCATTACAAAACCGGCAGCCGGGGCATAGATCTGGAAAATTGGGACGACAGCACCCCAGTTCTCGCCAAGTAATACTGCGACGAGATCCTGTGCGACTAGCGCACAGCCAATAGCAGCTGGCAGGCCAATCGCAGCAAGCACTTCCACGCCTTGCAGGAAAGTGCGGTTCATCTCTTCCTGCTTTTCCTGTAATTCTGACAGACCAGGATAGACAGCGCGTGCAACAGGCCCGGCGATTTCTTCCGTTGGAATGTCCGCAATTTGGTGGCCCAGATAGAAAGCACCCGTTGCTGCTGGCCCGGTCAGTTTTGGCATGATGAGCACATCCAGCTTGTTATTCAGGGCGGTGATGAAGCTGACTGCTGCGACCCAGCCGGAGAAGCCGAACACTTCCTTTAGAGCCTCAAAAGAAAGGCGGGGACGATAAGGGCGGAACAGATAGGAGAGAGACGTTTCTGTCAGTGCGCCCGCTATAATGCCAAAGATGATTGCCCAATAGGTGTGGAATGTCAGGGCGATCGCTACGGATACAGCGACACTGACAATCTTGACCGCGGCATCAAGCTGAAACGTGCGGGTAAAATCCAGTTCACGCTCAAGTTCATAGAAACGAGGGTTCTTCAGGCCGAGAATGAAAGGGGTAAAGCTGATTGCGAGAACGACAGCGGCAGTTCGCTGGTCGTCAAATAACACGGGCGCAACAGGCACCAGTGCCAGCATAATCAGCATGACACCCAGTCCGCGAATGGCAGACAGGGTGAAGATTGTGTCCATCATACTGCCGTCAGCAGTGCGGAATTTGATGACTGTCTGACGCACACCAATGTCTGAGATATTCTGCAAGAGCTGCATCAGGGTGATGCCGATGGCGACAAGGCCGAAATCTTCCGGCACGAGCAGACGCGCCAGGATCAGCGTATTGATAAGACCGAGCATCCGCACGACCATGCGTGCGCCCATAATCCATGCCATGCCAAGGGCTATACGCTCGCCGAGAGAACGGTGTGTTGATGGTGGGGCCTGTTTTTCCTGCACGTATTTGTCACTCACATAGCTGGTTGACACTATCACCGGATGGTTAAGGCGACCTTAGAGGTAGAAAAGCATGCTATTGCAATTTGCCTCGTACTTTCAGCGTGCTACAATCATGAGTAGAGTGAATTTGTTATCGAAGACTTCAGGCAACTATAAGATTTCAAGGATGCCCGCCATGAGACTTACCGCCCTTCTCGCCTTACCCTTTTTCCTGACCGCTTGCGGGGGGGCGAGCGATAGCGCTGTCGCCGGTTCAGAAGCAGGATCTGCTGTTGCCAGCGTAGCGGGACCTTTCTCGGCGCTTCCGGCTCTTGCCGGAGATTTTGTTTGGGTACCTGATTATGAAAATAGTTCTGTGGTCTTTTCGGCTGAGCAGGAGGGGAAGTCCTTTGAGGGCCGCTTTGACAGCTTCAAGGCTGCTATTCGATTGAACCCGGCAGATCTCAGTGATGCTGAAATCCATGCGATAATTGATGTGGCTTCCGTCGATGCTGGCGATGCCGACAGGAATAGCTCCCTGCCGACCAGTGACTGGTTCAAGGTCCGTTCTTTCCCGACCGCCACTTTTGTGTCCGAAGATGTGCGTCAGGTTAGTGAGGGCAAGTATGAAGCGGTTGGTGAATTGACTATCAAGGGCATTTCACGGCCTGTAACATTGCCGTTTGATCTCTCTGTGGAGGGTAATCAGGCTATGGCAACCGGCAGCATTGAGTTGAACCGTACAGACTACAATGTCGGTGAAGGAGCTTATGCCGGTGATGCCTGGATTGGGTATCCCGTTTCAGTTTCTGTAACGATTACCGCAACGCGCTGACTTCAATCAGCTATCAATGTACTGCTCTTTGGGGGCCGATTTCTATTTCTGCCCACTGCTCCGTTGGCCGGTAACTTTGCACTTTGAGAGGCATCAGGTCACCATCTTCAAGCTGAATAGTGAGGTCGCGGTGGCTATATGCTTCCCATAGAAGAATGGCTTGGCCACCGAGACCCCCGTGCCCCTGAAGCACAGGCGTGTCCGATCCAAACTCAATGTTATAGCTGACACGTCCAAGTACACTGTCGCCATGTCTGAGTGTTCCGACACCTGATAGCTTCATTTGATAAAGTCCGTATTTACATCATTAAGAATGATGCCCTGATTCTGGCCGTTGAGTAATACGGTTTCTTCAAACCGGCGGGCTGCGCCGGTCAGGTAGTGGCCATCAGGTTGAGACTGTGACTGGCCTGTGCGTCGTTCAGGCGACAGGCGGCTGTGTAAGTGTTTGCCATCAGCATGGCGATGGTCATCGGGCCGACGCCGCCAGGCACTGGCGTGATGGCGCCTGCGACAGTGGCCGCTTCTGTGTAGGCCACATCGCCGACAAGTCTGGTTTTCCCCGGTCCCTTGTCGGGCGCATCGACCCGGTTGATGCCCACATCAATCACAACCGTACCCGGTTTGATCCAGTCACCGCGAATCATCTCCGGCCTGCCAACGGCAGCGACGACGATATCAGCGCCATGCACGACGTCTTCTATATTCTTCGTGCGGCTATGGGCGATGGTCACCGTGCAATTCTCCTGCAGGAGTAACTGAGCGACGGGTTTGCCAACGATGTTTGAGCGGCCAACTACAACGGCGTGCAATCCGGAAAGACTGCCGTCCAGCGCTTCTTTTGCCAGCAGGATGCTGCCCGCCGGTGTGCAAGGGACGAGCGCCTGATCTGTCTGGCCGGAATGCAGGAGGCCGACATTCACGGGGTGGAAGCCATCCACGTCCTTTGCGGGATCAATGAGCCGCAGTACTTTTGTCTCGTCGATATGGTCAGGCAATGGCAACTGCACGAGAATGCCATGCACAGTCGGGTCAGCATTCAGGTCCTCGATCAGGGAGAGCAAGTCTGCCTCGGATGTATCCTTGTCGAGGGTGTGCTGCTCGGATTTGAAGCCGCACTTGTCCGCCATCTTGCCCTTGTTGCGCACATAGACCTGGCTTGCCGGGTCTTCGCCCACAAGCACGACAGAGAGGCCGGGGGTGACTTGAGTATCAGCTTTCAGCCTGACCGTTGCCTCACTGATTTTATCAACCAGTCTGGCAGCGATTTTTTTACCGTCGATGATTTTTGCGTCACTCATGAACATGCCTTCCTCTACTTGTTAGGTAGGCAAAGCATTGTGAGTCGGCAATGCGGTTCTTTGAGAAAGAGAAGAATGGCTCCCTGAACAGGACTCGAACCTGTGACCCAGTGATTAACAGTCACTTGCTCTACCAACTGAGCTATCAGGGATCAGCCTTGGAAACTGGGCTATAGCAAAGGCAATACGGCAAATCCATGATTTTTTTGCTAATCGGAAAAGAAATATATCTCCCACGAAAAACGGCTCCGCTTGGGGAACGGAGCCGCTACTCACTGTCGTGGGGTATGGTGGGGTATCTTCTTGGGAGAAGATGTAAACAGAATGCACCTAAAAAGTTAACAGGGTCTTAAGAAGGTAAACTTTCTTGCCTTTTTCTTAAAAAAT
>JALEGJ010000117.1 GCA_022763115.1 Aquisalinus sp.
GCATTATGGTCGAGGAATATGCGGGTCATGACACCAGTTCCCCATCCCGCTCCTGCTCGTCTGCAGGGTGAGAGATCATCGCACGACCCAGAACGCGCTTGCTGATTACATCCTGCAGCGTGACTGTACCAAGAAACACATCAATATGTCGGCCGAGTTCATCCCAGAGATCATGGGTCAGACACCGCACTGATGTTCCATGACACCCAATCGTCTCACCCGGATGGCAGGCCGTGGTGCGGATCGGCTCATCGACGGCTCGCACAATATCGGAAATGCGAATCTGATCCGGCGACAGGCTGAGCGTATAACCGCCACCGGCACCACGCTGGCTGTTCACCAGATTACTCGCCTTTAATTTGCGGAACAGTTGCTCCAGAAAAGCGATGGAGATGTTCTGACGCACTGATATTTCAGACAGGGCCACCGGCTCCTGCGCTGAAACAGCTGCAAGGTCTGCCATGGCAGTGACGGCATAACGAGCTTTGGCTGTGAGCTTCATGCGTGTCTCTCGCGCTCTCATCTGGCTTTTGCGAAAAAACGTGCTATAGCGACACGTTCAACAGGTTCATTCGTGACGTTACGTATGAAACCCGACCAAAATAGTCAACATTTCAGGGCGGCTGAAAGCAATGAATTTATGCAAATTTACAAGAAATCCCGAGTTGGTCACTCGGAATAATCGCCCCGCCCCGACGAACCCATAAGGTCATCCATGCCTGAAGTTATTTTTGCCGGCCCAGAAGGCCGTCTCGAAGGTCGTTACCAGAAATCCCGCAGCGACGCGGCGCCTATCGCCTTGATCCTGCACCCGCACCCCCAATTCGGCGGGACGATGAACAACAAGATCTGTTACGAGATGTATCACATGTTTGCCCGGCGGGATTTTGCTGTATTGCGCTTCAATTTTCGCGGCGTGAACAAGAGCCAGGGTGAATATGACCAGGGACAGGGGGAGCTCTCCGATGCGGCGACGGCACTGGATTATCTTCAGTCACTGAACCCGAACGCACCCTTCGTCTGGGTGGCCGGCTTTTCATTCGGTGCATGGATCGGGATGCAGCTCCTGATGCGCCGCCCGGAGATTGTCGGCTTTCTCTCGGCATCTGCGTCGGCCAACCTTTATGACTTTACCTTCCTCGCCCCCTGCCCGTCATCAGGCATCGTCATACACGGCGAGAACGACAAGATCTGTCCGTGGGAAGAGACCAAGGACATGGTTGAGAAAACCCGGACCCAGAAAGGCCGCAAGGTGGATTTTGCCATGGTGCCGGGGGCTGACCACTTCTTTGAGAGCCATGTAGATGAATACATGAAAACCGCAGAGAATTATCTGGATATGCGTCTGGCGCTCCCGCCGGAAGGCGAATTCCACGGCTAGTCATTCAGCTCCAGTCGGCCCTTGTAACGACGGCTAACCGGCACGTGCAGACCGGAACTCAATTTTATCTGCTGGTCACCGGAAGGCCCCGGTCGGATCTCCCCGATAGCATTACGGCTGACCAGCCATGAACGATGCACCCGCACTGTTCCCGCCCCGGCAGCTTCGAGTTGATCTTCAAGGGCCTTCAGCGTCATGCGCGCGAGATGCAATTTGCCACCGGCAGAAAGTTCTACGTAATTGCCGGCAGCCTTGGCCCATTCGATCTGGTGGGCATCCAGAAAGATACTACGCCCCCCACATTTCAGGGTAAGGCGACTGAATTGTTGCGCCTCCTGCCGAGCGGCGCTCAACTCCTGTCTCAGATCAGCATTATGCTGGAACAGTCTCATCAGCGCAAAAGCCGTCCAGAACGTCACGATATCTTTCCGAAACTCGTAGACAAATTCACCAGTCACCGTGCTCCCGGCTGGCGCAAATTCATATGGCGCACCAATAAACAGAGGCCAGCCACTCTTGCGCAGGACAACCATGAGACAAACATGCGCCAGGGAGAAAATGAGCATCATGCCGAGATAGAGCGGCAATCTACGCTGCCAGTTGTCAAGATTGAGCGGCATCCGGATCATGAGTGACAGAAGGGCGAAGAAAAGAATGACAAGCGCGACCCTGCTGCTGAGCTCTGCGACCAGCACCTGCCCCCAGATCGGCGTATGGCCGAGGCGCTCAGCCTCCGAGATGTGCGACAATACATCCACAAGCATGGATACAAAGAGAAAGACAGCCAGCGTCAAAATCGCCGCAAGCCCGGCCGTCCATTCCCGTCGCTGGGCTTTTTCAAGATCAGACAATTCCGATATGTCGTGAGAGTGCTGTCGCATGTCGTCATATAAGCGTTAGCCGCGCACCAATTTCAATCCAGCCAGACGGAAATTCATCCCTAAATGAAAACCGCACAGCCCTGCGGCCCCGTCTTCTCGTCACATACCAACAGCGAAGATGCAGTTGATCCCGAATATCTGCCCGTAATCCCGGACTGCTCGCCCTGATGACATTAGCGGAGCAGAATAGGTCCAACGCAGCGAAAGGGATACATGTTTCATGTCAAGTCAATCTGCTTCCAACACTCGGCGTTATGACCTCGACTGGTTGCGGGTCATCGCTTTCGGTCTGCTGATCTTTTATCACATCGGCATGTTCTATGTGACATGGGACTGGCATGTGAAAAGCTCTTATGCCAACACCGGGGCAGAACTGCCAATGATGCTGGTCAATCCGTGGCGGCTTTCATTGCTGTTTTTTATTTCCGGAGTTGCGATCCGCTTCGCTTCGGACAAGTCCCCCCTGTTGCGCTTCGCAGGCTCACGTGTTTTCAGAATTGGCTTGCCTATCGTATTCGGGATTTTTGTCTGGGTGATGCCACAGACATGGTTCGAATTGCGGCAGGCCGGACTGATCGGCGATGACTTCCTTTTGTTTTATCGGAATTATCTGAGTGCCGATCAGGTGTACCCTGTGACGACACCGACATGGAACCACCTGTGGTATATTGTGTACCTGCTGGTTTACACCCTGCTGCTGGCATTGGTGATGCCACTTTTACGGTGGGCAAGACCGGCATGTGACAGGTTTGTGCAAGTCATCTCGGGCGGTGAGAATGCCGCATGGCGATTACTCTTTGTCCCGGTCATCCCGTTTCTGATCTACCGATTTACCCTGACGCCGCACTTCCCCACGACCCATGACTTGTCCGGGGACTGGGCCAACCACGCCATCAGTTTTACCATATTTCTGCTGGGCTATCTGATTGCGAAGAATGACAGCTTCTGGCTGGCAGTGAGGCAAGTGCTGGTGCCTGCCGCCGTTATCGTCATTGGCTCGATGCCGGTCCTCGGCTTTTTCTGGGTCAACTGGGAAATGCTCGAGCCGGATACTGCCTTCATGAACCTGCTGCGGGCATGGCGCGTATTTTACGCCTGGTGGGTGATCGTTTTGTTACTGGGCCTTGCCCAACGCTTCCTGAACAGACCTTCCGCGCTTTTGACTTACATGACGGGCTCTGTTTTTTCCTGGTACATCCTCCACCAAACCATCATCATCGCAGCAGGATATTACCTGACGCAGGCACAACTCGGTGTGTGGCCCGAGTTTTTATTGGTCCTTATTGTCACGACCAGCTTGTGCCTGATCGTGACGGAAGCTGTGCGCCGCGTGCCTGTTCTGCGCTTATTTTTTGGACTGAAAGGCAAACGCTACAGTGCCTTGTCGACAATGAAGAGCGGCGTTTAGTTCCGCTCTTTATCGACCAGCTTTTTGCCTTGCAGAAGCATTGGCATCATGCCGCGCAGGTTCTCGCCCACTTCTTCAATCGGGTGCTCTGCATCAATCTGGCGTTTGGCCTTGAAGTTTGGCTGACCTGCCTGACATTCCAGCATCCAGTCACGAACGAACTTGCCTTCCTGAATATCTTTCAGGACACGTTTCATCTCTGATTTTGTGTCTTCCGTTATCAGGCGCGGGCCAGTCTTGTACTCTCCGTATTCGGCTGTATTGGAGATGGAGTAGTTCATATTGGAAATGCCGCCCTCGTAAATCAGATCGACGATCAGTTTCACTTCATGCAAGCATTCGAAATAAGCCATCTCCTTGGAGTAACCTGCTTCCACCAGAGTCTCGAACCCGGCCCGGATCAATTCAACAAGACCACCGCACAAAACCGCCTGCTCACCAAACAGGTCCGTCTCGCATTCTTCCCGGAAATTCGTTTCCAGAATGCCTGCGCGGCCACCACCGATAGCAGCCGCATAAGACAACGCTAGGTCACGTGCCTTGCCCGACGCATCCTGATGCACAGCGATCAGGCATGGCAAACCATTGCCTGCTTCATATTGCGCGCGCAGTGTGTGGCCCGGCCCTTTGGGCGCGATCATGATGATATCAACATCCGTGCCCGGTTCGATCAACTTGAAGTGGATGTTCAAGCCGTGCGCAAAAGCAAGTGCCTTGCCGCCGGTCAGGTAAGGTTCAATATGATCTTTGTAGATATCTTTCTGCAACTCATCAGGTGCCAGGATCATGATGAGATCAGCCCATTTGGCAGCATCCGCAACGGACATGACCTTGATGCCGTCAGCTTCGCATTTCTGCGCTGTCTTTGAGCCCTCTTTCAGGGCAACGACAATATCGCTGACACCGCTGTCGCGCAGGTTAAGCACATGGCCCCGGCCTTGCGATCCATAGCCGACAACGGCGACTTTTTTACCGGCAATCAGGCTGATATCGGCATCATCATCATAAAAGACTTGCATGTTTCTTCCTTCTGGGCGGCCGCTGACAGGCGGCATCTTGGAGGTTTCTTTTTGTTCAGCCGGTGATTGAGCAACTTTCCACCAGAAATGCAACCGCTTCTTTCGCAGTTGCGAAACGCGGCCAC
>JALEGJ010000118.1 GCA_022763115.1 Aquisalinus sp.
ATTCCACCAGCAGGAAGTGGAATTTTCCGGCTATAATTTCGAACTTGCGAACACAGATGATCTGCTGGACCAGTTCAAGGAAGCAGAAGCGGCCTGCTTGAAGACGATTGAGGCCGGGAAGGCGGCGGGCAAATCCTACGCGTTGCCCGCCTATGACCAGTGCATCAAGGCCTCGCATCTTTTCAATCTGCTGGATGCGCGCGGCGTGATTTCCGTGACCGAACGCCAGAGCTACATCCTCCGGGTGCGTACACTTGCCAAGGCCTGCTGTGAATCATGGCTGGAAAGTCCGCAGGGGCGCACAGAAGGTGCAGGCGTGGTAGATGCCGGAGATACTGCGTGAGCGCTGTTGCGTTGCCCCTTACCGGGCGCTGTCACTGCGGTGCCACGTCATATGAGGTCAGTCAGCCGCCTGTCGTGACCTATGCCTGTCACTGCCGTAACTGTCAGCGTATATCCGGCAGCGCCTTTGCCCTGTCGGTGATTGTGCGCGAGGAAAGCCTCGTTATTACCGGTCCCGTCAAAGGGACGAATTGGGTGGCAGAGTCGGGCAACAGGCGTTGGGGTGATTTTTGCGGGGAGTGCGGCGCGCGCATTGCTCATGGTACAGAGCCTTCCATCGGAATGCTGGTCGTGCGCGCGGGAACGCTGGATGACCCGTCCTGGTTTCAGCCGACGGCGCATATCTGGACCAGCGAGGCCCAGCCCTGGTTCATGTTCGCTGATGACGAAGTGACATTCGCGGGGCAGCCGCAGGACACAGCACCGCTGATTGAGCGGTTTGCGCGCTTCGGGTTGTTTCCGCAGTGATCTTGAATCTATTTTTTACATGAAAATGAAGAAGGCAAACTTGAGAACTACAATTGTGCGTAGAGGGTTGATTTTTGAGATTTGATTTGTCGCAGCTTAAATGCACACGCCCCAACCATAACAGCCAGTTACGATAATGATGAGAGTACTTAACTCATATAAAAAAACAGTGCACGGAATGATAAGTAAGCTCAGAGTTAATTTTTTCACGCCTCCTAATATACCATAAGTAATTGACATACTGATAAGGCATAGATGAAGTATCAGTATAGCCTCGGATACTATATCAAACGGTAATATGTTTCCTCGATTAACGTACCTGGGTTGCCAACTTTCGAAAGTCTCCGGGAAGAACTCAAATGTTGTTAGGCCGATCATAAAAAGTGCGATATGTAGAATTATTACCATTACATAGACGGCTGGCAGTGTAACTTGTGCTTTCAGCCATCGGATATTCTTTCCAGTTGCCGCATAAATAATTGCCGGAATAGCGGCCAGAAGTATGATGCCCGCAACCAGTGGCCAACTATAGATTTCGTCGAAGTAACCACTTATCCAATCTACCATTGAATTAAGTTTTTCCATAAATCTCTCTCCGCATACTACTTCATAGTAGGCTAAATGAACTGTCAATACTCATTGTTATGAGATTTCAAAACAGCATGAACTTGATATGCGCTATGAAGTTCGTAGCCTTCCAAAGGCACTCGGTCGATTGTTTCCATACCTTTGCGCTCTGAACCTTGTAATCTCAAGGACCAGTGCTTACTTTGATAGGATAAGAGGGAGGACTGACTGATGAAGCTCGAAGATATTGCCCTGATCGGTATTCTGATTATTTCCGGTGTTGGTGTTCTGTTTTACGGCGCGCTGATTGTTCTCGGGACCATCGCGACATTTCCGTTTGGCCTGCCCGTGCTGGCGCTGGGCGGTATTTTTGTTTTTGTCTTTCTCGGGGTCGTCCTGCAGCGGATGAACAACAAGGAAGACGATTATTACGAGAAGAATATCAAGGAGTAGACAGATGATCGTGGCAACGGTGGAATATGTGGCGGGGCGTGAAGTGTCGGAGACGATCGGCATCTGTCGGGGTAATGTGATCCGCGCGAAACATGTGGGGTCGGATTTTGTTGCAGGGCTCCGCAATCTTGTGGGCGGTGAAATGACGGAATACTCCAAACTGATGGCCGAGGCGCGCGAGCAGGCTTATGACCGGATGCTGCGCCATGCGGAGGAACTGGGCGCCGATGCGATTATCGGGATGCGGTTCACGACATCCACCATTACGCCGGGTGCGGCAGAAATCCTGGCGTTTGGTACGGCTGTAAAGCTGGCGTGAGGGAAGCGGGCATGAAAAAGATTATTGCAGGTTTTCTTGCCTTATCCATGACTGCCTGCGGGGCAACACCCGTAGAAGAAGCTGCCGTTTCCGAGCTTGGCATCAAGACATCAGCGCCCGGTCTGATTGAATTGATGCAGAAGGTCTCCGGCCGCGATGATGCTGACTGCATGAGCCCTGCTGAGAATGTCAGCGTCTGTTTCGTCAGTGAGGGGCGGGAAGTGTACAGCTTTACGTTCGGCGACCACCCGGCGCATCCGGCAGCCCTGTTCCGCGGTTATGTGGAAGTGGAAGGGCAGGAGGCCCTGCAACTGCAGGAGCGTGGCTGGTATGCTGGTGATGAGGCCGCCGCGAGGGCGTTCTTCGAGCGCCGGGTCAGAAGTGCGGAGCAGCCCAGGCGGGGGTGATGGTTCGTGGCGGTCTCCTCTAGGCGCCGAAAACTCTTTTCCATATGCGCCGACGCAAGTGGCATATTGACCATCCTGTGTCGGTATTTTGCAGACGGATCAGTTCTTCCCTCTCAGGCATTACCGCAGGGGTTTTGATATTCCAGGCGAGGCCTAATCGCTCCAGACACTTGATGAACCACCACCCGGGATCAGGTTGTCCGGGCAGCAGGCCTATTTTTGCAGAGCCCGGATAGGCATGATGATTATTGTGCCAGCTTTCCCCCATGCTGATGAGCCCGGCAACCGGAACATCCTTACCCTGCACACTTGCCCCAAGGACACGCCAACTCATTCTGTCATTACGATGTTTTGTTTCGTGATGCGCAAAATAACCAACCAGCCAGTGGCCCGTTACACTGATGGTGACACGCAGCGCCACACCCCAGATGAGCCACGGTAAACCACCCAGAAAGAATAACAGCAGCGCAATGGGGAGTTGTTGCAACATCCATGTTCGCTCCATCCAGACATAGACTTTGTCATTACGTAATCGTTCCTCAAGCCTGAACTCCGGTGCATTCTCCAGTGTGACATCACAGTGGCATTGCCAGAAATAATCCTGCCAGATGCCACGTGCGTGGCACAGGTACTCATGACACACCGGTTGGCGTTGTGCCCAGTCGCGCAGATCATGTTGCCGGATCATGCCGATGGGGCCAGCCATCCCGACAAGTGTACCCAGCCAGACCAGAAAGTATTCCAGCCAGAGCGGGCAGTCGAAGCTGCTGTGAATCAGACGCCGGTGCATACCGACAGAATGTCCCGCGCATAGCGTCACTCCTGTCAGTACAAGGAAAACAAGGAGCGCTCCAAGGTTGAAGGTCAGTGGTGCGCCAATGATGGCAACTATCGTCATTGTACCAATCCAGATTGACTTGGCCGGTTTCCAGATGACGTGACCGCGTGCCGGATCTTCGTCGTTTATCGCAATGATGCGTTCAGACCCTTTCACCAGTTTCATGACGTACTCTCCTGTTTCTCAATATCCCGTAGAACTTTGCTTTTTCGCTTGCGTTCGTATTTTATGGGGCGGGAGACCGGGCAGACTTCCTGAACATAGCCATTCAATGTGTTGACGAGGTTATCGGCAACAAGAGCATAATGGATATACTGACCAGAGCGCCTGCCCGTAATGAGCCCGGCATTTTCGAGAATTTGCAGATGTTTTGATATGGCGGGCTTGCTCATTTCAAATCGCGCTGCGATTTCGCCAGCTGTCAGCTTTCCCTCTGACAGGTAAGCGAGGATTTTGCGTCTCGGGCCAGAGGCAAGCGCTTCAAAAACAGCATCCATGAAACTGATTAACCTTCTAAATAATTAACTAATAAGTTAATTGTTGTGGCTTGTCAAAGATTGTGTTCGAGGCAGCATATCATATTGGAAAGATATATTCGTGATTGAGATGCCCTCGCGGCGGATTGTGCTTCGCTTTATCCGCCCTACGCTTCGTCTGCATGGCGGGTAAAGGCCATATTCTTCGACACGCCACAGACAAGTCTGTGGCTGCTCAGAATGAGGCATTTACATCCGTTAGCAGAATATAAACTGACCTAATGAAGCGTTGTGTTAGCCGGTTCTGTGTCGTCGGCCATGGCGGCGAGGCGCTGGAAGTAGTCGGCGAGTTCCTTTGCTGCTGCAACCGGCATCACGAATTGCACTTCCTCCGGCTTGAAGGCCGGGTCAGCGGATGGCTTGTGATGGAAGGTGACCTGCACGGCCACCTTGTCATCCTGGATGAGGGTGGTCGAGGCGGTCTTCATCAGCTTGAAGGTGACGCTGCCGTCCTCATTTCGGGTCCAGACATCATTGTCTTTTTTCATCGGTTCAGCCTTCCGTTTGCTGGCTTTAGCCTAGCCGGATCAGTTGCCTCCGGCAAGCGGCACAGAATCTCGGGCCGAGCCTTGCAGGGCAACCTGATATTCGGTGCTGTTTGTAACCCCTGCATGTGGTGGCAGGGCGGCTGAGCCGAGGCTGACCGCAAGAGCGTTCAGGCGGATCGGGTCGCTCCAGTTGAACTCGTACACGCCGAGATCAATGGTGAGGCGCGGTGTCATGACCGGCACCACTTCGAGGCCGACGCGATAGCCGCGATTGTCGATCTGCAGGAACGGATAGTTCTCCGATTGATCAAGGAAAACGCTTCTGCCGTTCTGTACGCCGATGACATATGTCTCATTGGCCTGTCCTTCGAAATAGCTGCGGTTCCGCTGCAGAACATAAGGGGTGCCAACCAGTCTTGAGTTCACCAGCACCCGGCCATTCACGCCATCAAGGTCCGCGCCGAAATCAAGCCCGGCGCCGCCGAACCAGCCATCAATGCCAAGGCCACTGACAGCGTAGGGCAAGTTGATGCTGGTGAGGGTTGCGCTCTGGCTCGGTCCGAGTGGCGGCGCGAAGTTGCTGGACAGGTCACGGGAGAAATGGTCGTCGCCTTTATAGCGAATCCATTTTGCATCAATGAAGGGCAGATCGTAATGCAGACTGCAGTCGATATTGATGCCGATGGAAAACTCGCTGCCGCCGAACCATTCATCCCGGGGCAGGCCGACGCTGGCAAAAGCGCCCTGGCCATTGGCATCGACATCCTCACCGCTCAGAATAACCGGCACTTCGATCCGGTTGAGGCGGTAGCGCGCCGTGCCGTTCTCAATCTCGCGGTCGTAATAATGCTGTGACGAGATTGTGCCGCGGAATGGCATTCTGATGCCGAAATACGGGTTTACCCAGTAATGGAAGTAAATGAAGATCGGGTCAGTGAAGCGCCCGCCTTCGTAAAAGGTGATGCCGATCTTGTCGCGGATTTCGTGTGAATAGGTGTAGCCTGACAGAAAATGGAACAGGGCACCCTTGCCATCAAGGACAATGTTTTCATCAAGAGCCGCTTCAAGGATGCGGTTCTGGACATCAACAGGCAGGCTGCTGATATCTGTTGTCATTTCGCGGTCCAGGTCAGCATTTTCTGCAGCCAGACGGGCAAGGTCCACATCACTGATATCGAGACCTTCTTCCTTCGTAATCTGAATATTCTCGCGCAGATATTGCTGTCTTCTGTAGGAGCGGTATTGCGCCCCGGCCTTGTCAGCGGAGAACAACTCATCCTTACCCGGCACAAGATCCGGGAAGTCGGCATCCTCAAGGGCTTTCGGATCGATCAGGGCATTATTGCGGGGGTCGTAAGTGTCCCGCTTGCTGCCGAACGCATCAAGGCGCTCCTGAAGTTCCTCAGGGGAAAATTCAGGCGTGAGCTTGAACCCTTCCGGGCTGTAATTGCCTTTGCCCAGCGGGTTTTGACGTGCGGCGTTCGCCAGTGCGACAGCCGGGCTGGCGCTATTCAGGACCGCGCTGCCTCTTTTCGGGATGGTGGAGATGACCTGATAGGAAATGCTGCCATTGTTGAAATAGGCATTGATGAGCTCCGCATCTGACATATTGCGGGCTTCTTCTGCGGTCGTGCCGTCAGGCAATTGATAGCCTTTGGGCGGGTTCTGAAGTTCGGCGCGCATCCCGGCGACCATCTGCTGCATCTCCGGTGCGAGGGTGCCGCTTTTTGGTTGCAGGCAGAGGCGGCTCTGGGCCGTCACCGGCTTGCCGAGCTGGGTTTTCCGTGCAGGTTGCGCAGTTTTTGATCCGGCAGACGGGCAGGCACCCGGATCATATTGGATGGTCAATTTGCGCTCGACGATCAGCGCGTCATCAAGTTCCGTCAGGGTTTCAAGATAAACCGGCTTGAGAGACATTGCCCGGGCCGAGGATGGCTCGAAAGTCATGCCCGGCAGGTTGGTCAGGCGTGTTTTCTCCAGATAGTCCCGCAGGTCAAGCTGAGTGCCTTCTGCCAGCTGGATGGTTTCCAGCCGCTTGGGCAGGTTTTTCTGCGGGTCGAAGCGCCCCTGATACCCCCTTGTCTTTGGTAATTCGGCAAAGGCGGCGTTCAGTTCCGGGTCAGCATAGATGATCTGGTCCTGCGCTGTTGCTGCGCCGGTGATGACAAGCAACGCCGAAATGGCAGCCGCACAGAAACGCGTGGTTTTCATGGTAATCCCCCATAATTACGCTCAAACTCCGAGAGAAATATCATTATGGCGGCGGTTTTTTGTCAATCCCCCCGAATTCCGGGACCTTCGGGTCGGGAGCTCTTGAGTTCCGGCCCCCGGAACTTGAGGAAGAGATGCTGATTTGCAGCTCTGTGCGCTGCATCACTGGTTGCAAGTGATTCGCTGTGTTATTCTGGGACATCATCTATCAGAGGGAGAGGAACTTTGCCCCACAAGGTAAGACTGAAGCGCAATGCGCGCGGTGTGCTGGCGATGGTGCTGGCAGCCGGTCTCGTCGCTGTACCGACCATGGTGCAGGCGCAAGAGATCACTTTCGCGGATGTGGTCCGTGATCCGTCCAATGCGGAACTGAACTATGATTATGCTGTTCAGCAGATGACTGCCGGGGACCTTGTGTCTGCCGCAGCAGCGCTGGAGCGTATTCTGCTCAATGACCCCAATCGCCACGATGTACGGCTTCTTTATGCGGTTGTCCTGTTCCGGATGAACGATTTGCAAGCAGCGGACCGGGAATTGTCGCAGCTGGAAGGGGCAAACCTGTCAGCTGATCTGGCGGCGGATTATGATTACTACCGCGCCCGGGTGAGCGAGGGGCGGC
>JALEGJ010000011.1 GCA_022763115.1 Aquisalinus sp.
GATAAATTGCGCGCCTGAGCCCGCGAAGAGAAACGCTATATATAGAGGGACGAGAGATCATGCCGCCACTGGATACTGCCAACGCAACGCCGCAGACGCCCGAGATCATTGAGGGTGTGGCACATCCCGTTCCCCCGGTTTCCAGTCCTGTTGAAGCGGAAAAACCTGCCCTGCGCGTCGTCCGCGAAGTTCAGGTTGATCGCAGCCGCGATGCTCTGCTGACGGATTTTGGCAAGACCACAATGGAAGATCGCTACCTGCTGCCGGGCGAGAGCTTTCAGGACATGTTTGCCCGCGTCGCCACCACCTATGGTGATGACGCAGATCACGCCCAGCGTATTTATGACTATATTTCGAAGCTGTGGTTCATGCCGGCCACGCCTGTTCTCTCTAATGGCGGCGCCAAGCGCGGTCTGCCGATTTCCTGCTTCCTGAATGGCGTCAATGATTCCCTTGATGGCATTGTCGGCACCTGGAACGAAAATGTCTGGCTTGCCTCCAATGGTGGCGGCATCGGCACTTATTGGGGCGGTGTACGCTCTATTGGTGAAAAGGTGAAAGGTGCTGGCGCCACCTCCGGCATCATCCCGTTTATCCGGGTGATGGATTCGCTCACTCTTGCCATCAGCCAGGGCTCTCTGCGCCGGGGCTCCGCCGCCTGCTACCTCGACGTCTTCCACCCGGAGATTGAGGAGTTCCTCGAAATCCGCAAACCGTCCGGAGACTTCAACCGCAAGTCGCTGAACCTGCATCACGGCCTCAACATCACGGACGAGTTCATGGAATGCGTGCGCGACGGCAAGGAGTTCGGCCTGCGCTCCCCCAAAACCAACGAGGTTGTCCGCACTATTGATGCGCGCAAATTGTGGCAGAAAATTCTGGAAATCCGTCTACAGACAGGTGAGCCATATCTCATCTTCTCTGACACGGTGAACCGCCAGCTCGCCAAGCACCAGCGTGACCTCGGCCTGAAAGTGTCCACTTCGAACTTGTGTTCGGAAATCATGCTGCACACAGGCACAGATCATCTGGGTAAGGAGCGTACAGCCGTTTGCTGCCTGTCGTCTGTCAACGCCGTCAAATATGACGAGTGGAAAGACGAGCCACGCTTCATCGAGGATATCATGCGCTTCCTCGACAATGTCCTGCAGGACTTTATCGACCGTGCGCCGGATGGCATGGAAAAAGCGAAATACTCCGCCATGCGCGAGCGCTCTGTGGGCCTTGGCCTCATGGGCCTGCACTCTTTCCTGCAGGATCGGGGCATCCCGTTCGAGAGCGCCATGGCAAAATCATGGAACAACCGCCTGTTCAAGCATATCCGCATGGGCGCGGATGCTGCTTCCGTCAAACTGGCGGAAGAAAAAGGCGCCTGTCCGGATGCGGAAGAACGCGGTATCAAGCAACGCTTCTCTCACAAGCTGGCGATTGCCCCGACAGCCTCCATCTCCATCATCTGTGGCGGCGCGTCTGCCGGCATCGAGCCCATCCCGGCAAATGTCTACACCCACAAAACGCTGTCCGGGTCGTTCACGGTAAAGAACGAAGCACTGGAGCGTCTGCTGGACGAGAAGGACGAGAACACTGAGGAAATTTGGGCTTCCATTCTGGAGCATGAAGGCTCTGTGCAGCACCTGGAGTGCCTGACACAGGATGAGAAAGACACGTTCAAGACAGCCTTCGAACTGGATCAGCGCTGGGTGGTCGAGCTTGCCGCAGACCGCGCGCCATATATCTGTCAGGGCCAATCCGTGAACGTCTTTATCCCCGGTGACGTGGATAAATGGGACCTGCACATGCTGCACTGGACAGCCTGGGAAAAAGGCGTGAAGTCACTTTACTACTGCCGCTCAAAATCCGTTCAGCGCACGGCCTATGCAGGCAGTGCCGACAAAGCCGCCAACGACGACGCACAAGGCACAGACGCCATGATGCAAGCCGCCGCCAAAACGGACTATGACGAGTGTTTGGCTTGTCAGTGAGAAACTTTGGGTGGTTGGTACTTCAAGAAGAGAAATGTTTAAGGCAAGCATTTCTAAATTTACGCGACAGTGCCATTGCAGTTCGCGAGAATGTCCCCGGTATTCAGCTAAAGAACAAGACCCTCCAGCTGATAGAGGAACATTGGCGAGAAATAACGGCCGCCCTTGATTTACTCGCCGACACCTCCGCCGCAATGCAGGAGGCTACTCGATCTTATCCACAATCTGGATTCGGCAAACAATACTTATACATATACGGCGCACTTCAATCATTGAGCCTTCAGCAAGATGCCGCGAGATCCCTATTCACTTGTTTAGGTGAAAGTTTCCATTTGAATGACGAACTCAAATATATTCGACAGTTTAGAATTGACATACTTCATGGCAACGAAATTCATTCGCCTGCAAATAAAAAGTTAAAAGAAAACAGTATGTTGTCGCGTCCCTCATTATGCAATCCAGAGGAGTTACGCGTCTGGATTTCTCACAGTCGTGAGATTGATCGCAATAGTACAAGAAATGAAGTAATTCCATTGAACCTGTTTGAAATAATAAATAAGCAGGACACATTGCTATCTAATGACCTAAAGAACAGCCGCTTGATTTATTTGCTCGACAACGCCACTTTCGATATCCGTAACTACTGGCTTCGCAAGCAAGCGTAGGGTGCATGGAGCCTTAGGCACAATGCACCACCACACCTAAGTCATCCGTACTCAAAAGCGTAAAGCTCGCCAGCGCCTTTAACGACAGGTTTCGCCATTAAAGGCACCGCTGCTCTTGCTGCGGACGGTTTTGACCGTGTCAATGGCGCGTAGCGCCGCGACGCGGGTGAACCCATTGACACAGTCAAAACTCGTCTGCCACCAGCGCGAAACGTACCACCTTGAGTGATACCGTTCCTCCCCCGTCAAAACGGGGGAGGTGTCGAGCGTAGCGAGACGGAGGGGGGCAGTTAAATCCGCGTCTCGCGTGCCAGGTCTTCAGCTATCAAGCGGATTTTGGACAGCACCGCGTCGGTCTCATCGAACACAGCTGCGTTCCAGAAGCGCAGCACCACAAAACCTTCGCTTTCCAGAAATGCGTCACGCCGCGCATCGGCGATTTGCGCAAGTGCATCGCCATGCTGACTCCCATCCAGTTCAACGACCAGCTCCACATCAAGGCAGATAAAATCGACAATATAAGGACCAATGGAATGTTGCCGTCGAAACCGGAAGCCTGCCAGTTGCTTGCGGCGCAAGCACGACCACAACAGCGCCTCTGCGGGCGGCATGGATTTGCGCAGCTTGCGTGCGTTAGGATTAGGCTTTCGCTTTCAGGCACCCTAACCCCCTCCGGCCCTTCGGGCCACCTCCCCCGTTTTGACGGGGGAGGAACGCTTCAGCCGAAAGATAGTCACACTTTCAAAAAATCTGTGTAAAGAGGTAAGGGAGTAGGGTGTATCACTCGGGCATTGCAAGTCAAAGCAGCATTACCTTTCAGGTGTCCGGGATGACGCTAATATCGGAAGCAAAAAAACTTATGCCCATGGGTAAAAAACCCCAAGTATCTGTTTTCATTGAGAAACCCAAGAATCTATGGGCCTCCCTCTGGCGTCGGTTATCTTGACCGTCAACTCACTCACAGGAGCAACCGACATGACCATCCATCATCAACACATCAGTACTTTACATAAAGCCAACGTGACGCGCGTGCTTCAGGGTGCGTTGCAAACCCTGTTCGCGCGCCACCCGGGGGAGAGGGCGAAAAACTTTTCCGAAAACGTAGCAGATCGTGCTACGGCCCTTCACCAAGACACTATGCCCCGTCGCGAGCAACACGTGTTTCCGGTTCACTTCTCATTCCCGAAAAATA
>JALEGJ010000119.1 GCA_022763115.1 Aquisalinus sp.
CGTTGGACATGTGTTTTCGCCCTGGACCCGAAGGTTCAGGTGGGCGCCGCGTATGCAAGACCACGGTCGAGCGCAGAGGCAGCTCCCGTTAGAGAAGTTACGGCCCCGGGGAAATGAGTCCTGACGTGCCGGGCAGCTTTGTGAAATTATGTCTTCGCAGTGGTTTCTTCAAGTCGCTGTGTGACTTCACGCACTTTTTGCGTCGCCGCATCCAATACCCGCGCCGCGCCGTCTTCGCTGGTCATGCCGCTGGCTCCTTCCAATTCAGTAAGTCGCAGCTGGGTTTCCCGAAGCTCATCACAAATCGTCAGCCCCGCCAGCAGCATCAAACGCGAGTCCGCGATCTGCCCCACATTGTTGGCAATGCGTTTGACCTGCCCGTCAAAATAACTGGCCAGTTCCAGCAGGCGTTGCTCCTGCCCGTCATCGCAGGTGATGGTGTAGCTCTGGTTGTTGATGGCTACGGTGACTTGCGCCATGGCTTAATCCTTCTGGCTTGCCTGCCGGGTCGCGATGATCTCTTTCAGATCGTTGATGGCGCTGGCGAGGTCCCGTGCTGCCTTGCCGGCATGTTGCTGGATAACCTGCGCTTGCCCTTGCGCGGTGGTCAGCGATTCGTCCCGGTCGGCGCTGGTCAGGATGTTCTTTTCAACACGCACGCTCAACTCTTCCAGAGCGATGGCAAGTTCCTGCACCGATTTTTCAAGTTTTGACATAAACGCTAACCTTTGCGCCAAAATAGCGGGCATTGGCCCTGCCTGTCCAGATGGGCTGCGAGTCAGCGGCGCACAGGGTTGACCCCCGGCAAGGCTGGGTGCATGTAGCGGGCAAATTTCAGCTTTTACTTCAAGGCCCTGCTGTGAATTCCCAGCCTTTCCCAAGTGCATCAGATCAGAAAATGTCCGCCGCCATCGCCGCTTTGTCGATGGATGCTGTAGAGAAGGCAAATTCAGGCCATCCGGGGATGCCCATGGGCATGGCGGATGTCGCAACAGTGCTGTTTTCACGCATCATGAAGTTTGATGCGGGTGCGCCGGACTGGCCTGACCGGGACCGCTTTGTGCTGTCAGCCGGTCATGGCTCCATGCTGGTTTATGCGCTGGGCTATCTGCTCGGGTATAAGGGCATGGACCTTGAGCAGTTGCAGAATTTCCGTCAGCTCGGCTCAAAAACGGCGGGTCACCCGGAAGTGGGCCACGCCCCTGCGGTTGAGACCACAACGGGCCCGCTGGGGCAGGGCATCGGTAATGCCGTTGGCATGGCCATCGCCGAGGCACATATGCGCGCCCGTTATGGCGAAGACATCGTCGATCACCACACTTACGTCATCGCCGGTGATGGCTGCCTCATGGAAGGCATCAGTCAGGAAGCGATTGCGCTGGCGGGCCACTTGAAACTCAGCAAGCTGATCGTCCTCTGGGACGATAACGGCATCACTATTGATGGCGCTGTATCGCTCTCGGATTCCACCAATCAGCTGACGCGGTTTGAGGCTTCCGGCTGGAACGTGGCCCGGGTAGACGGGCATGACATGTCAGCGGTGGAAGCCGCCATTCTGGCCGCAAAGTCATCCGACAAGCCAACCCTCATTGCCTGCAAGACCATCATTGGTCGCGGAGCGAACAAGAAAGCGGGCAGCGCCGCCTCACACGGGGCACCATTGGGCGCAGAGGAAATTGCCTTCGCGCGCGACAGCCTCGAATGGCCGCATGCACCATTTGACGTACCAGCCGATGTTCTGGAAAACTGGCGCAGCGCCGGGCAACGCGGCGCATCCGCGCGTGAGACTTGGGAAAACCGTCTGTCATCATCCGCCAGGGCAGCTGACTTCAATACAGCGCTCAAGAATGAGTTTGACGCAGAAGTAGCGGCCGCGATCAACACGCATATCGACAGTCTCATCAAGGAGCCGCAAAAAGTCGCCACCCGCAAGGCGTCACAGATGGCATTGGATGTCATAAATCAGGCTTTGCCAACGACCATTGGCGGCTCAGCTGACCTGACCGGTTCAAACAATACCAAGACAGGCAATCTCGACATTCTGGATGCAGAGAACCCTGCTGGCCGTTATCTGTATTATGGTATTCGTGAACATGGCATGGCCGCCGCGATGAACGGCATGGCCCTGCATGGCGGCATCACGCCATACTCAGGCACGTTCCTGGTGTTTACGGATTATTGCCGCCCGTCCATCCGCTTGTCCGCCCTGATGGAGCAGCAGGTTATTTATGTCATGACCCATGACTCCATCGGTCTCGGCGAAGATGGCCCGACGCACCAGCCAGTCGAGCACCTGGCCGCCTTGCGGGCGATCCCGAACCTGCATGTGTTCCGCCCGGCTGATGTCGTCGAAACAGCAGAATGCTGGCAGGCTGCCTTGTCCCTCAAGAGCGCACCAAGCATCCTCGCGCTCTCCCGTCAGGGCCTTGAGCAGGTCCGTCTCGAGGCTGCATCTGAAAATCTCTGCGCCAAAGGCGGCTATGTCCTGTCGGAAAACAATGATGCGCAAGTGACGTTAATAGCCACAGGCTCCGAGATCGAGGTAGCGCTCGCCGCCAGAGATTTGCTGCAAAAAGACGGTATCGCGGCGCGCATCGTCTCAATGCCATGTCAGGAGCTTTTCGTGGCACAGGGCAATGACTATATGACCAGTGTGCTCGGCACAACGCCGCGTATTGTCGTCGAGGCAGGTATCAGGCAGGGCTGGGATCGCTTCATCTATTCAGATGGCTGCGGCAAGGGCGATTTTGTCGGTATGGACAGTTTTGGCGCAAGTGCGCCTGCAAAGGATCTTTACAAGCATTTCGGCATTACGCCGGAGGCCGTCGCCGAAAAGGCGAAGGCAGTACTAACTTAAGGAGTAGCTTTCATGGCAATTCGTGTAGGTATCAATGGTTTTGGCCGTATCGGCCGTCTCGCTCTGCGCTCACTGGTCGAGCATAATGTCAGCGATATTGAAGTTGTTGCAATCAATGATCTGGGGCCGGTTGAAACCAATGCGCATCTCTTGCAGTTCGATTCCATTCACGGACGCTTCAAAAACGACGTGAAAGTGAGCGGCGACTCGATTGATCCCGGCACGGGCCCGATAAAGGTCTTCTCAGAGCGTGATCCTGCAAAACTGCCCTGGGGCGAAAACGATGTAGATATCGTTTTCGAATGTACCGGCATTTTCGCGAGCAAGGAAAAAGCTTCTGCCCACCTTCAAGGCGGCGCCAAGCGTGTGCTCGTTTCCGCGCCAGCAAGCGGCGCCGATAAAACCATCGTTTACGGCGTGAACCACGACCAGTTGACCGCAGATGATATCGTGGTCTCCAACGCGTCCTGCACCACAAACTGCCTCGCGCCCATCGCAAAGGTCTTGCACGACACCGTCGGCATAGAGCGCGGGTACATGACGACGATACACTCTTACACGGGTGACCAGCCAACGCTGGATACGCTGCATAAAGACCTTTACCGCGCCAGAGCCGCCGCCAGCTCCATGATCCCGACCTCAACCGGTGCGGCCAAGGCGGTCGGCCTTGTCCTGCCAGCCCTGAACGGCAAGCTGGATGGCTCATCGATCCGTGTCCCGACACCAAATGTTTCGGTTGTTGATCTGGTATGTACGCCATCACGCGACACCTCCGTTGAGGAAGTCAATAACGCCATGAAAGAAGCCGCCGAAGGCTCACTGAAAGGTGTTCTCGGCTATATTGAAGCACCGCTTGTTTCAGCAGATTTCAATCACGACCCGCATTCGTCGCTTTTCGCGGCGCCGCAAACGCAGATTCTCGAAGGCAAGCTGGTGCGGGTGCTGAGCTGGTATGACAATGAGTGGGGCTTCTCCACACGCATGGCGGACACAGCCCGCGTCATGGCTTCATTCCTCTAATCTCAAAGAGCCCGGGTTTCCGGGCTCACTTCTGTGTGGATACCAACATGAGTTTTAGAACCATCGACGACATCGCAGATCTGGCTGGCAAGCGAGTTCTGGTCCGTGTGGATTTCAATGTGCCGATGGCGGACGGCAAGGTAACTGACGCCACACGGCTTGAGCGTGCCTTGCCAACATTGCGCGATCTGATCGCAAGGTCGGCAAAAGTCATTCTGCTGTCGCATTTCGGTCGGCCAAAGGGGCAGCGCGTGGCAGACATGTCACTGGCGCCCGTGGCGGACGCCTTGCGCGGCCTGCTTGATTGCGACGTACACTTCGCCGAGGACTGCATTGGCGGTCCGGCCAAGGTTGCGGTTTCCACCATGCATGGCGGGGAAGTGCTGCTAATGGAAAACACTCGCTTCCATGCCGGCGAGGAAAAGAATGACCCCGAGTTTGCAAAAGCGCTTGCGGATAATGGCGACATTTACATCAATGATGCTTTCTCTGCGGCGCACCGCGCCCATGCCTCGACCGAAGGGGTCGCGCATCTTCTGCCAGCAGCAGCTGGCCGCGCGATGGAAAAGGAACTCGATTATCTCGCAGCGGCGCTTGCAGCCCCCGAGCGACCGATGATGGCAGTGGTTGGTGGGGCCAAGGTGTCCACCAAGCTTGATGTACTGACCAATCTCATCGACAAGGCGGACTTTCTTGTCGTTGGCGGCGGCATGGCAAACACCTTCCTGCTCGCGCAAGGGCAGGATATCGGCAAATCCCTGGCGGAGCCAGATCTTGTGCCAAAGGCCCTGGAAATAACCGAGAAGGCAAAAGCGCAGGGCTGCGAAATCCTTCTGCCGAGCGATGTGGTTGTTGCGACCGAATTTGTCGCTGGCGCAAAATCAACGGCCAAAAAGGCCAGCGACGTGGCAGCATCGGAAATGATCCTCGATCTCGGGCCCGCAAGTGTTGATGAGATTGCGGCAAAAATGGAAACCTGCAAGACGCTGGTCTGGAACGGGCCCCTTGGCGCGTTTGAAACCGAGCCGTTTCACGTCGCGACAGTAGAAGCAGCGAAATTCGCGGGCAAACTGGCGAGCGCTGGCAAGCTGGTCGCCGTGGCAGGCGGGGGCGACACAGTTGCCGCCCTCAATCAAGCCGGTGTAGCCGAAGACTTTACCTATATCTCGACCGCAGGCGGTGCCTTCCTCGAATGGATGGAAGGCAAGGCCTTGCCGGGCGTAGAGGCCTTAAGAAAATAACACGTAAGCAAACAGTTTTATTGAGTATCAAGGAGACGAAAAATGAGTCTTGAGGAATTGAACCGCATCGCTGTTGCCATGGTTGCCCCCGGGAAAGGTATTCTGGCAGCGGATGAATCAACAGGCACCATCAAGAAACGCTTCGACTCAATCAATGTCGAGTCCACGGAAGATAACAGACGCGATTATCGCGAGATGTTGTTCCGCACCACAGAAGCCATGCAAAACCATATTTCCGGCGTCATTCTGTTTGATGAAACCCTGCGCCAGAAAACCGAAGACGGCACCCCGCTGGTCAAGTTGATTGAGGATGCAGGCTCTATTCCGGGCATCAAGGTCGACAAGGGCGCAAAAGACATGCCGGGCTTCCCTGGCGAAAAAGTGACCGAAGGTCTGGACGGCCTGCGTGAGCGCCTCGCCGAATATCACCAGCTTGGCGCTCGTTTTGCGAAATGGCGCGCGGTAATTGATATTTCTCGCGGTGGCGAGATGACCATGCC
>JALEGJ010000120.1 GCA_022763115.1 Aquisalinus sp.
ATACTGATTTCAAAGCCCCTACTAAATCACCCGCAATGGTGCCGGGGCCGCTGAGGTGACCTGCTTCAGCATGTAGCCAGACGGCGGCGCAGGTTGCCTCGAATGACGGCATGCCTTGCGCGATCAGCCCGGTGATGATGCCCGCCAATACATCCCCGGAGCCTGCGGTTGCAAGCCAGGGCGAGCCGTTTGTGTTAATCGCGGCCTGACCGGACGGCGCGGCGATCACCGTGTCATCACCTTTCAGCAGCACCACCGCGCCGCTGATCCTGGCAGCCTGCCGCACCGCATTCAACTTGTCCCCTGCCTTTTCCAACAGGTTACCGAACAGGCGTGAGAACTCACCCGGATGCGGTGTCAGCACATCCTCCGTTCGCAGAGCAGAAAAAAGCACGTCGGGATTTTCGTCAAAACTGGTCAACGCATCAGCATCCAGCACCACACACGCTTTTGCCTGCAAGACTTCCAGCACTTTGGCCCTCGTTGTTTCTGACGCCCCCATGCCGGGACCGGCCAGAACGGTTTTGACGCGCGTATCCGACAATGCCTCACCAATATCCTCTTCGCTGTCAGCCCGTAGCAGCATCACCTCTGTCAAGTGACATGCATTCACTTGCAAGGCCGCCGCCGGACACAGCAATTTCACGATCCCGGCCCCGCTGCGCAGGGCTGCCATGGCGCCTAGTCTGGCCGCGCCGCTCTCAAACGGACCACCGGACAGAACATAAGCTGCACCGCGCGTATATTTATGCGCCTGCTGATCCGGCACCGGGAAATATGGCTGCCATAATGTGTGCTGATTCAGAAATGTGCTCGGTGCAATATCGCCCAGCACGTCTTGTTCAATGCCAATATCGCGCACATGTACGTCCCCGCATTGCTGTTTGCCCGGATGCAGGTAGTGCCCCGGCTTGCCACGGAAAAAAGTGACTGTGTGCTGAGCATTCACGCAAGGCCCAGCGGACTTTCCCGTGTTCCCGTCCAGACCGCTCGGCACATCAACAGCGATAACAGGCAAGCCACTGGCATTAACGTGGGCAACGAGCTCGGCAGCGACCCCCTCCAGTGCCCGACTAAGCCCTGCCCCAAATAGCGCATCTACAATGATCGCGGGAGCCGTCCAGTCAATGTCCGCTGGCGCCACCACCTTGCCGTGCCAGTCCGCAGCCGCCAGCGCCGCGTCTCCCTTCAAGCTGGCTGTATCCGTTATGCTCGCGAGTTGGACTGGCCAGCCGGCCTCATGAAGCAACTGCGCGATCACATACCCGTCACCGCCATTATTGCCAGGCCCGCACAGCACCAGCACAGGCCGCGCCGTCCAGCGCTGGCGCATAAAATCAGCCACTGCCTGCCCGGCAGTTTTCATCAGATCATAGCCCGGCGTGCCATTGGCGATTGTCAGCTTGTCGGCCCGGGCCATCTCTTCGGTCGTAAGCAGTTCAAACATTTCCCTCAAAACCACTTGATTTTTGGAATAAAATCGCGCCTGTTATGGCACTTGAGAAATCATATTGACCCCTGCGGCAAGCACCATATGTGCATTATACGCACAACACCGGGATAACAGCGATGAAAAGAATTGAAGCCATCATCAAGCCCTTCAAACTGGATGAAGTGAAAGAAGCCCTTCAGGAAGCAGGCCTTCAGGGTCTGACCGTGTACGAGGCTCGTGGCTTTGGACGCCAGAAAGGCCATACCGAGCTCTATCGCGGTGCCGAGTATGTTGTTGATTTCCTGCCCAAGGTAAAAGTCGAACTGATCGTCGATGATAATGCCGTGCAGGCCGCCGTCGAGACCATCACGAACGCTGCCAAATCAGGTCGTATTGGCGATGGCAAGATCTTCGTCTCTCCGGTGGAAGAAGCGATTCGTATCCGAACCGGCGAGCGGGGCCGCGAGGCGCTCTAAATTCGCCCCGCGCTATATTATGCCAATAACGTGTAGACTCGCGTATTCTTAGCATGATCGTGCAATATATTATGCTAAAACGGCCTGTTGCTGGCGCAACTTTGCCTGATAACTGCAAATAATTGCTGCACCGCAAAAATTTTCCTTGATCGCCAAGCTGGTTTTGGCAGACTGCGCGCAAGCGTTAACCAAAAGTAACGCCCGAACCGATAACACCTAGCAGAGAGGGGTCTAACCCGATGTCAGCCGAACAGGTACAAAAACTAATCAAGGAAAAAGACGTTAAATATGTCGATCTGCGCTTCACAGATCCGCGCGGTAAATGGCAGCACGTCACATTCGATCTCTCCCTTGTTGATGATGATTTCTTCACGGATGGCCAGATGTTTGACGGCTCCTCCATCGCGGGTTGGAAGGCGATCAACGAGTCCGACATGATCCTGATGCCGGACACGGAAACAGCCGTCATGGACCCGTTCTTCGCGCAGCCAACGCTTGCGCTGTTCTGCGACATTCTCGAGCCGGCAACGGGCCAGCCCTACAACCGTGACCCCCGCACAACCGCCAAAGCTGCCGAAGCCTATCTGAAAGCTTCCGGCATTGGCGACACAGCCTATTTCGGCCCGGAAGCAGAGTTTTTCGTTTTTGATGATGTGCGCTGGACCACGGACCAGAACGGTACAGGCTTTGCCATCGATTCTGGTGAGGGCCCATATAATTCCGGTACAGATTATGAAGGCGGCAATCTGGGCCACCGTCCGGGTCCGAAAGGTGGCTACTTCCCTGTCCCGCCTGTTGATTCAGGTCAGGACCTTCGCTCCGAAATGCTGACCGTGATGTCAGAGATGGGTCTGGAACCGGAGAAGCACCACCACGAGGTTGCACCATCGCAGCACGAACTGGGCATGAAATTCTCGACCCTGACAAAAATGGCCGACCGGATGCAGATGTATAAATATGTCGTCCATCAGGTCGCTGCCGCATATGGCAAAACAGCCACTTTCATGCCGAAGCCTGTCTATAATGACAACGGCTCCGGGATGCATGTGCATCAGTCGATCTGGAATGGCGGCAAGCCAGCATTCGCCGGTGATCGGTATGCTGACCTGTCAGAAACATGCCTGCATTACATTGGCGGCATCATCAAGCACGCGCGTGCTGTCAACGCGTTCTCCAACGCGACGACAAACTCCTACAAGCGTCTCGTGCCGGGTTTTGAAGCGCCGATCATGCTGGCCTATTCTGCGCGCAACCGCTCTGCTTCCGTGCGTATTCCATGGGTATCTTCCCCGAAAGCGAAACGTCTTGAGACACGCTTCCCGGACGCGTCTGGCAACCCGTATCTCATCTTCTCAGCCCTCTTGATGGCGGGCCTTGATGGCATCGAGAACCGGATTGATCCGGGTGAAGCCATGGACAAGGACCTTTATGACCTGCCACCGGAAGAAGTACAGGGCATCCCGACGGTCTGTGGTTCTCTGCGCGAAGCGCTGACTGCCCTCGACGAAGATCGTGACTTCCTGAAAAAAGGCAATGTCTTCAACGACGACCAGATCGATGCCTATATCGACCTGAAAATGGAAGAGGTTATCCGGTACGAAACGACGCCGCATCCGGTTGAATTTGCGATGTATTACAGCGTGTAAGGATCGCCGCTTTTTAAGAATTACGTAGGCGGTACCGAAAGGTGCCGCCTTTTCTTATGGCCAGGCTCGCAAGACACTCTGGTAAATCTTTTTTCAGGATAATAGGCCAGAATGCTCGCATGAGCCTGACGAAACTAACCGCCCTGTTCCTGATTCTGGTCACCGGCCTTTCGGCCTGTGCGTCCACGCCGCCATCTGACCAGACCAATGCCTGCGCAATTTTTGCTGAAAATCGCAGCTGGTATCGCGCGACCAGCAAGGCGGAGCGCAAATGGGGCGTGCCTATAGAGGTGCAACTTGCCTTTATCCGCAAGGAATCCTCTTTTGACCGCAAGGCGAGGCCAGAACGCGGCAAGTTTCTCTGGGTGCTGCCGGGCAAGCGCCCGTCCTCTGCGCTTGGCTATGCGCAGGCGCTGGATGGCACCTGGGAAGAGTACCGCAAGAAAACCGGCAACCGAACTGCCAGTCGCAAGAACTTTGCTGACGCGACAGACTTTATCGGCTGGTATGTGGACAGCTCTGCCCGCCGGGCCGGCATCTCCCGTGATGATGCCTACAGCCAATACCTCGCCTATCATGAGGGTGCTGGCGGCTATATGCGCGGCAGCTGGAAGCGCAAACCGGAAGTGCGCCGCCGGGCCAGCGTTGTCGCCACCATGGCCTCAAAATACGAAGCGCAGTTAAAGCGCTGCGAAGGCCGCTTTCGCCGCGACATCCCTTTGGTTCCATTTATCTGAACCCGCTCTTGCTGACCCGCCACGAAACCGCCTAAGAGACTGGTTTCTGTGACAGTTGAGGGTCCCATCTATGGCGCGTGCAGCCGCTAAAAAATCCGCCAAAAAAGCAGCCACCAAGGATATGTTCGGCGGCGATGAATATACCGCCAAGGATATTGAGGTCCTGGAAGGCCTGGAGCCTGTGCGCAAGCGCCCCGGCATGTATATCGGGGGTACGGATGAAAAAGCCCTGCATCACCTGTTTGCAGAAGTCCTTGATAACTCCATGGACGAAGCTGTTGCCGGTCACGCCAGCCGCATTGAGGTTGAGTTGCATGAGAACGGCCATCTGACCGTTACCGATAATGGTCGCGGCATCCCTGTTGATCCGCACCCGAAGTTCAAGAAAAAATCTGCCCTGGAAGTTATCCTCACGACACTCCACGCCGGGGGCAAGTTCTCGAATAAGGCATATGCCACGTCCGGCGGTCTGCACGGGGTCGGTATTTCGGTCGTCAACGCCCTGTCGGATGACCTGACCGTAGAAGTCGCTCGCAGCCGCACCCTTTACCGCCAGACCTATGCCAAAGGCCTACCCACATCCACGTTGAAGAAAGTCGGCGAAGCGCATAACCGCCGCGGTACATCTGTGACCTTTCATCCCGACCCGGAGATTTTCGGCAAGAAGCTCAGCTTCAAGCCTGCCCGGCTGTTTCGCATGGCCCGTTCAAAGGCGTACCTGTTCGGCGGTGTGGAAATTCGCTGGAAATGCGCAGAAAGCCTCATCGCCAAGGATGACCCGACACCACCAGAGGAAACCTTCAAATTCGTCAATGGACTGAAGGACTACCTTGCCTCTATCGTTGGCGCGAAGCCGACGGTCACTGACGAGATCTTTGCCGGAAAAGTGGAACGCGAAGGCGGTCACGGCACCGTGGAATGGGCCGTTGTCTGGGGCGGCGCAGGTTTTGCCATGCCCGGCGGTCAGATGGCGGACGGCTTCACCAACTCCTATTGCAACACAATCCCGACCCCGGAAGGCGGCACCCATGAACAGGGCCTGCGCTCGGCTCTCACGCGCGGCCTCAAGGCCTATGCGGACCTTGTCGGCAATAAGAAGGCTGCGAACATCACGGCTGAGGATGTCATGGGCACCTCCGGCGCCATGCTGTCCGTGTTCATCTCAAATCCGGAGTTTCAGGGCCAGACCAAGGACAAACTGGCCACGACAGAAGCACAGAAACTGACCGATGCCGCAATCCGGGCAGAGTTCGACCACTGGCTCGCCGGCCATCGTCAGCAGGCAGATAACCTTCTGAACTGGACAATCGAACAGGCTGACTTGCGCATTCGTCGTCGCAAAGAAAAAGAGGTAGCCCGCGCGTCCGCCACCCGCAAATTGCGCCTGCCCGGCAAACTGGCGGACTGCTCGCAACAGGCGGCAGAAGGCACCGAGATTTTCCTCGTCGAGGGCGACTCTGCGGGCGGCTCCGCCAAGCAGGCGCGTAACCGGAAGACTCAGGCTATCTTGCCCTTACGTGGTAAAATCCTGAATGTTGCCTCTGCAACGCGCGACAAGATCACTGCCAATCAGGAAATCCAGGACATTACCCAGGCGCTAGGTGCTGGCATGGGCTCAACGTTTGATGTTGAAAATCTGCGCTACGAAAAAGTCATTATCATGACGGATGCGGATGTGGACGGCGCCCATATCGCAGCCCTGCTCATCACGTTCTTTCAGCGCACGATGCCGGACCTGATCCGCGAAGGCCGCCTCTATCTGGCGCAACCACCACTTTACAAGCTCTCCTCCGGCGGCAAGTCCGTCTACGCCACAGATGAAGAACACCGCGAAAAGCTGATTGCTTCGGAATTCAAGAAAGGCGCGAAGATTGATGTCTCCCGCTTCAAGGGCCTTGGTGAGATGATGCCGCAGCAGTTGAAAGAGACCACCATGAACCCGGCCACTCGTGCCCTCGCCCGCGTGGTCATCCCGGAAGACAAGACGGACGATGTGCTTGATCTGGTTGAGCGGCTGATGGGCAAAAAAGCCGAACCCCGCTTCATCTTCATTCAGGAAAACGCCGAATTCGTCACGGAAGAGCTTGATATCTGAAGCAGATCGGGGGCTCAACGCCTTGTCGCTTGGGGTTTTTTTACCTAACCTCCTGTTTTCACTCAGAAATCAGGAATCTATGTGCCCCCCTGACGGGGCGTATAATATGGCTTCTCCAAATTGACAGGAGCCAAACGCGATGACCGCCGACCTCACATATAAAGACGTCCTACAGATCAGTGTCCCGCCAGAACTGGCTGCCCGCAATCCCGTGTCTCAAAAGGCAGTCCGGGGAGAGGGGCGCGAAACTTTATCCGAAAACGTAGCAGATCATGCTCCGCTCCACGCCCCGGGCATGATTGCATCATCTGTTGGCCATGATACATTCCCGCCAATGCCGAGGGCGCGGTCTTCGGTCGCACGCAAAAATAAAAGAGAAAGTGTAAGCCATGTTTGAAAGACGTTTTTCCAATACATGTCTGGCCGGTGCATCACTGCTGGTGCTGGCAGCATGTGGCGACAATAGTGAAGCGCCGACCACAACGGCCCCGGCACCAGAAGCCACAGTTGAAACGGGCCCGACCGTCGCTGATGTGCGCGCCTTCCTGAATGAAGCTGAAGCCGAACTGGATGTGATGTTTACCCGCTCATCAGAAGTAAACTGGGCTTATGCAACAGACATTAACGCGGAAAACGAAGCAGCCGTCTCAGAAGACAGCGCCCTGCTGACGGCCAAGATGGTTGAACTCGCCAATGCCACAAAAAAATTCCAAGGCATAGATTTGCCAGCTGATCTGCAACGCAAGATGGATATTCTGCGTGGCGGCATCACGATCCCTGCCCCGTCGACTGACGGCGCCGCAACAGAGCTTGCCGCAATCAACACCGAATTGAGCTCAGCGTACTCCACTGGCAAAATCGACTTTGACGGCGAGAGCGTGCCGCAAAACGAGACTGAACTGTTGATGCGTAACCTGCGTGATGCGGACAAACTGGAAGAAGTCTGGACCAAGTGGCGGGCAGAAGCAAAACCCAGCAAGGAAAATTATGCGCGCATGGTGGAAATCGCCAATGCCGGTGCGCGCGAGCTTGGCTACGCCGATGTCGGCCAGATGTGGCGCTCCGGCTATGACATGGAGCCGGATGCATTTGCCGCAGAAACAGACCGCCTCTGGGGGCAGGTCGAGCCACTTTACGAAAACCTGCAATGCCATGTTAAGTACAAGCTGAATGAACAGTATGGGGATGATATTGTCCCGCTGGATCAGCCGATCCGTGCCGACCTTCTCGGCAATATGTGGGCCCAGCAATGGGGCTCCCTTTATGATATTGCCAAGCCCGAAACCACCGGCGGCAGTTCCACTGTCGACCTTGATGCCCTGCTGGCTGAAAATAATTATACCCCCATCAAGATGGTGGAAGTGGGAGAGCAGTTCTTCTCCTCACTCGGCTTTGCACCGCTGCCGGATACATTCTGGGAGCGGTCCCAGTTCGTCAAACCGGATGATCGCGAAGTTGTCTGCCATGCTTCAGCATGGAACCTCGATAATCTGGAAGATATCCGCATCAAGATGTGTATCAATGTTGACGGGGAAGATTTCCGCACCATTCACCATGAGCTTGGGCACAATTATTATCAGCGTGCCTATAAAGACCTGCCGCTCCTCTTCAGGAATGGCGCAAATGACGGCTTCCATGAAGCAATTGGTGACATGATTGCCCTCTCCATTACGCCTGAATATCTGCAACAGATTGGCCTCCTGTCTGAGGATGAAGTGCCGGGCGCCGATGGCGACATTGAGCTTCTGATGCAGCAGGCGCTAGAAAAAATTGCCTTCCTGCCATTCGGGCTTCTGGTGGATAAGTGGCGCTGGCAGGTGTTCTCCGGTGAGTTGACGCCTGACACGTATAATGACGGCTGGTGGGCCCTGCGCGAACAATATCAGGGCATCCGCCCCCCGAATGAGCGTCCGGCAGATGCCTTTGACCCCGGCTCAAAATATCATGTGCCCAACCATGTACCGTACACGCGGTACTTCCTGGCGCATATTCTCCAGTTCCAGTTCTACAAGGCTGCCTGCGATCAGATTGGCTGGGATGGCCCGCTTCACCGCTGCTCTTTCTATGGCGAGGAAGAAATGGGTGAGCGTTTCAACGCCATGCTTGAAATGGGCCAGGCCCAGCCATGGCCGGATACGCTTGAACTGTTCACCGGTACGCGGGAAATGGATGGCTCTGCGATCATCTCTTACTTTGCCCCTCTGATGGAGTGGCTGGAAGAGGAAAATGCCGACCGTCAGTGTGGCTGGTAAAAAACAAACTCCAGGCAACGCGCTGTGCGCTAACCAGCTGTTAACAGCGCTTGCCAATGTGTTAATCAGCACACATCACTAACAGCCATAACAGGCCTCAAAGCCTGTTATGGTGAAGATATATTAAGCCTATCGCGTCACACTCATGTGAAAAAAGTGAATGAGTGTGCATCGTTTCGTTACAAGACCCGGGTTTTTCCGTCTGCTGCTGGCTTCAGCAGTGGTTGTGAGCCATCTGTCCAATCTGGAAATTGGGCGCCCGGCCGTGATGATATTTTTCATCCTGAGTGGCTACTGGGTCACGCGCATGTTTGACACGAAATATGCTATTGCCTCTCACCGCATCCGAACTTTTTATGCGTCCCGCCTCTTGCGCATCTGGCCCGTTTACGCCTGCGTGCTGGTACTAGCCGTTATCACCTTTGCCACCTTGAACATCAGTAGTCAGAGTCTAAGCCTTTCAAACCTTACGCTGATCGGCCTTGCTAGCACGGAGGGAGACCCTCTTGGCGTATCATGGTCACTGGACATCGAACTGCAATTCTACCTGCTATTGCCCGTCTTCCTTGGACTAGTCGCCTGGTCAGAGCAACATCGCTTTGGAACACTTAAACTCGCCGGGCTTGCTATAGCAGCTTTTCTCTGGGGCTGGTTCCTTCAACTCGAATTCGGCATCTGGACAGTTCTCTCATACCTCCCTCTATTCGCCGCCGGAATGATCCTTGCCCGTCTTGAATATCTACCCACAACACGAACAGCCCTGCTGTCAGGGCTGGCCTTTCTGGCCGTTGGGGTTTTGGCCACGTTACTGCCGTTTACAGAAGATTACCTCCTCAAGGATGCTGTCACGCCTTTTCCCGAAGACTGGTTCGGGATGTTCTGGGCTCTGACCCTTTTGCCATTCATCGCCTGGAATGTGCAGCAGGAAAGCCCTCAGCTCGACCGACATTTGGGGAACATATCCTACACGTTGTATCTCGTGCACTGGCCAGTGATCCTGATTTCACAGTCATTCCTGCCCGCCCAAATGGGCCATATGTGGAAGGTGATAGCCATTCTGGTGAGCTTCACTCTGGCTACCCTGATCTATGCTCTTTGCGACATGCCCCTTGAGAGGCTGCGGCGCCAGATTATCCGCCGTCTGCAAGTAAAACCGGCAGAAAGGGCGCTGGCATGAGCACTTCACCCGCATTCGTTCACAGGCTGGCCTACTTCGACAAGGCAACAGCTTTGATTGAGGAAAACGGTCGTGTCTGGCGCTACGCAGACCTCGCAGAAGCTGTCGATGATTTTGCTGAAAACCTCGGCACACAGCGAAAACTTGTGCTGATTGAAACCCTGAATCAGGTTGAACCACTGATCGCCTATCTTGCCTGCCTGAAAGCAGAGCATACGGTAATCCTGATGCCCCATGGCGCAGCTGAAAAAGACAACCGAATAGAGACTACGTTCCGACCTAACCTGATATATCGTCAAAATGGCACTGGCTGGACTCTCACTGAGTGCCATGCAGACGCGTACCAGCTACATCCGGACCTCAGGGTTCTGCTGACCACATCCGGCTCAACCGGCACACCAAAACTGGTCAAGCTGTCCGGGGAAAACCTGCAAGCCAACGCAGAGTCCATCACAGAGTATCTTGATATCAGTACACTGGACCGGTCGATCACCAGCCTGCCATTCAATTACTCTTATGGTCTGTCAGTCATCAACTCACATCTTGTAGCTGGTGCCTGCATTTCGCTGACAGACCGGTCAGTTGCAAGTCAATGCTTCTGGGATCAACTGAAAGATCAGGAATGTACCAGCCTTGCCGGTGTGCCGTACACTTACGACCTTATGGAACGCGCGGGCTTCGCAGACATGGACCTGCCTTCACTGCGCACCCTGACACAAGCAGGCGGAAAGATGCCTGCCGAAAAAGTACGCTATCATGCGCGTCTGGCAGCAAGGCGTGGACGTCGTTTTCACGTGATGTACGGCCAGACAGAGGCAACAGCCCGTATGGCGTGGCTGCCACCGAACCTTGCCGCAAAGTATGCGGATTGCATTGGACAGGCCATCCCCGGCGGCACTTTCACATTGAAAGACGAAAACGGAAAAATCATCACTCGTCACGGCAAGGAAGGTGAACTTGTTTACTCTGGGCCCAACGTCATGATGGGGTACGCAGAGCGTATTGAGGACCTTTCAAATGCTGATGACAGTTCTGCCCTGGATACGGGTGATCTCGCAATCCGCAATCGTAAGGGGCTTTACCGGATCACGGGCCGGAAAAGCCGGTTCTGCAAACTATATGGCCTCCGGTTCAATCTCGATGATATAGAAAACAGCCTGAAAGCCAAAGCCATCGACTGCGCTGTCAGTGGTGATGACACGTTCATCTCTGTCTGCATAACGGATGCAGATCGGCAAGATGAAGTGGAGAAACACCTGCGCCGCCGCTACACGCTGAAGCGAGGTGACATCATTGTATGGGCTACAGAGGAAATTCCTCTGCTGAATAATGGCAAGGTCAATTATCCACAAATCCTGTCCACAGGACGTGACCTGCGAGTTCAGGAATCTGAACAGCAAATACGCAGAAGTGACCTGCAAAGCGACTATGTTGCTGCGCTGGGTATGGCGGATATTCCACGCAACGCCAGCTTCACCAGCCTTCAGGGGGACTCTCTGTCTTATGTTCAGGCATCGATCGCGATTGAAAAGCATCTGGGTTATCTGCCCAAAGGCTGGCAAGATATGGCGATAAGTGATCTGCAACTTATGAGGAAGCAGACCTGCACGACCACTGCCGTTGACACCGACATCGCCCTGAAAGCAGCAGCCATTCTCATGGTTGTCGCGCATCACGCCGGACTGATTTCCGTTTCCGGGGGCGCGCTTACACTGCTTATGATTGCCGGGTTTAACACCGCCCGCTTTCAGATGACTCAGCTCATGGCCGGCAACAGTATGAGCGTTATCGCGGGCGTCCTGAAACGGATCATCCTGCCCTATTTCATTATTCTTATGCTCTACATGGTTTGGCGACAGGACTTTCACTTGCCTACGCTGACGCTGACCGGGAACCTGTTTGGCAGCTATGGTGAGGGATCTACATTTCTGACGCCATATTGGTTTCTGGAAGTTTATTTCCAGATCATGTTGATGGTGTGCGCACTTTTCATGATACCGCGTGTGCGCAGAATGGCCGGGTCACACCCATTTATAATCGCCCTGTTTATGTTGGTGTTCAGCACACTGTTTCCAATAGTCAGTATCATTGCCGCTGGCGAAGCTGGCGTCGCGCAGCGACTGCCGCACCTTCTGTTTCATGTCTTTGCTTTTGGTTGGGCCGTCGCAAGCGCGAAAACACCAAACCAGAAACTTCTGCTTATGGTATTCGCCCTGATTGCGTTCCCGCTGATACTGGGACCGACCAACGCGCAAGGATGGCTCGTTGCGGCTGCGTCAACTGTTCTGATCTGGTTCCCGCGTTTGTCCGTGTCAAAACAACTCAAGGCAACAATAGTGATAACAGGCGCCGCCAGCTTTTACATATACCTGCTGCACAACATACCAGTGCATTTTCTGCGATATGAAGCGCCGCTGGAAGCTCCTGTTATAACGGGCATACTGGCGCTCTTGCTCGCGGTTATGCTTGGTGTATTTGCTGATCTTGCGAGGCAGCACCTGCCAGGTTTGTGGAAGAAAATCAGGATACAAGGCCCGTTACCGGCAAAGTATCACGGCTCCAGCTCGGTATCCCAGTAAAGATAATCGTGCCAGCTATCGTGCAGGTAGTTCGGCGGGAAGGCACGACCCTTCTCATTTAGTTCGTACATATTGGGCCGGTATGGGGCCTGGAAAGGATGCATTTTTGCGTCCTTCGGCATCCGGCCACCTTTACGCAGATTGCACGGTGAGCAAGCAGCAACGATATTCTGCCATGTCGTTTTACCCCCCCGGGAGCGCGGGATCACATGATCGAATGTCAGGGTTTCGCGATTGGCGTCACCACAATACTGACACGTGAAGGAGTCGCGCAGGAAGACATTGAAGCGCGTGAAGGCTGGATTACGCGCATGTGTGACATACTTCTTCAGGGCAATAACTGATGGCAGCCTCATCTCAAAAGACGGGCTGCGCACCGCATTATCATATTCAGCGACGACATCGACCCGGTCGAGGAACACTGCTTTCAGGGAGTCCTGCCAGGACCATAATGACAGCGGGAAATAACTGAGTGGCCGAAAATCGGCATTGAGAACCAGTGCAGGACAACTATCGGGGGACTGGTGACTCAAATGCATTTTACCGCTCCTGTATTACCCTGTGGGGAAAGTCGGGGCGGATTTGGACTCTGCTGGTCCCAAGGCAGTGCCTGCCTTTACTCAACCTGATTTTGATTTGATGCTTGAACGCACAATCTCCATCTTCACGTTGACTTTTTAGCCCCATTTTTTTTCATAAGCAACATAGCTGATTCACCATGACAGTTTTCTGACAATTTGCGACTTTTCCGCCACTACGTTGATAAAAAGATACACGCGTCACGCGAAAAGTCAGATCGGTTTACGCCCGCGCAGCTTTGCGTAATAGGTCCACAGAATATGCGCCGCAACGCCGCGCCACGGCGCCCACTCCGCTATGGCCATGTCATCGAAGTCTTTCTGGGCCGGTTTGGACGAAAAACCGGTAGCCGCTGCGTATGCCGCCAGAAGAGCTACATCATTACGCGGCCAGATATCAAAACGCATCTCACAGAACAGCAGGTAAATTGCCGCCGTCCATGGGCCGACACCTTTAACCGCACAAAGGGCAGTTACCGCTGCTTCATCATCAAGCTCCTCGAGACCATCCAACCGCAATGAGCCATTCAGAACAGCCGTCGCTGCGGCCTGTACATATCTGACCTTAGGCCCTGACAGACCACAGGCACGCAAGTTTTTTTCACTCATTTCAGATACGGTCAGAGCGCTGATGTCCGGCATGCGTGCCTTGCATCTTGCAAGGATGGCCTGTGCGCTGGGTACCGAAACCTGTTGCTCGACAATTATGCGAAACAGACCCTCATAGCCACCGGGGCGTTGCCGGATATAGGGCTCAAAGTTGATGGCCTTCAACGCAACTGCAAGAGGATGGCTGCGCCCTGCCAACGCTTCACAGGCCTGTGCAATCTGTGCGGTCATTTCATGCTAAAACGCATATTTCTCGAACAGTTTGTGCATGTCCTTGTTCAACGGTCCCTCAAAGTCAGCAAGCATTCTTTCTGCCATGGTCAGGCCGCTATCGGCGATCTCCTGCAATGGTTGCAGGAAACCGGTTTCGTCATTGCCACCCGTATCGGGACGGGCGCGATCACGCAGGCCCTCCCGGGAAATGGCGAGTACTTCTTTGGCAATATCCTGAAGCGTATGCTTCCCGATTTTTGCTTTCAAACCATGTTCAGCCGCATCCACACGCAAGGCATGGCGCTGTTCAGGTGTCCATTTTTTAGCGACATCCCATGCCGCTTCCAGACAACTGCTGTTGTACAGAAGGCCGACCCAGAAAGCCGGTAACGCACAGATGCGCGACCACGAGCCGGAATCAGCGCCGCGCATTTCCAGAAAGGTCTTCAGACGCACTTCCGGGAATGCCGTGGACAGATGATCCGTCCAGTCCTCCAAAGTCGGACGCTGCCCCGGCGCAAGGTCCAGCTTGCCTTCCATGAAGGCCCGGAACGACTTGCCTGTCGCGTCAACGTAATCGCCATTGCGGAACAGGAAATACATCGGCACATCCAGCATGTACTCCGTGTAGCGCTCAAAATCAAAACCATCCTCAAACACAAAATCCAGAAGGCCGGTGCGATTGGGGTCCGTATCTGTCCAGATATTAGCACGCCATGAGACGAAGCCCGTATCTTTTCCCTCCACCATGGGTGAATTCGCGAACAGCGCTGTCGCCAATGGTTGCAATGCCAGGGACGTGCGGAACTTCTTCACCATGTCGGCTTCGTCAGAGAAATCGAGATTGACCTGCACCGTGGCCGTGCGGTGCATCATGTCCAGACCAAGGTTACCGACTTTGGGCATGTAATTGCGCATGATCGTGTAACGCCCCTTGGGCATGTGCGGCATCTCGGCCCGCGTCCAGTTGGGTGTGTGGCCGACACCGAGAAACCCGACCTCTACAGTATCCGTGACGGCGCGGATCTGATCGAGATGGCTGTGCACCTCATTGCAGGTCTGGTGCAGGTGCTCCAGCGGCGCACCCGACAATTCGAACTGGCCGCCCGGCTCCAGTGTTACAGATGCCCCGTCTTTTTTGAGGGCCACGAGATGGTCGCCTTCATAAAGCGGGGCCCAGCCAAACTCATCTGACAGCCCTTGCAGGATTGCCCGGACAGAGCGCTCGCCGTCATATGGCAAGGGGGTCAGGCTCTTGCGGCAGAAACCGAACTTTTCGTGCTCGGTGCCGATACGCCAATCAGCTTTTGGTTTGCAGCCGCTGGCAAGATAGGCGGTCAGATCGTCCTTACCTTCTACGGGCGCGGAATTCTTACGGGCAGCGGCATCCAGCTGTGTCATAAGACTGACTTTCAAATAACAAGTTAGGCCCCTCTAGCGCTTATTGCCCGGGCTGCAAAGTCTCTGGCTGTCATTCACGCTTTAGTGAACGGCTTGTCGAGATCACCCAGCACAGCCTGCCAGAGCGTGATCGCCGCAAAAGCCGCCGTGTCGGCGCGCATGATACGGGGGCCGAGTGTGACTGGTGTCACGAAATCCAGACCACGCAACATCTCACGTTCTTTCGGGTTAAAGCCACCTTCCGGCCCGGTCAGGATGGCCCAGCTATGATGCTTGCCCCTGAAAGGCTGCAAGGCTTCGGTCATGGGCAAGGCCCTGCCGGTTTCGCCGCCCCAGCGCGCATCCTCGGCGTCCCCTGCTTCATCACAGAAAACCAGGCGACGGTCCGGCGCGTCATTTGACCAGTGAGACAGCAGCTTATCGAGCGGGGTGAAATCCCGCACTTCAGGCAGGTCCAGTCTCTCGCTCTGTTCAGCTGCCTCGACGGCGTTGGCCATCAACCTGTCTTCCCGCACGCGGGTGACGATGGTGCGGGCGGTGCGTACCGGTTGCAGGCAGGAGACGCCAAGTTCAGTTGCTTTCTGGGCGATCTGGTCGAGCGGCGCGCGTTTCACCGGGGCGAACAGCAACCACAGGTCAGGGCTTGCGACCTGCTGGCGTGTTTGTGCGCGCAATGTGACGACGCCGGCATTCTTGCTGAGGGCTGAAATCTCGCCCTGCCACTCGCCGTCCCGGCCATTGAACAGCAAAAGTTCGGCACCGACCTCGCGGCGCATGACGCGGGCGAGGTAGTGGGCCTGATCGGCCGAGAGCGGAACCGAAGCCCCTTCTGCAAGTTGTGGGGTGACGAAAAGACGCAGCACGTAATTTCCCCGTTCTCTTCCGCTTGACTTGGACACAGCAACATTACAGGTCTCGCCCCCATGTAAGGAGTTTTTCCTGTGGTTGACCAGAGCAGTTCCTCAGCGGCGCCCACTGACGCGCCCCGGCGCAGTGTGGTGGACGCCATGCCCGCCGTGAGCCAGCCCTATCTGCGGCTGATGCGGGCGGACCGGCCCATTGGCGCGTGGCTGCTGCTGATCCCCTGCTGGTGGGGGGTGAGCCTCGCAGCGCTCGCGGGTGGTGCCATGAACAAGGACCTCTGGACCTATCTTTTTTTTGGTGTGCTATTTGCCATCGGTGCTTTTGTCATGCGCGGGGCGGGCTGCGTCTATAATGATATTGTGGACCGGGATATTGATGCGAAAGTGAGCCGCACGGCGAGCCGCCCTCTCCCCTCTGGTCAGGTCACCCTACAACAAGCCTGGCTATTTTTGATTGGTCTGTGCCTTGTCGGCCTGCTGGTCCTTATCCAGTTTAACCGCGCGACCATTGTCACCGGCCTGTTGGCGCTGGCACTGGTTGCGGCTTATCCGTTCATGAAACGCATCACCTGGTGGCCGCAAGCCTGGCTCGGGCTGACATTCAACTGGGGCATTCTCGTAGGCTGGATGGCGGTGACCGGCGAGTTGAACTGGGCGGCGGTCAATCTTTACATTGCGGGGATTTTCTGGACCCTTGGCTATGACACAATCTACGCGCATCAGGACCGCGAAGATGATGCGCTGATAGGGGTAAAATCCACCGCGCGCCGCCTTGCAGGCCATACCCGGGAATGGCTGCTGGCGTTCTATACGGGCATGATTTTTTTCGTTGCACTGGCAGGCCTGCTGGCACGTCTCGGCCCATGGTTTTATGTAGCCCTGATCTTCCCGGCAGTGCACCTGATCTGGCAGACTTGGACGCTTGACCAGAACCGGCCTGCCGCTTGTCTTGCACTGTTCAAGGCCAATCGGGAAACCGGCCTGATGATCCTGATCGCCCTCTGGTTCGGACAGTTTTAGGTCGTTTTCTGCGGCGCAGGTCTTCACGCATATGGGAGACGCACCCCGTCGTTTACCTTATCGCGGATGGGTTGTACGGTTGCGGAAAGAAGTCCCGAACCGTTAGGAGGCTGCCATGTGCAATGACTTTACCGAGCAGGATAATGCGAGTTTTGAGCGTGCTGGCGGTCGGTTGAACAGACGTGACTTCAGCCTTCTTGGAACAGCCGCCATTTTTGCAGCCATGTATCCCGGCCTCGCCCAGGCCGAAACAGCCGTGACCGAATCCGACGTTGAGGTGACGATGACAGAGGGCAATTCAGACTGCTATTTTGTTCACCCTGCGGAAGGTAAGCATCCTGCAATATTGATGTGGCCGGACATTCGTGGTCTGCGCCCTGCCTTCAAGGCTATGGGCAAACGCCTTGCCATGGCTGGATATTCTGTACTGGTGGTCAATCCGTTTTATCGGGATGCCAAAGCGCCTGTGGTTGAACCGGGGGCAAGCTTTCGCGACC
>JALEGJ010000121.1 GCA_022763115.1 Aquisalinus sp.
ATGGTGCCACAGCGAAGGCGTTAGAACCGATAGCGCCGCCAGGCACATCATCTGTCAGGAAAGAGGCGAGTTCTTTTTCTGAGACATCATATTGGGGCGTATCCTTGAACAATTCCTGCAATTCATCGTCCAGGCCGAAAAAGAAGGGTGTGCGCAGAAAGAAACCTGCCACGATGTCCTTGCCTTTCACCGGCATCAGTTCTGCCTTAACAGCATCGGGATTTTCTGTCGCCCACAGATTGATACCATCAGTATAGGCTTCGATCAGGGCGCGCGTTGCGGGCTTCAGGTCTGTTTCATATTTTGCACCGACAACTTCATCCGCTTTCAGAAGCTGGACGAGATAGTCAGTAACCGCGCCGTCCTGGCCATTATATTTCGCCAGTACGCCTTTGCGGAACATCAGGGTGTCCTGAATGGTGGCCCAGTCATCTTCGGCATGAGCGTAAGCCAGGCCGAATGCTGCATCAGGGTCATCTGCCCCGAAAATGTGGGGCACGCCCCATTTGTCGCGGATGATGCGCACATCATAAGCGGCTGCCTTGCTTTTATAGGCAGACATATCGGGCATACTGGTTTGCGGTGTCCAGAGCCACGCTCCTGCGGCGACGATGCCGACAAGGATGAGTGCAAGCACAGCGAACAACAACTTCTTCATGAGATTTCCCCTCTATTCAGATCGGATCATAGGCACTGGCGCGACAGGTGCAAGAAAAGTCAGCCGCCGGGGGTTGCGCTTTCAGAATGGCCATTCTAATGGTTCAGAACACTCATTCTGACCGGGGGCAAAATGCCGCAAGTTTCAACAGATCGTTTCACCATTGTAGAGCAAGCAACTGATCTGTTTTGGAAGAAAGGGTATGCAGAAACCTCTGTGGAAGACCTCGTTCAGGCGACAGGTCTCAACCGTTATGCGATATATAATCGCTTCGGGGGTAAGCGGGAGATGTTGCTGGAAGCGTTGGCGGGCTTCGTAAACCAGCGTCGGGCCGCTTTCATGGCGCAGTTTCAGGATGACTCCATGCGCCCGTTGCAGGCCATCCGTCATATGTTTACGGGCTTTATCGAAGAGATACTCCAGACAGGTAATGGCTGCCTGATGTGTAACACGGTCAGCGAGATTGCCCCGAAAGACCCCGATATTGCCGAGGTTTGCCGTGGTTATCAGGAGCAATTTGTGGCCATGCTCACACCCGTCCTGGGAGAAGCACAAGCGGCAGGCGACATGAGACCGGAGTTGGATGGCAGAGCCGCAGCTAACGCCTTGCTGATTTTCAAAGTGGGCCTCGCGACCATGGCGAAAGCTGGCGCGCAGCGTGAAGAGCTCATGGAGGCGCTTGACCTGGAATTGCGCGCGCTCGGTAACGCGGCTCAATCAGAGCTGCAAGAGCGTTAAACATTAATGGAAATTCTGAGGGGAATGAAAAACATTACCTGTCGAATAAGTGACAATAAATTCGTCAAGGGCATGATGGATCAAAAGGGGCTTTGACTGTGGATACGAGCAAGAATGCACTGGATCAGTTTGCGATCAATCTGGCAAACTTTGTTATCAGGTTTCGCTGGCTGGTTTTGCTGGTGGTTATCAGTGCGGCGATAACTATAGCAACTAACGCCAGCAAGCTGGAGTTTGCCAATAATTACCGGGTTTTCTTTTCTGCCGAGAACCCCGAACTGCAGGCTTTCGAAAGTTTTCAGGATACTTACGTGAAGAATGACAATCTGTTGTTTGTCATTGAGCCGGCAGATGGTGAAGTCTTTACGAACGAAACGCTCGCGGTTGTGCACGAACTGACAGAAGAGGGGTGGCAGATACCGTTCTCGTCGCGTGTCGATTCCATCACGAATTTTCAGCATACCTATGCGATGGATGACGACCTGATCGTTGAAGATCTCATCAGCGATCCGGGGCGGATGAGCCAGGCCGAGTTGCAACGGCGCAAGGAAATCGCCCTGGCAGAGCCTTTGCTGCGCGACCAGTTGCTGACGCGCAATGCCAGCGTGACGGCCATCAACATCACGCTCCAGTATCCGGAAATAGAACTTGATGAAGTACCGAATACGGTGGCCTATGCCCGTGACCTGCGGGATCGGTTTGAAGAACAGTACCCGGAGATCGACATTCACCTGTCTGGCGTCTCCATGCTCAACAATGCTTTCTCCGAAGCGGGGTTGAGTGATGCCGCCACGCTGATACCCATGATGTTCATTGTGGTGCTGCTGATGACGGCGCTCACCATACGCTCGATTACCGCTACACTGTCTGTACTGGTTGTTATTATCCTGTCGATCATCACAGCGATGGGGATGGCCGGGCTGGTGGGGATGAAGCTGACGCCGCCATCCATATCAGCAATCATCATCATCCTGACGCTGGCGGTGGCAGACTCCATTCATATTCTGATGACCATGCGCACCAGCATGTTGGCAGGGATGCCAAAGCGCGAAGCGCTGGTGGAGGCTGTGCGGGTGAATTTCCTCGCTGTTGCCATCACCTCTTTGACAACCGCGATCGGCTTTGCGGCCTTGAACTTCTCTGACTCACCACCATTCCGGGACCTTGGCAACATCTCCGCCATGGGGATTGTTTCTGCGTGGTTCCTTTCAGTCACGGTGTTGATTGCCCTTGTCAGCCTTGTGCCATTCAAACCATCACCGCGTCCCGCGAACAGTGGCACAAGCTCTATGGTGAAGTTGGCTGATCTGGTGATCGCCCACAGCAAGAAGTGGCTTGTTTTCATGGGGCTGGCGGCTGCAGCGCTTATAAGCTTCATCCCCACCTTACAGCTTGACGATCAGTGGCGTGAGTATTTTGACCAGCGGATTGAGTTCCGCCGGGAAGCTGATCTGGCGATTGAGCATTTCGGGTTTTATGCGGTCGAGTTTTCAATCCCGGCAGCTGAGCCGGGGGGCATTGCCGAGCCTGATTATCTGAACAGGCTGGAAGCGTTCACTGAGTATCTGCGCCAGCAGGACAATGTAACGCACGTCTATTCAGTCACGGATATCATCAAGAGGTTGAACAAGAATCTCAACCGGGATGACCCGGCCTTTTACCGGATACCGGATGACCGGGAACTGGCAGCTCAGTATCTGTTGTTATACGAATTGTCGCTGCCATACGGTCTTGATCTCAATGACCGGATCAACATCGACAAATCTGCCAGCCGCCTGACAGTTACCCTTAGCGGCTATGCCTCGACGGCTGCGACCAAGGAGTTTCTTGGCCTTGCCAAAGCATGGCTGGAAGAAAACGCGCCTGACATGCAGGCACCGCCCACCAGCCCGCAAGTGATGTTCACCTATATTGCTGACCGCAATATGGAGAGCATGGTCAGCGGGACAATCGTGGCGATCATTGCCATCTCGCTCATCATGATGATTGCCTTGCGCAGCTTTTCCATGGGGCTTTTATCGCTGATCCCGAATGCGCTGCCAATTTTGGCGGCTTTCGGGGCCTGGGCTTTGCTTGTCGGCTTTGTCGGCTTTTCCGTGGCGGCGGTGGCCGCCGTGTCTCTCGGCATCGTGGTGGATGATACCGTCCACTTCCTCACGAAGTATATCCGGGCCCGCCGCGAGCGCGACCTCTCCGTAGAGGATTCCATTCGCTTTGCCTTTGACACGGTTGGTCTCGCGCTGGTGGTGAACACCATCATCCTCGCCTGCGGCTTCGCCGTGCTGATGTTCTCCTCATTCAAGATCAATGCGGAAATGGGTTTGTTGACAACCCTGTCGATCATTTTTGCCCTGATCCTGGACTTTTTCTTTTTGCCGCCGTTGCTCATGCTGTTGGGTCGCGACAAAAAATCATCCCAGATAAGCTCTTAAAAGGAGGCTGTTCTCATGGCTCTTAGGTATTCCTTCCGTTCACCCCACTCGACTCTTGCCGCCGTATTGCTGCTAGGTGTCTCTGGCCTTGGGGCGGCTGCTGTTCTTTCGCCTGCCAAGGCGCAGGATGACGTTTCCGAAGTTGCGGTGACTGAGTTCACCAATGACCCGGAAGCGCGTGGCACGACGCCGGAAGCTCACAAAGGATATGACATCGCGGCGCGCAGTGATCGCACAGATCATGGCTATGGTGACAGCCGGGTGAGTTTCACCATGATCCTGCGAAATGCGGCCGGTCAGGAGACAACCCGTGAGGTAAACATCACCACTTTGGAAAAAGTCGATGAGAGCGTTGGCGACAAGTCGCTGGTAATTTTTGAAACACCTGCCGATGTGCGCGGCACTGCGCTGTTGTCCCATGCGAAAATTCTGGAGCCTGACGATCAGTGGCTTTATCTGCCTGCCCTCAAGCGGGAGAAGCGGATTGCCTCAGCCAACAAGTCCGGGCCTTTCGTGGGGTCTGAATTTGCCTTTGAGGATTTCACCACGCAGGAGCTCAACAAGTTCACCTATAAGTATATCAGTGAAGGCGACCTCGACGGCATGGCGGTGGATATTATCGAGCGTTATCCGCGCTATGAAAATTCCGGGTACACGCGGCAGGTCTCTTACACGGATCAGGAAATTTTTCAGGTGCGCAAGGTCGAGTTTTATGACCGGCGTGATGCATTGCTGAAAACCCTGACACTGGATGATTACCGTCAGTATGACAATGGTGTTTACCGTGCACACAAGTTTACGATGGTGAACCATCAGACCAACAAGGAAACTGACCTTGTTTATGAAGATTACGAGTTCGGACTTGGTCTGGATGAGAATGATTTCGTCAAGGGTGTGCTGCGACGCATTCGCTAAGCCAGATATAAACGCAAACATTGGACCAATCCCATGCTGAATAAGCACCTTGCCTTCGCCGCCAGCCTGTTAGCCTTCTCATGGGCCCCTGCCACAGCCGGAGAGTGGGAGACCACAACCGAGATTGGCGTGGAGGCGCGTATCTTCCTGAATGACCCTATATTTCCGGGGCAGTCTGACGATACCGTGCAGCCATCACTGACCTTTCAGTCAGATATCCGCTGGCGCAGCGATGACGGCAAGCATGAGTTTGTCTTTGTGCCTTATGTCAGGGCTGATTCAGTGGATGACCAGCGCACACGCGCCGATTTGCGCGAAGGTTATTATCGCTATGTCAGTGATGGTGACTGGAGCCTGCTGGCCGGGGTCGCCAAGGTATTCTGGGGGACAACAGAGTCGCGTCATTTGGTGGACATTATAAACCAGACAGATGCCGTTGAGGACATTGATGAAGAAGACAAGCTGGGCCAGCCCATGCTTATGTTGTCCTGGCTCAAGGATTGGGGGCAGGTTGATTTCTTCGTGCTCCCATATTTCCGTGACCGGACTTTCCCCGGCGTTGAGGGGCGGCTGCGGACGCCTCTCGTCGTGAATGAGGAGCAGGTCTTTTTCAGTGATGACGAGAAGCGTGATGTCATTGATTACGCGGTGCGGTATTCCCATTATTTTGGTGACTGGGATGTTGGTGTATCGCTGTTCAATGGCGTTTCACGCGAGCCGAGATTTGTGACGCCGCTCACGACGACGACTACCCCTGAGTTTTTTCAGCTTTATGACCGGATTACACAGGCCGGTCTTGATTTACAGTACACAAAGGATGCCTGGTTGTGGAAGTTTGAAGGCATTGTTCGTGAAGGGCAGGGGGATACGTACACGGCAGCTGTCGCCGGCTTTGAATATACGCTCTACCAGATTTTTGAAAAACCGTGGGACCTCGGTCTCTTGGGAGAATATCTCTATGATGGCCGCGACGAGGACATTGTGCTGGTCGAGCAGGGCGTGACAACAGCAGCGCCTTTTGCCGCATTTGAGAATGATGTTTTCGCAGGCGCGCGACTTGCTCTCAATGACATTCAGGATACGTCTATTCTCGCTGGGGCGATTGTTGATGCAGAAGACTCATCAACCGCCATGCTCCTCGAAGCAGAACGCCGCCTGGGTCAAAGCTGGACGCTGGAACTGGAAAGCAGGCTGTTTCTGAATGTGGATGATGAAAATATCTTTGCCGCCTTTGAGGAAGATGACTTCCTGAATATCCGGTTGGCCAAATACTTCTAGCGCAAGATGCTGGCTAATCCGGGCTGGAGAATCTCGCTCCTTTCGCTATACCTGACAGGAGAGGAAGCCTGATCAGGAGCAGCCCCCATGTCCTTGCATATTCTTGTTACCGGCGGTGCCGGGTATATCGGCAGCCATGTCTGCGTCGCCTTGCTCGAAGGCGGGTATCAGGTCACGGTCATAGACAATTTCAGTAATTCGCACCCGGAGGCTTTGGAACGTGTCGCTAAGCTGGGGGGCGGGGCGGTCACCCTTATCGAGGCTGATCTGGCAGATGAAGGCAGCATCGACTTTATCCGCCAGCAGGTGGCAGAGCGTCCGGTGCATGGTGCCATTCATCTGGCCGGGTTGAAGGCCGTTGGTGAATCGGTAGCGAAACCTGCGCTGTATTACCACACGAATATCAACGCGACACTGAACCTGATTGAGATCATGGGAGCGGTGGGCAGCAACACCATCGTTTTTTCTTCATCTGCCACAGTTTACGGCGAGGGGAACAAAAATCCGCTTACGGAAGCTGCAGTGAGTTACGCGCCGACCAATCCTTACGGGCGCACCAAATACTATAACGAAAATATCCTGCGGGACCTGTACATTTCCAATAATGACTGGCGGATTGCCAATTTGCGCTATTTCAATCCCGTGGGCGCGCATCCTTCCGGTCTGATTGGCGAAGACCCGCAGGGCACGCCGAACAATCTTTTTCCTTACATCGCGCAGGTTGCTGTTGGCAGGCGGGAAAAGCTGAGTGTTTTTGGGGGGGATTATCCGACCAGAGACGGATCAGGTGTGCGGGATTATATCCATGTGCAGGATCTTGCTTCTGGTCATGTGGCGGCGTTGCAGTTCTTGCATAACCAGCAAGAGGGCTGCACGGCTGATGTCAATCTTGGCACTGGTAAGGGCGTTTCGGTGTTTGAAGCCATTTCTGCTTTTGAGCGTGTCTCATCGCGGGCGATCCCGTTTGAAGTGACGGCGCGGCGCCCTGGAGACCTGGCTGAAGTCTATGCTGATGTTACGCTGGCGCGGCAGCTGTTTGACTGGGAAGCAAAATACGATCTGGAACAGATGTGTGCGGATCACTGGCGTTGGCAGATGCAGAACCCGTCTGGCTATAACGGGTAGCGATCAGCGCGCCAGCTGGCCTTCGGCGCGGGCCTTGGCGTTTTCATATTCCTCACTGGCGGCCAGCCATTCTTCTTCTGTCTGTTCCACAAGCGAGAGCAGATCGGCGCGTTCCTTTGAGAGAGCTGTGGCCTTGTCGAGGTGATTTTCAAACAGGCCGGGTTCGGCGAGTTTCTCATCCAGTCCGGCTATATCCTGCTGGAGTTTTTCGATCTTGCGCTCCAGCGCTTCGGCCTCTTTTTTCAGGGGGCTGAGTTTCTGGCGCATCTCGGCAGCGGCTTTGCGCATGGCGGCCTTGTTACCGCTGGCAAGGGCATCATTGTCATCGTCTGTATCAGTTTTTTTCTGTGTTTTTCCAGCATCCAGAATCATCTGGCGGTATTCTGTCAGGTCGCCATGATAGCGCTCGGCCTTGCCGTCTTTTACAAGCCAGAGACGGTCTACGATAGTTTCTGCCAGGTGCATGTCATGGGTAATGAGAATGACCGCTCCCTGATAATTGTTCAGGGCCAGTGACAGGGCTTCCCGACTGTCAATATCGAGGTGGTTGGTTGGCTCGTCGAGGATCATCAAGTGCGGCCCATCGAAAGTGATAAGGCCAAACAGGAGCCGCGCCTTCTCGCCGCCCGAGAGCTTTTCTGCAGCCGTATCTGCCTTGTCAGGGCCGAAGCCGATCTGGGCCGTGCGGGCACGCACTTGCGCCTCTGTGCCTTCCGGCATCAATTCACGCACATGTTCAAAAGGGGACTGCTTTGGTTTTAATTCGTCAATCTGGTGTTGGGCGAAATAGGCAATCTTCAGTTTCTTGGACTTGCGCACATGCCCGGCAAGCGGCGTGAGGCGTCCGGAGATGGCCTTGACTAATGTGGACTTGCCCTGACCGTTCAGGCCGAGAATGGCAATCCGGTCATCCTGGTCGATCCGCAAGTCTACCTTGCGCAAGACAGGTTTGCCTTCCTCATAGCCGAGGTCAGCTTCCTGTACACGGACAATAGGCGGGGCCATGGCCGGCTTCGGGTCCGGGAAGGCGAACGGAATGGTGCGCTCCTCAATAGGGATATCCACCGCCTGTGCCTGAAGTTTTTCCAGCATCTTCACGCGTGACTGCGCCTGACGGGCTTTGGAGGCCTTGGCCTTGAACCGATCCACAAAGGCCTGCATGTGCTTGCGGGCCTGTTCCTGCTTGGCTGCCTGTGCTGCCATTACCGCATGTTGCTCCGCACGGCGACGAATATAAGTGTCGTAATTGCCGTTATGAATGGAAAGCTTGCGGTTTTCCAAAGCCATCGTGTGGGTCATGGCAGCGTTCAGCAGGCCGCGATCGTGGCTGATGATAAGCGCGGTATGCGGATAACGACGGATGTAAGTCTCCAGCCAGACAGCGCCTTCAAGGTCGAGATAGTTAGTTGGCTCGTCCAGCAGCAACAAGTCGGGCTCGGAGAACAGAACTGCAGCCAGTGCCACGCGCATCCGCCAGCCGCCGGAAAAGTCTGAGCAGGGGCGTTGCTGGTCTGCATGGGAAAAGCCGAGGCCGGACAGAATGATTGCGGCGCGCGCTTCTGCGGAATGCGCCTCAATGTCCGCAAGCCGCGTCTGGATTTCGGCAATGCGGGTTGGCTCTGTAGCCGTTTCAGCTTCTGCGAGCAGGCTGGCGCGCTCTGTGTCCGCAGCGAGAACGGTATCCACCAGGCTGACATTGTTGGACGGCACTTCCTGCGCAACAGAGCCGATGCGACGGTTCTTGCGCAGCGAGATGGCCCCGTCATCCGACGCAATCTCTTGCTTGATGAGCCGGAAGAGGGTGGACTTGCCGGTGCCATTGCGCCCGACAAAGCCGACTTTCCAGCCATCGGAAATTGCCGCCGTCGCCTGATCGAGCAGGACGCGGCCTTCAATCCGGTATGTCAGGTCATTGATGTGCAGCATGGCTCGTCAGCATGTTCCCGAAAATAATGGCCCGAAAAATAAAGGCCCAAGAATAAAGGGGCCGTCTGGCCCCTTCGCTTGATGCTTCCTACTGCGCGCTGGCGACGATTAAAAGCCCCAGCTTTGCGGGTTGGGATATGGCTTCCCTTGAGAGATGTAATGGAGGCCTTTCACGCAGCGCACGATGAACCAGATCATCTGCACCAGCAACAGGAAGGCGCCGATGATAATGACAGTCAAAACAAGTGAAATAACGATATACAGGCAGCCTTTCCAGAAGACATGGATGGCATTGCGATAATGGCTGACCAACCATTCGGGCGCATCATCCTGAAAGACATAGGCCATAATCAGGCCGATAATCGGCGTGATGCCTGTTACAAATCCTGCGAGATAGAGGATATAAATAGCAGTCGTTTTGCCGCCATTATCTGACGTCGTTGTGAGCGCATTGTCACTCATGAGTTAGCCTCGTCTCGTTGAACGCCCCAACGATCATTGATTCCTGTATAACGCCAAATGCTGCCCCTTGCTAGAGGGAATGTCTGTTGTTATAGGCGCGCAACTTTAACATTTTTCCCAAAAAGGACCGGAAATATGGCTCTCGAGCGCACTTTTTCTATCATCAAACCTGATGCAACCCGCCGCAACATCACCGGAAAGGTGATTAACAAGCTGGAAGAAGGCGGCCTGCGCGTTGTGGCTTCCAAGCGTATCCACATGAGTCGCGAGCAGGCAGAGGGCTTTTATGCCGTGCATAAAGAACGCCCGTTTTTCGGTGAACTGGTTGAGTTCATGATGTCTGGCCCTGTTGTTGTGCAAGTGCTGGAGGGCGAAAACGCCATCGCGCGTAACCGCGAGATCATGGGTGCTACCAACCCTTCCGAGGCAGAAGCAGGCACAATCCGCGCGGATTTTGCCGAATCAATCGGCGAGAATTCCGTGCATGGCTCTGACGGACCAGACACAGCAAAAGACGAAATCGCCTTCTTCTTCACTGACGACGAAATCGTTGGCTAAGGTGCTGTTCCAGCACCTCCCCTGATGCTACAATTCATGTGCATGACCTGATCCGGTGAAAATCGGGTCTGGTCATCGCTGCGCAGGGCAAGTGGGGGCGCTGACATGAAATACATTCTGGTACATGGTACGTTCGATACAGACAGTACCGATGAAGGCGACAAGTGGTGGCAGACAGGCGGCCTGTTCTACCGGAAACTCTCTGCTGTTGTCCAAAATACAGACACGATAGAAACCTTCCGCTGGTCCGGCGAGAACAGCCATACTGAACGGGTGGCAGCGGCCAGGCGACTGGCCAGCAGGTTGCGACGAGAGGCTGATCGCGATGGTGTGACCATCATCGCTCACAGCCATGGTGGCAATGTTGCTGATTATGCCCTGAACAGATTGCTGCCCTGGCAGAAAAAGCACGTTTCTGTTGTTACGGTTGGGACGCCATTTCTGTCTGTGGCAACATCCTTTTTTCAGCGATACTCCCTGCTGGAGCGCATACTGATCTTCCCGTTATCGATGCTGTATGCCTACGCGGTCTATTCTTTTGGTGTGTTCGGACTGTTTGGCAGCGATCCCGTGATTGATTTCTTCCAACCGCTTTTCGACTTCCTTGAGCGGATCGAGCCCCTGCCGTGCCTCGAAATGGATTTGCTCAGTCTACTCACGCTTTTACTGTTTGTCATCCTGCTGAAGCCGATCTGGTTAACCGTTCTGGAGCAGCTTTATTATCAAACACAATCAAGGCTGTTCGTGAACGAGAGACAGCGATTGGTCATATATCATGAAGGCGATGAGGCCATACGCCTGCTGGAGCAGGTGGTAACCAGCAAACTTGCACCTATCACGCCGGTACAGGTGCGCTCCAGCTTTGTCGCTCTAGTGGTGCCGGCAACAGTTATCTTTGCGATTGGCCTGACACTCTGGTTCAATTCCCTGACTGTTGATACGCAGCCTGTCCTTATTCTGGAGTACCTCTGGGAGAATATCACCAACGCCTGGGACAGTATTTTCGAGGAAATACAATTATCCGTCGTGTCGATCCCCTTTTATGCTGTCGGGGCGGCACTTATCCCTTTTTACCTCATCTTCTGGCTGCTTGGCTCACTTCTGTCAGTACCTCTCTCAAAGGGCATGAACAGTGCCCTTCATGCCGCGATCAGAAATGCTGCAACAGGCATGTATCCGGGCTACAAAATAAAAAGGGTAGGGCCTCTGCCAAAGCTGAACCATCTCGTGGTGCCGATTCCTGACCATATTGCGGGGGCACTGGCGGCTGATACATCTCTGGCTTTGGGAAGCCGCATTACCGAGCTGCGCCGCTTGCTGGATATTGCCGGAGACGTAAATGCCGACACGTTCAGAATGATGAATGAGAATTTTCAGTGGAATGAACTGATCCATACTTACTATTTCCGCCATGAAGCATTTTGTGACTTTTTGCTGGGGGCCTCTGTCAGGCGGTAGAGAGAGCGCATGAAACGACCAATCCTCCTTGGGCTAGCGCTTGTTGCTGTAATACTGCCCGTGCATTTTCTCGTTTCCGAAGAGGTGTCGATCAGGATTGCGGCCCTGACCCTCGCGCTGATCGCCGGGGCGTATATCGGCTTCGCGGCAGCGGATGGGCGCTTTTCTGTGCTGATGCTGGAACTCGTTGGCAGCACGATTTACGCGGGGGCAGCCTTGGCAGGGCTATTATGGAGCCCGGTTCTGATCGCTGTTGGCATCATGGCTCACGCAATTTGGGACTTCCTGCACCATAATGACTTCTTCGGCGCCCGAATTCCCCAGTGGTATATCCCGCTTTGTGTAGCTGTAGATGTGCCCGTCGGGCTGGTATTGCTGGCTCTATACCTCTGAGCAAAGCCAGAATTTCCGGGCATCTGTGCGTCAACCTGTGACCTGCAACACAGGTCAATCACACTAATGCGTGAGCGGCCTTGAAGGCTGCCACAGCCATGCCCAATTTCCCATCGTGAGGCCACAATCTCCCCGAAATGACCCACTTTGGGCCATGGCAAGGGCGAAATCTGGTTTCATACACGGAACATCGGCGACGCATGGGCGTTTACCCGATGTTCCTTAGAAACGGAGAATTATTATGAAACGCACTACAGCAGTCATTATCGCGACAGCGTTGACAGGCTTCGGTGCTGTCAGCTTTGCCCAAAGTGTCGTCATGTCTGACGCTTTCGGGCCAGCCAAAACCACTGTGACGCTTGAGGATACACGCCTTGATGCAGATCAGCTTTTTAACAAGGTTGATACGGACCGTGATGGGGTCATCTCTGTTGATGAGTATGCCGCCCAAACGGTTGTGCGCGCCAATCTGGCTCGCTTCAACCAGGCAGTCATTATTGATGGCGAGCAAACTTTCCATGTGAAGGTTGCGCCTGAAGCTACTTCCGCGCTCAGCCCATCCCAGCAAACAGCCATCGACGCTGTAGCCCGGACAGAGTTTTACCGCCTGAGTGGTGAGGATGTGAGCATGGACAAGGGTGAGTGGATTCAGTCCCGCCTCAGCCAGTTTGCTGCCGCAGACCGTGACCATGATGGTTTGCTGCGCAATAGCGAGCTCGAACTATACGCCATGCGCATTGCGCAACACCAGATTTCTCTGAGCTAACAGCTCTTGAGTACCCATGCGGGCCTTACCCTCGGCCCGCAACCCAAGCCCTCCCTTCCCCAAAGGGCCCCCCTTAGCCCCGCCAGCCCCGGCGGGGCTTTTTTGCGTGTGCAATTTGTGACACACCGACAAAAAAGGTTGAAGGTAAGTCTGTCATCACCATGTCTGTTTCCCGTCAGGATCTGAAAGTTGTTGCCTGTGTCACCGCCTATAATGAGGAGGCGACCGTAGGTGA
>JALEGJ010000122.1 GCA_022763115.1 Aquisalinus sp.
GACATTCATCGTAAATCCTCGCTGCGTCCCGAAGGGATCGGGCCAAATGGCCTTCTCACATCGTTGCAAGTCCTTGAAAGTAGCAATACTTCCTGCGTACTTGCGCCTTGTGAGCAGGCCATTTGACCTCGACCAAAACGGTGAGATTAATGGGTCCTGACCCTAAAGACTAAACGCCTTACTCTCATGATTCCAGTCGGGCGAGGCGGCGAATAAGCAAAAGCCCGAAAATAGCAAAGCCAAGTGTGGAAAAACGCCACACCGTCCATAAATTCGTCTCCACGCCGGCATAGACAACGGAAACAGCGATCAAAGCGCATAGTGATGCTGTTTCCATTTTGTTGAAGGCGAGGCCGGCAAGGTAGCGGAACAGCTGCGTGATGGCTGCTACGATCAGAACAACGCCTGTCAGGCCGAACTCCAGCCAGGTCTGGATGAAAAGATTATGCGGGTGGGTCGGCATCACATGGAAAGTGTAAGGCGCGACGGCCAGTTGCACGGTCGGCCCGGTCTCGTAGAGGAAGCGACTAAAGCCGATGCCGCCACCAAACAGAAAGGTCCACAAGTCGTTCGTCAGCAATGCGAAGCTGTATTCCCAGGCGATCAGCCGCATCTGCCACGATGTGGGGATCGTGTCAGCCGAGACCAGTGTGGCTTGCGTCGGCAGCAGCAGAGCCACAAGGGCCCAGAACAGAAACAGACCGATACTGACAAAATGAGCGATCGAAAGCGCAACACGCGACAGGAAGTAACCACCAAGCGCAGCGGTCAACCCGCCGATTAGCGCCAGCAAATTGGCAGAAACACCGCCCAGAAGAAGCGATGCGAGTGCCAGTCCAATAATGATGAGTGTGACAAGCCCGCGACGGCCCACCTGCCCGATTTTGTCACTGATGAAGGGCAGGGTCGCGACGGCCAGAATGCAAACGGGCGCAAGATACAAGGCTAGCCCTGTCCCGCGTGCTGACGCGATCAGGTCTTTCCCCTTGATCCCGTCTTTCGGCAGCAGGTCGCGCAACAGGCCGCCCGACAACCCTTCAAAGCCCAGAAACAGGGCTGTCAGTAGGGTGATGATAACAAATATCCAGATAGCCCGCCGGGCGCTGGTAACGGTCATCCGGATCGCAAGCCACAAAAGGGCGGAAATCGACAGGATAAAAGCGGCCAGGCGCGGGGCCCATTCAGCTCGTTCCGGCATGGGTGACCACAAGACCGAGAGCCCCATATAAGCGCATAATATCAGCAGCCAGAGCAAAACGCTGGCCGGGCTCGGCTTCAGCAAGGCGTCAAGGCGAAATATACGCCGCAATGCTGAAAGTGCCCCCGGATAAACAAGCGTGGCAAGGCCAATAAGCGCAAGCGCGGTCACCGTGTTGCGATGAGAAAACAATAACAGAATTGGCAGGGACGCCAGCAGAACCAGCATGGTGCCGACAGGTATGCGCTGTCGCCAGGTGCCGGAAGAAAGGGGCCCGGTCATACGAGCCTTATCCTTCTTTCAAGTCTGGCGGCAGGGCTTCTTCGGTCAGGTCGCGCATGGCGTCATCAAGGCTGATGACTTTTGAGTCCTTCGAGCCAAGCCGACGCAGGGAGACTTTGCGCTCATCTGCCTCGCGTGCGCCAACCACAGCAATGACCGGCACCTTGGCGTGAGAATGCTCGCGCACCTTGTAGTTTATTTTCTCATTGCGCAGATCAGTTTCCACCCGCAGGCCTGCCGCGCGCATCTCTTCAGCCACGCTGTCAGCATAGGCATTGGCCTCGCTGGTGATGGTCGCAACGACTACTTGCGTTGGCGCGAGCCACAGCGGCATCTTACCGGCATAGTTTTCGATCAGGATACCGAGGAAGCGCTCCAGCGTGCCCAGGATCGCCCGGTGCAGCATCACGGGGCGGTGGCGGTTGCCGTCCTCGCCCACATAAGTCGCATCAAGGCGCTCCGGCAGCACGAAGTCCAGTTGCAGTGTACCACACTGCCAGGAGCGGCCAATCGCGTCCTTCAGGTGGAACTCCAGTTTAGGCCCGTAAAACGCGCCTTCCCCCGGCGCATAATCATATGCGATGCCTGCGGCTTTCAACGCATCTTCAAGGCCCTTCTCGGCCCGGTCCCACACATCATCATCGCCTGCGCGCATTTCCGGCCGTGTGGCCAGCAGCACGGTCAGGTCGTCAAAGCCAAGGTCTTTATAAACGACAGCCAGTAATTCACAGAACGCAACAGCTTCTTCCGTCACCTGATCTTCCCGGCAGAAGATATGCGCATCATCCTGCGTCATCTGCCGCACACGCATCAAGCCATGTAGCGCGCCATGCGCCTCATTGCGGTGGCAACAGCCAAACTCGGCCATGCGGATCGGCAGGTCGCGATAGGATTTGATGCCCTGCTTGAAAATTTGCACATGCGCCGGGCAGTTCATCGGTTTCATCGCCATCAACGTCGCATCACCGGAAATCACCGGGCCGTCACCATCCGTGTTCGGCACTTCATCAGGCACCACGAACATGTTTTCGCGGAACTTTGCCCAGTGGCCGGACTGTTCCCAGAATTTACTGTCGAGCAGTTGCGGCGTCTTCACCTCGACATATTCCGCTCCCTGAAGGCGACGGCGAATGTAGTTCTCCAGCGCCAGCCACATGGTGTAGCCCTTCGGGTGCCAGAACACGGAGCCCTGCGCCTCCTCCTGTAGATGGAACAGATCCATCTCGCGGCCCAGCTTGCGGTGGTCGCGCTTCTCGGCCTCTTCCAGCCGAGTGAGATACGCCTTCAATTCTTTTTCATTCAGCCAGGCGGTCCCATAAATCCGTTGCAGCATGGCGTTCCTTGAATCGCCGCGCCAATAAGCACCTGCCAGCTTCATCAGCTTGAACGCCTTGCCAATATGCTTTGTGGACGGAAGATGCGGCCCACGGCACAGATCATGCCAGTCGCCGTGATAATAAACGCGGATCTCTTCGCCTTCCGGCAGATCGCGGATCAATTCTGCCTTGTAGCTCTCACCAAGGCTCTCGAAATGCGCAACCGCTTCATCGCGGGGCATCACGGTCTTGCGGGTCGGCAGGTCCGCCTCGACCAGTTCATTCATCTTCTTTTCGATGGCGGCAAAATCTTCCGTCGAGAACGGCTCTTCCCGCGCAAAGTCGTAATAGAAGCCGTCCTCAATCACCGGGCCGATGGTCACTTGCGTGCCGGGAAACAGTTCCTGCACAGCCTGCGCCAGCAGGTGCGCGGTGTCATGGCGCACAAGCTCCAGACCGTCCTCGCTTTCGCGGGTGATGATCTCGACAGCGGCATCCTCGGCGATTTCCGCAAACAGGTCCTGCAATTCGCCATCAACCCTGATTGCCACAGCCTTCTTGGCGAGTGATTTGGAAATATCCTCGGCAATCGCCGTGCCGGTGACAGCGCCGTCAAACTGGCGTTGGCTTCCATCTGGCAGGGTGATCTGTGGCATGGTCGTTCTCTTGTCTTCGCATGTGCAAAACTGAAGGAGTCACATTCCGCAGTTAGCCACAAAGGTCAATAGTGCGGTTGCCCTTGTCAGGTCTGTCAGGATGCGCGACAATTCTACGATTGAATTAGTAGAGTGCCCGCTGGCACTGGAGGAAGAGATGAGAAAAATCGCAACAACAGCTATCGCCCTGGCGGCTTTTCTGGCCCCGGCATCCGCGCAGACCGAGCCAGCCGCGACAGAGGCACCGGCACCAACGCCGCCAGCCCCATGCCAGAGCGAGGACTATCGCGCGCTGGATTTCTGGCTGGGCCAGTGGGATGTCTATGACACGAGCGGCAATCTCGCCGGCACCAACAGCATTACGAAAGAAGAGGGCGGCTGCCTCCTTCTGGAGAAATGGACCAGCGCGCAAGGCGGTACCGGCCAGAGCTATAATTTTTACGATCCTGGTATGGGCAAGTACCGCCAGATCTGGGTCTCCACCGGCGCGGTGATTGACTATGCCGGCGGCCTGAATGAGGCGGGGGAGATGGTGCTTGAAGGGGACATCAACTACCACAACGGCACCAGCGCTCCGTTCCGCGGCGTCTGGACGTTGCAGGCAGATGGCACTGTCAAACAATACTTCCAGCAATATGATGCGGAGAACGACACCTGGAACGACTGGTTCACCGGTATTTATGTAAAGCAGGATGCGGGGGAGAAGTAGGATATATTTTTGGCAGGGATAATGGCCTGGCAATCGTGTTTCACATTGATAGTCTTCTTATTTATAGAAACCATATCTTTGGTTGATTGCATTCAGCAATGAATACCGATGCGGCGTAACCTATCCGCCAATAAAACCTGCCTCTCCATTCGTCTTCCCGTAATGCGCTGCGGCATGAAATGACGCCGCGCAGATACGGGATCCATCTCCGGAACTTACGGCGTTCATGAAGCAATAGCCATTATACAATGTTGTCACAGCCAACAACGGGGTGTGGTAAGCTTGAAATGCGACGGGTCATGTGCGATGAACAGATTATGAACAAGATATTCGATCATTCGGTTAGCCTCGCTCGAGAACACCTCTCGCCGGAGAACCAGACCGAGTTGGCGGAATTAATGCAGACTTACGTTGAGAGTCACGTCGATACTAATGATTTCAGCGCAGAAGAAGTCAATATACTGAAGAAGCGGTTGGAAAACCACAATCAGTTCGCCTCACACGAAGAGGTAGACAGCTTCTTCGAGGCACATGACTTATAGTATTACGTACACGAGGGAAGCTCTCTCGGATCTCAACGCAATCAGCACTTATCTGCGAGAGCGCAACCTGGCTGCCGCAAAAGCTGTGATACAGGATATTAAAACAGCTATCAGCCACTTGCCGGACTTTCCGCAACTCGGTGCGGTCAGCCGGAAGCTCACGGGCGTGAGGCGGCTTGTGTCGTCCAGGTATCATTATGTTATTGCTTACAAGGTAGATACGGACAGGAGAGAAGTCGTGATTATCGCGGTTTTTCATCCCCGCCAGCAGAAAACTGTTTAATAATACTCTTAGTGAATTGGAATATGGCTCAAACCATACGCACGGTAGTAAATCTTCTGTGCCGGCCCTTTAATTATTACTCACAGAGGTGGAATTATGAATAGGCTGAGCTTTATTGACAGGCTGAAAAAGAACACCATACATAATTTCTGGTTTCGTCTCAATTGCGGCGTATTATTATCAATGCTGTCTATTTTTCTCTTGGCAACATGGCTAAGCCCATCATCAGGCGTTAAGCATGAATCAGATAGTATTAATGAGGGTTTATTGGGGTTATTAATTCTTTATATTATTGCTATAGTAATAAAATTTATTTTTTATAAATGGAATAAAAAAGATACTGATTAGGGAGTGGGGTGCATGAAGCCGAAGGCGTAATGCACCAAACCTGATTATCAGTCCTCATCATAATTCCCGCTAAAATCAGGAACATTTTTTAGCGACTACTCATGATAACGCTGACAATAGTGCCACGAAGAATAGAGTAAATAAATGCCATCATCCGAGACATTTCAGGAAATGCTGACCGGCGGGCACCCGAACTCTTTGGGTCGAACCATAGAAGTCGTTGAGCTTGTCCTGA
>JALEGJ010000123.1 GCA_022763115.1 Aquisalinus sp.
CGACAAAGTTCAGGATTGTATAAACTATAAGGCTGAGCGCCAGGAGCGGAAACATTTGAAACACGGGAACTTACCTTTCTCGTTCGAACGCCTTTCACAAATTATAAACCACAAAAGACGGCGCGACTAGGGCAAGCCTTGAATTAGCCCCAAACCAGCCATGGGTCCTGACCCTAGTCGCAAAGATGCCACGCTGGTCAGATGCCGACCCGACACCCAGGTCGTAGCATGATCTGCTACAGTTTCGGGAATTGTTCACGCCCTCTCCCCCGGGGATAGCAACGTGCGCGATAGTCCGGCGGCACAAACGCTGCGCTGCGCCTGCAATAGCGCTCAGCAAGGCTTGCGCGCGACATTGCAGTCGCCCTAGGGCGAGATCAGAAACTTTGTATCCTCGTCGTTTTGTCACTTTCGTCCACCAAATCAAAAATCCATACGTCGTTCCATAGACCCTGACTCTGCGCATCGCGGAGGCGATGCTTGTTCAGGGTGACGCTACTAAACTCACTCGCTGTCACCTCACCGGCCCCCATCGAGGGTCTGTTTGTTGTCCATCTGCCAGTTGCCCGCAGGCTGGTCGCCACACCAGACCCACACGTCCCTGCGCAAGGGAACACCACCAGATTATCAAAGAGTCGCCAGCCCGCTATCTTCATTTCACGGGCTAACTTGCACCGGAAGCATGACCTCTCCAGAACAAGAACATATATAGAATATAATATTTCAAAAGTCAACCCATGCAGATCGAAATTTCAATTTTTCCGGAACGCGCCAGCCAAAATCAGAGCCCAGGGTACTCATGCAAGCAGGATGACTTTAACTGGCCCTAATGCGACATTGCCCGTTAAAGTTTTAATATCCGTTCCTATCCGGAAGCGGACATAAGTGAGTTTTCGTTCTTTACACATGAGCTAGCGGCTTGCGATCTCAAATAAGGTCACCGAGGCTTATATATCGTGTCACACCAAGTATTTCTCATTTCAGTTTCAGAGTTGACATTTATGAAACTCACATGTATATAGAGTCATGAATGTAATTAAACTCGACGACTTTCGCTCTCACACGAAGCCCTTGGGAACCATCGTTCGGGTGGGTGATTTCAATCAACAATTCGCTCACTATCAGTCTCTGAATCAGTTGACAGGAAAACGCGCAGTCATCGACGCTTACAACGTCAAAAGACAAACAGATTTACTCAATGAACTTAGAGCGGTTGGCTTCGAGCTTATTCTGGACACCAAAGCAGCTGAATTAGCTTGTCCGTTCAAATGGAATGGTCAACCTCGTAAGGTCGAATGGTTACCTTGTGAACCTGAACGATATTTGCAACCAAGCGATTTCAATGAGTATATGGCGAGGCAAATCGCTGAACTGGCTGTCAAAAACAGATTCCATGTTGTCTTAGCACCAAGTCGATATGTCTCCAATGCATCGGCGCTAAAGACTCTTGAACAGGATCATGAGTTTATGGTGCTGCTGCGTAAAGCCCTCGATCAAGCTGGCGGCCAGAACATAACCATTGCGTCCAGTTTCATTGGACGGTTGACCTTACTTGGCGAAGAAGATGTGACAAACCGGATGGTAAGTTTGCACCGAGATGCACCAGCAGTTTCCCTTTGGCTGCGACTTTCCGGCATGAAGCGAGACCCAGTTGCGCGTCGGGTCCAAACAACAGCTCGCCGTCTTCAGCTTCTGCGAGAGGCCGGTTTACCAGTAGTATTAGATTATGCCGCTGGCTTGGAACCTTTGTCACTTGCCGCGCTAGGTGTCACCAGCGGCTTATCGTTTGGCGCTTTGGCTAATGATCAATTTTCTGACGCAACATGGGTGAAGCCTTCGAAATCGATTGAAAATTCAGTCGGCGATTCAGGTAGACAACAGTATGCAAGAGCCCCAGGTCTCGGGCGCAACCTTAGCCATGCTGAGCTACAACTTTTAGCAGAAGCCCCAAAAGGAAAACGTCTACTATTCGATCCGGCGAACACCGGTGTTGAAACGTTTGACGAATTTAAGGGCAAAGCAAAAGAGACTGCGCTACGAGAGTCAGTGGAAGCCATCTCAGGATTAAGCCAAGTTCCCAACGCAAGGCGGCCTGATCATGTCAAAACGACACATCTAGACCAGTGTGCGAGGAAAGCTCGACAACTTTCAAGACTGGTTCTAGACGAGTTTCGGGCAGAAGCCCTTAAAGTGAAGTCACCAGAGAGTCTGCAAAAAAGACTGGCTGACTATGCCTCATCATTAGAAAAAACAGGATTGGCTTTGGAAAACATAGTAAACGACTCAAGTATCCGACTTAATGGATCGGTAGCGCTGCCGCACTTGGGCAATGTTACGAAGGGCAACGAAATTGGTGAACTACAATGAGTGACGCTGCAGTATCTCGAGTATTGAATTCTTTGCAAGAAGAAGGCGGCCTTCTCGGTACTGACATCGCGGCACTCACCGATGTCTCAAAGGCCACTGTACACCGCTGGCTTAATGGTAAAGCTGCACCTCAACCGAAGAATGAGTTAATCATCGCTGACCTGAACTATGTCGTTCTTAAACTCAGAGACTACTACAAGCCTGAGAATATTCGCATATGGCTACATTCAAGGCACCCTCAATTGAGAGGCGAGCGCGCAATAGACCTCATTCACCAAAACAGGACTGATGAGGTACTAACTGTTATAGCTCGTCTGGATGCAGACGCGTTTATTTGAGTTATCAGTATGCGTCGCACCCTTCGAGACATTGAGTTGATTGATCAAGTCGAAGCGCTGCCCATCGAGACATATTCTGGTAATGTCTTCCGATTGGTCCGAGATGGTCGAGATCCTATAGCCTGCTGGCATCCAGAGGGTCGATGGGATGATGGTACCTTCGACGTGCTCTACACCGCAACGACTGAGCAAGGAGCTATCGCCGAAGTTCGTTATCATCTGTCACAACAGCAACCATTTGCTCCAGACTATTTAGATTATAGGATGTTTCGCATCCCAGTTCAGGACGTTGAAGTGATCAACCTGTTGGCAAGTGATCGCTTAACAAAGCTCGGCGTGGACCTCAAAGTTTGGGGCAAATCCGACTATGTATCACGCGGTGTTGAGTATCTAAGGACTCAAGAAATTGCGGCGGTCGCTACCTTCCACGAGCGTGAAGGCCTTCTAGTACCTTCAGCGCGCTCGTCCGACGCAAATCTTGTGATACTCAGACAAGCAACTGTTGATATGAGATGCGGAGAACCTGAAGACATGGGCTTGGCGGATATCCAATTATAAACTTTGAAGCATCTACTTGTTCCTAATAGCCGCCAGCCCAATGATCTTGCGCGCATCTCTAACAATATTAGTTACCACAGAGCTTTTTCAATTCATTATGACCGCTTCCAGCGACAACGCCACCAACATCACCACTAACACCCCCAAGTAGCCTCCGAGCAGTTACAACTCGTCGATATCACCGGGGTGGCGGTGGCGGCTTTTCAGCCACATGACGCCCATGAGATCGCGGATGGCGACGGCGGCGCGCTGGAAATTGGTGTATTTTGACTGCCCGTAGAGCCGCTCGCGCGCTGATACCGGCATGAATTCCACCTCATAGCCTTCGCGCTTCATCAGGGCGGGCAGATAGCGGTGGATATGATCGAAGTATGGCAGGCGCAAAAAGGCATCCCGGTAGAACACTTTCAGGCCGCAGCCCGTGTCATTGGCATCATCGCCCAGAAGGTTCTTGCGGATGCCATTGGCGATGCGCGAGGCATACCGCTTGGCCGCCGTGTCGCGGCGTTTCTGGCGCTCGCCCGCGACCATCATGAGGGAAGCAGGCGCGCCATCGCGCGTGAGAGACTCATACAGCGCCGGAATATCCGCAGGGTTGTTCTGGCCGTCGCCATCCAGCGTGCTGATGACCGGGCCGCGCGCGGCCATGATGCCGGTGCGCACACTGCGGCTCTGGCCGGCATTTTTTCCATGGGACAGGGGACGTAATTCCGGGAACGCCTGCTTCAGGCCTGCCAGCACGTCGGCGGTGTTATCTGTCGAGCGGTCATTCACGGCGACAATCTCGAAGGCGACCTTGCCGCGCAAGGCATCAGCAATTTCGCCGATCAGGATCGCGGCATTTTCGGCCTCATTATACATCGGCACCACGACACTAAGCGCCGGCCCGTCCTGCGAGGGGGTCTGCATGATATTATAGAGAGATGACGGGACGCGATTGCTCATTCTTAGTGTTTTGCCTTTGGGTCAGGGCGCGTGAACCGTAGCGCTCTTACGGGGGTCAATTCCCTCTGTAAACTCTATTGTTGCCGGGAAGGTACAGACATGGTTGCGGCTTCGTGGTTATCTGCGGAGGTAAGGCCGAGGTAGTTGTTTCGTCGTGACCCCTGCAGAGCGTATGCCAGTAACCGATCATCCCGTCGCGGGTGCGCAAAAGCCCCGGATGATGCGCTTGTTCCTGCTGCTTGTTTTTGCCGCACTGGTCGCCCTGGCCGGGACCTTCTCCATTCCGCCGATTGACCGGGATGAGGCGCGGTTCATCCAGGCGACAACCCAGATGCTGGAGACGGGTGATTACATCAACATCCGTTTTCAGGAGGATGAGCGCAACAAGAAGCCTGTGGGTATTTACTGGTTGCAGGCGGCGAGCGTGAGTATTTTTTCTGACGCCGAGGCTCGGGAGGTCTGGGCCTATCGCCTGCCGTCTTTTCTGGCGGCATTGATGTCCGCCTGGCTGGCTTATCTGATCGGGTGCCGCCTGTTCAACGAGGAGACCGCTTTTCTGGGGACGCTGCTGCTGATTGCCGCGCCCTCGTTCAGCGGCGAAGCGACCATCGCCAAGACCGATGCTGCGCTGCTGACCACCGTTCTGGCCAGCCAGCTGGCGCTTGCGCGTTTGTATTTGAGTGGCTTTCTGGAAAATGAGCGGCCCGGCCTTGCCACCATTGTGTTGTTCTGGGGGGCGCTGGCGATTGGCATCCTGATTAAAGGGCCGATCACGCCGATGATTTCAGTGCTGACGGTGGTTGGGCTGTGCCTGCTGCACTTCCCCAGATCCATTGAGGAAGGTCGGCGTATTTTTCAGTGGGCCAGGATGTTCCGCCCGGTCACGGGCCTCATCATCCTGCTCGTCATTGTCAGCCCGTGGATGATTGCCATCGGCCTTGAAACGCAAGGGCGTTTCTTTGCCGAAGCTGTTGGCACGGACATGCTCGGCAAGGTTGGCGAGGTGCAGGAGAGCCATGCGGGGCCCATTGGCTATTACCTGATCGTGGTCTGGATCATGTTCTGGCCTGCGGCCCTGTTGCTGCCAGCCGGGGTGCGCCATGCGCTTGGCGATTTGCGCCATCCGGGTGTGGTTTTTTGCCTCGCCTGGCTGGTGCCCACCTGGATGGTTTTCGAAATCGCCTCCACCAAGCTGCCACATTACACCCTGCCGGTTTACGGGGCACTGGCGCTGATGATCGCGCACGCTGTTTGCCGGTTGAGCGCGGCGGAGCGTGGCAGTCACCTGCCTGTGAGCCGGCTGATAGGCTCGCTGCTCTATCTTGTGGTGGCTCTATTGGTAGCGGGATTGTTCATTTACGCTGGCAATACCTACAGCGCGGCCGGGGCTGGGATGCTGGAATATGCTTTCGCGGGTGTGACGCTGACAGGCACGCTCTGGTGTCTTGTCCTGCTCTGGCGCTGGAAACTGAAAGCGGCGCTGATCTCTACCAGCCTTCTGGGCGGGATGATGGCCTGGATGCTGTATGAGGGGATGCTGGCGCGCCTCGATGCGTTTCATGTGTCGCCGCGCCTTTCAACGGTGCTGGAGCAACAGGGGCTGCATCCCTTAAGCGATGGCGCTGAACCAGTGGCCCTGCTCGGCTATAATGAGCCATCGGCGATCTTCCTGATCGGTACCCAAAGCCGGATCAGCACGCCGCAGACGGCAGCTGAGTGGCTGGCGGGCAGGCGTGGGCGCGTTGCCATTGTCGAGAGCCGACAGGAAGAAGCCTTCCTGCGGGAGCTGGGCACAACACAGGTGAGAAAGGCAGGAACTTTAAGCGGTTACAACTATTCAAACGCGATAGATGTGGTACTAACCCTCTACATTTCAGAATAGTCAGCCACACACCCTTCCAA
>JALEGJ010000124.1 GCA_022763115.1 Aquisalinus sp.
ACGAGCCCCCCTTCCGCTAATAAAAAACGAGGCGCGCTGTGCAACATAATGTTGATGTTTACTGGTCTTTCAGAAGTCCTTACTCCTATCTGGTGATCCCCCAGCTGAGACAGTTGATAGAGGATTTCGGGATCAGCGTGACGGTGCGTCCCGTTTATCCTCTCGCCGTGCGTGATGTGACGTTTTTCACGAACCGCCGCCCGCAAACCCTGCCCTATCTGATGATGGACATGGTGCGTGAGGCATCGCGGCACGATATTCCTTTTCGCTGGCCTAACCCTGACCCTATTGCGCAAGATGCTGACACATTAGCAGTGGCGAAGGAGCAGCCACGTATTGACCGGCTGATGGTCTTAGGCGCTGTCGCTCAGCGTGAAAAAGGCCCGGAGGCTTTCAGCTTTTTCGAGGAAGTGTCGGCCATGATCTGGAATGGCCAGACAGATGACTGGCATGAAGGCGATCATCTGGCGGATGCGGCATCACGTGCCGGCTTTGATTTTGCGGACATGGATAAAATGGCCGAAGAGGAGAATGCTGCATTACAGAAGCTGATTGAAGCGAATGAAGCCGAGCAGCAGAAATATCACTGGGGTGTGCCGACAATGGTGCTGAACGGCGAGGGTTTCTTTGGTCAGGACAGGATACCGGCTTTGCGCTGGCGCCTCGAGACATTGAAGAACTAGAGGAGGTTTGAATATGCGTATTATTGGATTACTGATGGCTTTTCTGGCGCTTGCCGCTTGTGCGACAGTCGCAGAGTACAGAATTGAAGACAGCTTGCGCGACATTGGCATTGCGCCGCAACGGGCGGACTGCATGGCAGGCCAGTTGCGGGACCGCCTTGACAGCGATCAGTTGAATGAATTGGCTGATTTTCTCTCCAGCCTGACCGGCGCTGACTCCACCGGCGAGGGCGTTGATGTTCTTCTTGATATCGAAAATCCGGGGATTGTCGGTGCTGTTTTGAAATCCGGCATTTCCTGTGGCTTCTCTCCCAGTCGCTAGATAATGACTGTACACGGCACAAATTCCAAAGCCTTCGACAGGGTGCGGCAGGTCTTTGCCGAGAATCTTGATACCGGGGCAGACCTTGGGGCCGCGTGCGCCGTTTGTCTGAATGGTGAGCTGGTTGTCGATCTTTATGGCGGTTTCCAGGACCGAAAAAAGGAGAAGCCCTGGGTGCGCGAGACACTTGTGGGTATCTACTCCTCTGGCAAGGCTGTGGTCAGCTTGCTTGTCGCCAAGGCCGTAGCTGATGGCCTTCTGTCCTATGACAGGCCTGTCGCTGACCATTGGCCCGACTTTGCGGCAAACGGCAAAGGGGACATCACGCTTGCGCAACTCATGTCGCATCAGGCCGGGCTGGCAGGGTTTCCGGATGAAATGGACCCGGCGCTTTGGCTCGACTGGGACGCCATTTGTGCAAAACTTGCGGCGATGGCACCTATGTGGACGGTGGGGACGGCCAGCGGATATCATCCACAAACATTCGGCTATCTTGCCGGTGAAGTTTTGCGGCGTGTGACCGGCAAAACGGTTGGTGAACTGATAACACAGCAATTGTGCAAGCCATACGGTGTGCAAATCTACTGTGGCCTGACAGATGCCGAAGCAGCGCGGGCGACACATATGACGAAGCCCACCCAGGTCGCTGACATGGGAGAGATCAACGAGCCTACGAAAGCTGCATTTCTGACCAAATGGGCGGCACCTTCCGGCGTGAGCCGGGAAGAGTGGGCAAGGGCCGAAATTCCTGCGTCCAACATCCATGCAGATGCCAGCGGGCTTGCCCGAACCATGTCGATCATTGTGCTTGATGGCATGATTGACGACCGCCAGTTCACCTCTTCGGCTGCCATTGACCTTCTGGGCAAGGAGCAGATTCGCGGCCATGATCTGGTGCTGCCATATTATCTGTCATGGGCGTCCGGGTTGATGCGCAATAACAACAAGGTCTATGGCCCGGTGGAGGCAACGCTTGGTCATTCAGGTTTTGGCGGCTCCTGTGTTTTCGCTGACAGGGAGAACGGTCTGAGTTTCGCTTATGTGATGAACAGGATGTCTCACCATCTGGTTGGGGACCCACGCCCGGCCAGGCTGATCGACGCCGTGTACAAATCGCTTTAGGCCGGGAATCGTTTCTTCAGCCAATCAAGCATGACCCTGTTGATCTCATCCGGTTTTTCCCACATGGCCCAGTGCCCGCAATCGCGCAGGAGATGCAGCGTCAGATCAGGACACAGATCAGGCATCTGATCGGCGGATTCAGGTGGCAGCATCACGTCAAGTTCTGCCGGAAACATCAGCACGGGCTGGCGCACGGTCAGATCAACACCTTCCGTGAGGCGCCAGTTGTGATCCACATTGCGATATATATGGGTGGGGGTGCGATGGCCTGAAGTGGCATATGTTCCTGCAAAGAGTTTCAAAACCTCCGGCGAGATAATCAGCTGACTGTCATCGCAGCCGGTAAACTCCTCAAAGCGCCCTGTCTGATCGTACAGTGCTGGAAACAGCTTCGGCCAGACGCTGCGCGGGGGCGAGCCCCGGAACATGAACCGGAACAACATTTCTTCCCTGCCACCAAACACTTTATCGGGTGCGTCCAGATCTTGGAAAGTGACGATGTAATGGTCAGGGTGGAACTTGGTCCGGTATATCTCAATCGGTGGCGCAGGGGCGCGCTTGCGATGGGGGGTGCAGATGCCGACCACGCCCTTAATCATCCCGGGGTAAGTGTAGGCCATCGGCCAGACCATGGCGCCGCCCCAGTCATGCCCGCAGATCAGGATTTTTTTGTAGCCCAGTGCCTGGATAAGCCGGGCAAAATCTGCGGTCAGCACATCCATGCCATATTGGCTGGCGTCATCGGGTTTGGAAGACTGGCCGAACCCTTTCTGGTCGATCGCGATGGCGCGGTAGCCGGCTTCTGCCAAGGCTGGCATGATCTGGCTCCAGGAATAAGCCAATTCCGGCCAGCCATGCAGCAGCAGGATCGGGCGACCATCTGCCGGGCCAGCCTCATATGTTGCGAAAGTCACGTCGCCAGCCTTGACCATGCGGGGGGTAGGAAAATCAATCATGGCTCCGGTGTGCCATTCGCTGTGGAAAACGTAAAGGCAGGGGCGCAGCGTCGCAGATTGTTGTGTGCTGCGACGCAAGCCATAGTCTTCCCCAAATATGACCGTCACACAGCCAGATATCACCGCTTCGGCGACGTTGCCGGACAAGCACGAGGTGCTGTCCCATATTTTCGGGTTTGACCGGTTTCGACCGGGACAGGAGCCGGTGATTGATACGCTGTTGCGGGGTGAAGATGTGCTGGCGGTGATGCCGACCGGGGCAGGAAAGTCCCTGTGTTTCCAGTTACCAGCATTGATGCGCGGCGGTTTGACCGTTGTCGTTTCGCCGCTGATTGCCCTGATGGAAAATCAGGTCGCCCTGCTTGAGTCTTTCGGGGTGCGCGCGGGCATGATCCATTCCGGCAGGCCCCGGATGGACAATGTCGCTGACTGGCGCGCGGTGACCGCCGGAGACGTCAATCTCGTTTACATGTCGCCGGAGCGCCTGGTGACGCCGCGAATGATTGAAGCGCTACAGGCCTTGCCCCTGTCGATGATTGTGATTGATGAGGCGCATTGTATCAGTCAGTGGGGGCATGATTTCCGCAAGGAGTATATTCGCCTTGCAGAGTTGAAATCCCTGTTTCCAGCCGCGCAGGTTGCGGCCTTTACAGCCACGGCAGATGAAGCAACCCGGCAGGATATGGTGACCCGCATTTTTCACGGAAGTGCGAAAGTATTCGTGCAAGGGTTTGACCGGCCCAATATCGTCATCAAGGTTGAAGAAAAGAAGCAGGCTGACAAACGACTTGCTGCGCTGGTGCGGGCCCGAACGGGCCAGCAGGGAATCGTTTATTGTCTCTCGCGCAAGGGCACGGAGGCCGCCGCAGACATGCTGGCGCGGGACGGGCATAACGCCATTGCCTATCATGCTGGCATGTCGGATGAGGAGCGCACGATCCGGCTCAACCGCTTTCTTACCGAGGATGATCTGGTTGTCTGTGCCACGATTGCTTTCGGGATGGGGATCGACAAGCCCGATATTCGTTATGTCATTCACATGAACCTGCCCGCTTCCCTGGAGACCTATTATCAGGAAATTGGCCGGGCCGGACGCGATGGCAATCCGGCAGAGGCCATCCTTTTCTATGGTTATAATGACCTGCGGTTGCGCCGTACCATGATTGATGAGTCGGGCGCGCCTGATGACGTGAAGCGCGTGGAGCGCCGACGCCTTGATACGCTTGCCACGTATTGTGAGGCGGTGACCTGTCGGCGCAATATGCTGTTATCCTATTTCGGGGAGCTGTCGGACACGCCCTGTGGCAATTGTGATATCTGTGATGTACCGCCGCTTATGGTTGATGGCACCGTTGCGGCCAGAACAGCGCTGGAAGCGATCATGGCGACAGGCGAGGTCTACGGGCAGAGCCATATCATCAGCATCTTGCGCGGTAGCCAGTCAGAGAAAGTCTGTACGGCCGGGCATGACAGGCTCGACGTTCATGGGCAGGGGCGCCAGTACACAGATAAACAATGGCGGCGCATGTTCCGCCAGATGCTAGCACAGAACATTCTTGCCCCTGCCGGTGAGTTCGGATCGCTGGTGCTGACCGCCCGTGGCCAGCAGGTGCTGGCCGGCGGTTTGGAAGTCTCCTTCCGGCAGGATGCGCTGGGTCAGGACAGGAAAGAGAAATCCCCCGCAAAGAAACTTGCCGAAGGTCAGGTCGACGCCAAACTGCTAACCTTCCTCAAGAAGAAGCGCCTGGAGCTTGCCCGTGAAAAGCAATGTCCGGCCTATGTCATTTTTTCTGATCGCACCCTGATTGATATGGCTGACAAGAGACCTGCTGATATTGAGGCGTTCAGCCAGCTGTTCGGAGTGGGCGACAAGAAAGTGGACGCCTATGCCGAGACATTTCTTGAGGCGATTGCCGAGTACTTGTCTGGCAAGTGAGGAACGCGCCTTACTGACAGGATTGCTTGTTGTACTCCATAGACCCTGAATGCTGCGCATCGCTCACGCGCTGCTTGTTCAGGGTGACGATCACAGCAGCTCTCTCATCTAGCCAGCACCACAGTAGCATGATCTGCCACAGTTTCAGGAAAGTTTTCGCCGCTCTCCTTTTTCAGATGGGAAACAGCTACACCACCTCCTGCAGCACGTGGTGTGCCAGCCAACTTCAAGATCATTTACCGCCAGCCCTTTCCGGACCGAAAACGAAAATGCACGCCAAAATGTCAAAGAGCCGCTGACGGCAGAGCCGTCAACACCCTATACATAGAACATATAATAAACAAAGTCAATTATAAAATTTCGAAATGGCAAATTTGATGAGAATCAAACCGCTCGGGCTCGCTACATCTTATCGGTGTCAGATCTGCCGCAGCCAGATGATTGCATTCGGGCGAAGCACGATACAGTAAGCATCACACTCACCGGATGAAGCGCAATCATGGAGATTGTCTTTATTCGGCAACCGGCCGGGGACGATCATGGATTTTGAATGGGTTGCGATAGCATTCGGCGACGTGGCCTGGATTACCGTTGCTTTTGCGCTTGGCCTGTTATCGCGAATGGCCGGGCTGCCAACGCTGGTCGGATATCTGGCGGCCGGATTTGTGTTGAATGCTTTCGGCTTCACCAGTGGCGAAGTGCTGGAAAAGCTATCTGACCTTGGTATCACCTTGTTGCTCTTTACGGTTGGCCTGAAGTTAAACCTGAGGACTCTTGCAAAGCCGCAGGTCTGGGCGGTCACGGGCCTGCATACGGCTGTTGTCGTGCTGGGCTTCGGGTTTGCGTTTTACGGGCTGGCGCTGGCAGGGGTGCCCTTCCTGTCGGGGATGGATTTGGGAACTGCGTTTCTTGTCGCTTTTGCGCTGAGTTTTTCCAGCACCGTGTTTGTCGTGAAGTCTCTTGAAGAGCGCGGCGACATGGCTTCCCTCCATGGTCGCATCGCAATTGGTGTCCTGATCATGCAGGATATTGCGGCGGTCATTTTCCTTGCCTTTTCAACCGGTTTGACACCGTCCCCATGGGTACTATCCGTTCTGTTGTTGATACCGCTCAGGCCCTTTTTACATCTTTTGCTTGCCAGAGTTGGGCATGGAGAATTGCTGGTTCTCTTTGGGTTCATTCTGGCCCTTGGCGGCGCAGAGTTTTTTGAGTCTCTGGAGTTGAAAGGAGATCTGGGGGCGCTGGTGCTGGGCGTCCTGGTGGCGAGCCATCCCAAAGCAGATGAGCTGGCGAAAACCATGCTGGGCTTCAAGGACGTGTTCCTGCTCGGCTTCTTTCTGTCGATTGGCCTTTCCGGGACACCGACCGTTGAAACGCTGGTTATTGCAGCGGCACTGACACCGCTGATTTTCCTGAAATCTGCGCTGTTCTTTGTCCTGATGACACGGTTCAAACTCCGGGCGCGCACGTCATTGCTGGCATCGCTCAATCTGACAAATTTCAGTGAGTTCGGGTTGATTGTGGCGGCGGTGGGTGTCGCAAATGAATGGATCAGCACTGACTGGCTGATCATCATCGCAATTGCCCTGTCCCTCTCTTTCATGGTTGCGGCAGCGTTGAATACCAATGCGCACCAGCTGTATGCGCGAAGGCGCGCCTTTTGGAAGCAGCTGCAAAGGGATGATCTCATTACAGATGACCAGTCTCTTGATACCAGAGGTGCCAAAGTAGCCGTGATCGGTATGGGCGGGATTGGCACCGGCGCTTATGAGAAAATGCACGAACTCTATGGCGATGCCGTGATTGGTGTGGATATTGATCCCAATACTGTGGCGAACCATCGGGCAGCAGGACAGAATGTTCTGCATGGAGATCCGAGTGATGCTGATTTCTGGGATCGGATGAAGGCCACAAGTTCGCTTGAACTTGTTATGCTTGCGCTGCCAAAGTTACAGACCAACCTTGCCGTACTCGAACAGTTGAAGTTTGCCAATTATGCAGGGCGCGTGGCTGCGACAGCCAAGTTTCAGGATGAGGTTGAGGCTCTGGAGGCGGCAGGTGCTGATACGGTATTCAATGTCTATTCAGAAGCCGGGGCCGGGTTTGCCGGGCACGTGGAAGAGCAGGGGCACACCGTCCAGCCTGCGCAAGCCTGATCTGCAGCGTTTCTTTGCAATGCGTTCGTTCACCGGTTAAGCCGACCTTATGACAGAACAAAAGCAAGATGATATTCCCGAAGGCTGGTCACCGTTTGAGGTGAAGTCTCATTATTCCCAGTCTATCGCGCCGATGTATGTACGGCGGGACCCGCCGGGCCTCGCCTTTCTGGCCAATGAATCGCACAGCAATCTCAACGGTGTGGTGCATGGCGGCGCGCTGGCAACATTGGCAGATATCAGCCTGTTTGTTCTGGCGACAGGCGGCAACTCGGCGATGAACGGTGCCACCTTGTCGCTGAACATGAATTACCTAAGGCCGGGGCGGCTTGGTCAGTTCATCCACGCCGAGGGGCGCATTGTGCGCGAGGGCTCCAGCATCATCTTTGTGGAGGGCTCGCTGCTGGCTGGCAGTGAGGAGCTCATTACCTTTAACGGCGTGATCAAGCGGTTCAGATCGCGCGAAAGCTGAGGCCTTGTGGCTCTTCTGCCAGGCGTCCAGTGAGTAGACAGCGACCGCGACCCAGATTGCGCCGAAGCACAGGGCGTGAGCGAGGGTGAACTCTTCACCGTAATAAAGACCCACACAGAATTGTAAGGTCGGCCCGATATATTGCAGGAAGCCGATTGTGGACAGTTTCAGGCGCCGTGCACCGATGGCGAAGCAGAGCAGGGGCAGCACGGTGAACGGCCCGGCCAGCAAGAGCAGGAACTGCATTTGCACGCCATCATTGAGGAAGGCCGAGTTGCCCGTGCTGGCGAGCCAACCCCAGTAAAGAAGGGCAAAAGGCAGCAGGAGCAATGTTTCAATGAACAGGCCAGGCATGGCCCCGACGTCCACGGTTTTGCGGATGTACCCATAGACCGTGAAACTGATACCAAGAAACAGGGAAACCCATGGGAACACGCCGCCATAAATGGTCAGTATGGAAACGCCGATAGTGGCAAGGGCAACTGCCGTCATTTGCAGGCGGCTCAATTTTTCGCCTGTGACGATGACGCCGACCAGCACGAAGATCAGCGGATTGATGTAATAGCCAAGGCTTGCCTGAAAGATTTTTTCGGTCTGGACGGCCCAGATATAGACGCCCCAGTTTGTTGCGATGGCGACTGCTGCAAGGAAAAGCGCCCGCAATTTTTGAGTGTCCGGGAAGATCTTGCGCACGTCCGGCCATTGCTTGCGCAAGGTCAGGATAAGGGCGCCGAAAGGCACTGCCCAGATAATCCGCTGCGAGAGCATTTCCGTCGCGCTGACACCATCAGCGACTTTGAAGTAAATAGGGAAGAAGCCCCACATCGTGTAGGCTGCCATGGCGGCAAATACGCCGGTGCGGATATTGCGTTCTTCTTCACTCATGGGCGGCCTCCTCCGGTGTTTCACCCCGGATTAGCGTGCGTGCCCTTTGCAGGACTTCCCGCTTGTTCGCATCAAATTCAGGCGTCGCGTGTTGGCAGCAGGCCACGGTTCAATAACAGTTCCGCAATCTGCACAGCGTTGAGGGCAGCGCCTTTGCGCAGATTGTCAGAGACGACCCACAGGGCGAGGCCATTTTCAACAGTTGCGTCTTCCCGTACACGGCTGACGAAGGTGGCGAAATCCCCCACACATTCAACTGGTGTTACGTATTGTTCCTCTTCCGGATTATCGATCACCAGAAGGCCGGGGGATTCACGCAGGATGCTGCGTGCTTCTTCGGCGCTCAGTTCTTTCTCAAATTCAATGTTTACAGCTTCGGAATGGCCCACAAAAACCGGCACGCGAACGCATGTGGCGGTCAGTTTGATTTTGGGGTCGAGCATCTTCTTGGTTTCGGAAACCAATTTCCACTCTTCCTTTGTGGAGCCGTCTTCCATAAAAACATCAATATGCGGAATGACATTGAATGCGATCTGGCGTGTGAACTGTTCCGGTGTTGGTTCGTCGCCAACATAGATGCCCTTGGTCTGGTTCCATAATTCGTCCATGGCATCCTTGCCGGCGCCGGAGGCTGACTGGTAAGTGGAGACAACAACACGTTTGATCCGTGCACGATCATGCAATGGCTTCAGGGCGACAACCAGCTGGGCTGTTGAACAGTTCGGGTTGGCGATAATGTTTTTCTTTGAAAAACCTGAAACAGCATCCGGATTTACTTCCGGCACCACAAGGGGCACGTCCGGGTTCATACGGAAATGCGAGGAATTGTCGATCACGATGGCACCGGCCCGCGCCGCCTTTGGACCCCATTCCTTCGACACGTCGCCGCCCGCAGAAAAAAGAGCGATATCCACCTTGCTGAAATCAAACTGGGCGAGGTCCTGACATTTCAGATCCTTGTCGCCGAAGGAAACTTCGCGCCCTACGCTGGCCCGCGAGGCAAGCGGGAACACGTCTTTCACCGGAAACATGCGCTCTGCCAAAATGCTCAGCATTTCCTGCCCGACAACGCCGGTCGCGCCGACAATCGCGATATTATACGCCATGACTATTCCTTCAGATTTCAAGAGAAAGTCGCCTTGCGCCTGACAGCTGCGCAAGTCAAGTC
>JALEGJ010000125.1 GCA_022763115.1 Aquisalinus sp.
GGCTGGCTATCTGAAGGGCCAACACCAGGCTGGGCTTGTATTCTCCACGCTCAAGGTAGCCGACTGTCTGATAGTGAACGCCCAGCTCCGCCGCGAGGTCTTTGCGTGACATCCCGCGCTCCGTTCGCAACGCCGCCAGACGGCTGTAAACCGGCGGTTCTTCACCTTTGGTGCTTCTGCTCATAGTATACTATATAGCATAAATACTACATATTGTCAATGATGAACTACTAACCTGCCGCAACGCCACGGCCCAAAGGTAATCTGGCTGGCGGCGAAAAGACATGCGTTTTCAGGGAGACGCGTTAACCATGAGCGCCTTTTCATTAAATTGAAATTACCATTTTAACGGTATCAATTCCCCGACATTACTCGAAAGCAGCCATGTTCAAGTCGTTCAACAGGAAAGACGATGGAGCAGTCGCAATAGAATTTGCGCTGGTCGCGCCGATGTTTTTTGTCGTGCTATTTGCCATTATCGAGCTGAGCTACAAGACCATCATCCAGACGGAACTCGACAAACTGACATTTGATTTTGCGATGACCCTGGCCCGCGAAAGCGACGCAACGATCAGCAAAGCCGACTACAAGAACGATATCATCTGTGCGCGCAACGCTGCGCCATTTCTCAATTGCGAGAATATTCTCTTTGGGGCCGATGCCTATAATTCCAATCAGCGCCTTTATCGCCTGATTGATAATGTGTTTGTAGACAGCTGGAACACGGGCTGTGCCGGTTCGACGGTGATCGTTGAAATGCTCTATCCGGTGACAAATACAGTTGTTCCCTTCGCAAGTGCGGATGTCATTCAGTATGATGGTAAACCACATTTCAGAAGTCGTGGTCTTGTGCGGCGCGAACCTGTCCTCAACGGCTCGGGTACACTGAGTGGAGGCCGCACATGCTCATGATCATCCGGCGCTTTCCGAAATCAGAACAGGGCACATCTTCTATCGAGTTCGCGCTGATCTTCCCGGTATTGGCAGCCATGATGCTAAGTGTCATTGAATATTCTCACTATATAACGGTGACCCGCCGTGCCGACTATGCCTCGCAGTTCTTTGCAGAATATCTGAGCCGTGATGCAGATAATCAGCTTACAAATGGTGAGCGTATTCAGGCGCAAGAGTCATGGGGCATCCTGAATCCACATCTAAACGATCCAGACGATAGCCGGCGTGCTGGGGCAAGAACACACGCTTATGGCTATGCGTCTGTTGATTTTGAGAAAGCGGATCCGGACTGTGAAGGATCCGACTGTGAACTGGCCCCGAATGTTCATTGGACATTCTACGGCGGCAGTTATCGCGGCATACAGGGTATTCGCATGAGCTGCGATCCAGAAATTGTTGCCAATTCCGTTGAGCAAGACGGCACTAACATCCCCGAGGGCATGGTGGGCCGAACAGCGATCATCATGACAGACATCGTATATAGATATGAGCCTATTCTAGCTGGCGGCCTGCTGCCGACCTTTGAACAGCATGTTTCATCTGTTCGCAAAACACGGTCGGGCCTGAGGCTTGATTATCGCAATCGCGCATTGAGGAGATCAGGGCATTTGCAAGATTGCCCTTAGTTTATAGGTAGTTGAGTATATTATGACGTATAAAAATTTTCAACATTCGGAAAAAGGGACGATCAACATCATTGCATGTCTGTGCCTGCCTGTCCTTTTGTTATTCTCAATGGGCGCGATGGATTATGGCTACGCTGTGAGGCACAAGAACCAGTTGGCATCTGCCGCTGATGCTGCCGCCCTGGCTGGTGTAAATGAGGCGTACATTGCATACATCAACAAGGAAGATGTGAATTACAAGGAGCTAATTGAGGAGGCAGCAAAGAAAGCTTTTGAAGTTGAAGCAAAGAGGCTCACCAACTCGTACGTACCCACATTCACTGCCGTTGGCAGCGTCATTAATAATACATTGAAAGTGGAAGTGACGTACTCTGCCAAATATAAGCCCCTGATGCTGGAAGGGTTCGGTGTTGGCAGCTTTCCGATCTCCGGCAAGTCTCGCGCGATTACAAGCACGGCTGCGTATATCAATGTAAATCTGATCTTTGACGTATCTCATTCCATGGCAATCGGGGCGGATGACGCCAACCAACGGCTGATGATTGATACTGTCGGGTGCGCCTTTGCCTGCCATATGGGCGGACATGAAAACACATCATACAAACGCGCACAGCGCGCTGGTGCAACGATGCGGATTGACGTTGCCCGTGACGGTGCAGTTACTGCACTTGATGCTATGGAACGAATGCTCTCACTTGACGAGCAAGTCACATTTACCGTTCACGAATTTGACAATCTGGTTCACGAAATTGTGGGCGTCGATCATGATAGAGGCAGTGATTTCAGCTATATCAAACAACAGATCAACGACAACATTCAGCTTACCCCTAATTATGGTGGCACGAATATCGAAAAAGCCATTCAGACTGTTACGGCAAAAGTGCCCATGGGCGGCTCTGGCTTAACACCAGACGACCGTGTGCAGTACTTCATTGTCCTGACGGACGGTGTGGAAAGTACGCAAGCCCTGATACCCGGTCAGGGTTGGCGCCAGCATAGTGACGCCGTTCTGAATACACCGTATAAAAGACACGCCCATCACGAGGTGAACTACTCTTTGAACGCGAGCGTGTGCGATACTCTGAAAGAAAACAACGCTATCATCTATTTTATTCACACGCCGTATGATAAGCCATATGGCGGTTTCCGTGGACATGACCAGAACAGGTTCAACTTCATCCGGGATACACTCAGTTACGAGATTACGGACAGATTTGAGTCCTGCGCCGGTGACAGCAAGTATGTCATCGAAGCCAGCACGCCTGCTGAAATCAAGCAGACTTTCGAAGAAGTGCTGGCTGAGATTGCAACGCCTCTGCGGTTGCAATAAAGCAGAAGGTCGGAAATTCAGCACAGGTCAGATTACCCAGAGGCCGTGCTTCATTTCCTTGGCCGGTTCCTGATCCGGGCATTTGCCGACAACTTTTGCCGGGATACCGGCAACAGTACAACCTGGCGGGACTTCCTCCAGCACGACAGAGCCTGACGCAATTTTGGCTTTGTCGCCGACGCGGATGTTGCCCAGCACTTTTGCACCGGAGCCGATCAGCACACCATTGCCGATTTTCGGATGACGGTCAGCGCTTTCCTTACCCGTGCCTCCCAGCGTGACACCATGCAGCATGGAGACATCATCACCGACCACTGCTGTCTCCCCGATGACGACATTATGCGCATGATCGAGGAAGATGCCCTGCCCCAGCCGGGCTGCCGGGTGAATATCTATACTGAATAATTCAGACATGCGGGATTGCAGGAACAGAGCCAGCGCCTGCCGCTCATTGCGCCAGAGCCAGCTGGCAATGCGGTGCAACTGAATGGCCTGATAGCCCTTGAAATAGAGGAAGGGTTGCATGAATTCACGGCAGGCCGGGTCCCGGTCATAGACGGCGTATGTGTCCGCGAGGGCGGCTGTCACGATGGACGGCTCCTCGGCGAAGGCTTCGTCACAGACCTCCCGCCACAGCATCGCGTTCATTTCCTGATCGGCCACTTTCTGCGCCAGCCTGTATGACAGGGCCGCAGCATAGCTGTTGTGATGCAGAATGGTTGCATTGAGAAAGCTGGCAAGGATCGGCTCCTGCGCCGCAGCGGCTGAAGCCTCTACCCGCATCCGGGCCCAGGTTTTGTCCGTTGTCAGCTCAATGACATTCGTGTCGCCTGATGAGGTTGAATGGGGTGAAGCTGGTCCCGAGGCCATGCCTGCTCTCCTGTTCTCAGTCTTTTGCCAACAGATGCCGGCTTATTTCGTCCGGCAGCTGCCCTGCCTGCGCTTTCAATAGCGCAGTCTGCACCATCAGCACTGTAAATGCATCAGCGATTTCCCCGCGCATCACAAGCGCGAGAAGTTCTGAAAATTTCAACCGCCTGAGCGACAATACTTCTGACGGGTCCGGCGCTGTCTGCCCCGGGGTCAGGCCCGTGGCAATGAAAGCCACGGCGCGCTCATCAGTGACGGAGTTGGAGGTTTGCCAAGAGCCCAGGGGCAGCAGGTCTGACGGGACCAGCCCTGTCTCTTCCTCCAGTTCCCGGCGCGCCGTTTCCTCTGGCGGTACATCGAGCCTGCCACCACCTTCCGGCAACTCCCAGCTATAGGCATCAAAGGCAAAACGATGCTGCCCGATCAGATAGGTGTATCCCTCCGTGTCCAGCGGCAAAACGCCGACGGCGATATTCTTGAAGTGAACAACGCCGTACTCGCTCGGCAAGCCGGTGTTCGGTTGGGTGATGGGATAGCGCTTGAGGGCGAGCCAGGGGTTTTCAAAGACCGTTTCCTCGCCATGAACCTGCCACGGGCCGCGCCGCAGCGGCGGGTCATGGCGTACTTTATTGTTGCTCACGGTCGCCTAACGATTGGGTGTCAGTCGCACCGGCAACGGCATCTGGCAAAGGTCCAGATAGTCCGGTCGGTAATAGAAAAAATCTTCCGGCCTGTTGCGACGCGCTTCAATCAGCTCACTGAACAAGTCGGAGTTGGTGTTGAAAGTCTCAAGGTAGAGCTGATCCTGCACGGCCACATCTGCCGCAACACGGAAGGAACGGATTGGCGTCCATTTTGATCGATCAACAATCACACCGCCATTGCCCGGCTCACCGCGCGTGATAGCCTGCACATGTTCCATACCCCAGATCACACGCCCGAAAACCGTCAGATTACGGTCCAGATAGCGCTGGGGTTGCAGCGTGATATAAAACTCTGTGGCGGCGCTGTCGCGCTCATTACCGCGACCAAAGGCAAAAGCGCCGGTACAATGCGCCAACCAGACGCGGTTCTCGCGACGGCTCATTCCTGCAGGGAAACCATTGATGAAGCCTACCTGATCCGCATAGCCATCCGGATTGCCCAGCGGCGTAAAATCCAGGCCGCGCGGGATGCGCTCGTCAAATTCTGCCTGCATAAAGGGCGCTGCCGTGCGGATGGTCTTGTTGCCGCTTTCATCACCACCCTGGGCGACGAAGCCCTGCACCACACGATAGAAATTAAGACCATCATAATAGCCTTCACGCGCCAGTAATTTCACCTGCTCCACATGCGCCTGCGCCAGATCAGGGCTAAGCTGTACGACAATGCGCCCTTGCGGAATGTCAATATAAAGAGTGTTTTCCGGATCAACCGGTATCCAGTCACCGACGCCTGCATCGGCAACAATAGCGGCAGGGCCGCGTACCGTTACTTCCGGGACCTCGGGCTGGACATCTGCGATGGCCTCAACCGTTGCCGCCTCGTCTGCCGCCACCACTGTTTCAGTATTTGTTTCAGCGTCTGGCGCGCCGTCGGGATTGATATTGAGAAGGCCTCCGTCGATGGTTTCGCACGCCATCAGGCCCAGTGCGGCAACAACGGTTGTCAGTTTCTTCAGCATCATCCTCGTCCTCTGTATGGCTGGACGCCGGTCTCCGGCACATGAACATGTTCCGGTGGTAGACCTGTTTGATAAAAAACATCAATCGGGATGCCACCACGCGGATACCAGTAACCGGTGATTCTCAGCCATTTTGGCGAGATTGTCGCGACGAGCCTCTTGGCGATGGCCACAGTGCAGTCTTCATGGAAGGCACCGTGGTTGCGGAAGGCACTGAGATAGAGTTTCAACGACTTCGATTCGACCAGATGCGGGCCCGGGCAATAGTCGATGACCAGATGGGCAAAATCCGGCTGGCCAGTGACCGGGCACAGGGAGGTAAACTCCGGTGCCACGAACCGGGCGAGGTAATCCACATCTGTATGCGGGTTCGGCACGGCCTCAAGCTGTGCCTCCTCAGGCGTTTGCGGCAGGGCCGTCTGCTGGCCCAGCTGGTCGAGATTCTGATAAATATCCTTGCTCATGGCGAGTGCTTTCGTCTGACAGTCAGCTGTTCCTACCACTATATCATCGCGAGTACATCCATTCTGCCGAATGCAGGAAATGGGCGACGGCAGCGCCGCAGGGATCAGCGCTGCCGCAGGGATCAGCCTCGTTATTTGCAGAAAACAGCGGGCTGATTTTAGAAAAGTGTCCATTTTCCGGGCAGCACGGGTTGCAATATCGTGGAGTCACTTTTGTTTTGAAAGTTACTATCGCAACCCGGAAACTGGCTTGCAAGTTGAAAGTCAGTCCTGAAAGTGTAAATTTCAGATACGAGCCTTGAGAAAATCTATGCCAAACACCGCGCCACGCTCTGACTGTCCTGTCGCCCGATCCCTGTCGGTGCTTGGCGACCGCTGGTCCCTGCTGGTTATCCGGGACATGATGCTGTTCGGGAAACGGACCTTCAACGAGTTTCTCGAGTCAGAAGAGAAGATCCCGACCAACACACTGGCGACCAGGCTGAAGCAGCTGGAAGAGGCCGGGCTGATTTCGAAACGGGCCTATCAGGACAATCCACCGCGCTTCCAGTACGAACTGACAGATGCTGGCGCGGCGCTCGCGCCGGTCCTGCGCGCCTTTCGTGACTGGTGCCGCGACCACTATGAGTCGACCGGGAACGCCGCCTCTGACAGGATGTCAGGATAAACATATAAATACGCGCAGAGGCGAAAATGAGCATGGACAAACCCGGCCTTTATCGCTTATAGACCCGAATTCTCGCGATATTTTTCGCATTGATCGCCTGAAAATTGCGGCAGGCCCAGGTAGCTCAGTTGGTAGAGCAACGGATTGAAAATCCGTGTGTCGGTGGTTCGATTCCGCCCCTGGGCACCATCCGCTTTCGCTGATTTTGGCAAAGCCAAAATTTATCTTCAGCGCGACAAGCTGAAGCGTTCGAAACGGGTGCCATGCCGTAACGAAGTGAAGGCGGGCGGTTTAACTTTTGTCTCTCAGGCGGCACCATTAAAAGTATTTCAACTCAACAGCCAAACCTCAACCGACAATCATTTGTTAGGCCGAAACAACCCATATAATTTAGTCCGGGTTGGCAAGCTGCCGTTATCAGACTGCGGCAGCATTTATGTTGTGTCTGCTAACGTTATAAAAGCGCTGTTGCATGGCCAATGTATGAAAACCCACAGCGACCTTGGAATAAAGGTCGCTGATTTCCTATCTAATCCTGCGCGGTACTGGCCAGTTGGGAACGAGCAATAAAGCCCAATGCACTACCCGACAGCTGCCCGAGCGCAATGATCTCGCCATCCTCGCCCAACTCCAAAACGCCGATTTCGCCCTCGGTTAACCGCAAGCCAGTAGAGCGGAAGATGTTCCCGCCGTGGCTGACCAGCGCCACATTGGCATCCTTTGGCAGAGGGTCAAGTTCAGCAATCAGTGCACGTATCTCTGCCTCGGCAACATCCAAATTTCGAATACCGCCGGGTTCGTGATGCGCTAGACGGTCATCGAGATCGTAGTTTATCCCGAACATATAGCGCGCAGTTTCGGCGCTGCGACACATGGGGCTTGTGATCACTCGAGCAATAGGTATTTCCAGGGCGCGCAGCGTTACACCGGTGTCATGGGCCGAACTTACGCCGGAGACTGATAGATTCCGCTGTGCCCGACAATCTGTAAGGGGTTGACCATAGTCATCGCGACGAGAGGGCACTTCCGTGCGCTCATGCCGGATCAGCATGATGTTGCCGCCGCTTTGTAGCTTCTCCACGAGATCAGCGGAGGGCATCAGCGGCCGCTCGGGTCCAGCGGGTTGCGCCAGAGCGATGGCGCCGGGGAGTGTGAGACTCACGGCAACCATCGAAAGAGCCATGAGACATTGGAAAACACGAATAAGGGTAGAGAAAGAGTAAAGCATGAAAAGCCTCATTTCGTTATAAACTAACAAAATATGACTTATGGTTTATGCGCGTCCTTTGTCCAGAAAATAGTATAGAGATTAAACCAGTTTCAAAATCCGTATGCGGTTGTTCGATGCCACCCCTGGCACCCCTGGGCACCACTCACTCAAACAACGTTCATTTCTGCTTTTGCAACGTCTGCCCCGGTATCATCAGTTAAGGCGATTGATCGGGAGCTTCAGATACACATGTCCATCCGCTTCGACTGGCGGCATGGCCCCGGCGCGAATATTCACCTGCAGAGAAGGCAGAATGAGCCCTGGTGCTGAAAGTGTCGCATCTCGGGCAGTTCTTTTTTTCACAAATTCTTCTTCTGTGACACCATCCCCGACATGAATATTATTCCCACGCTGATCTGATACGGTCGTCTCCCATGCGGGATTGTCCCTCCCCTCAGGCAGGTAATCATGACCGACAAACATTCTTGTTTCAGGGGGAAGGCTCAACAGGCGTTGTATGGACCGGTAGAGTGTCGCTGCATCACCGCCAGGGAAGTCTGTGCGCGCGGTACCAAAGTCAGGCATGAACAGCGTATCACCAACAAAGATCGCATCGGCAACAAGATAACTGACACATGCTGGTGTATGACCCGGCGTGTGCAGGACGCGCACAGACAAGTCACCAATCATCAATTCGTCTTCATCTTCAAATAGGGCATCAAACACCTGCCCGTCAGCGGACACATCGGTCGCATTGAAAAGCGCACGGAACCCCTCCTGAACATCGGTGATACGAGCGCCAATACCGATCTTCGCATCCGTATTTTCCCGGATGTAACAGGCTGCTGACAAATGGTCAGCATGGGCATGAGTCTCAAGTATCCATTTTAAGCTCAAGCCCTGTTGCGCTGCATCACGCAACACAACATCCATAGACTTTGTCGATACCGAAGCAGTGCTCGTCTCAAAGTCCAATACGGGGTCAATTATGGCCGCTTCTGATGTTTTGGTATCCCAGATAAGATACGTCACCGTCGCGGTGGCGGGATCAAAATAGCTTTTAACTTCGAGCATCCGAGCCTCCTGTTTGATTTCTTTATATATTAGAACTTGCTAATTTAGCAATATCTAATATATTAGATTCATGTTTGACACAGACCAGTTCGAACCGAAAAAATTCGCCGACAAAGCCGCCAATGCAGCGAGCCTTATGCGATCATTATCGAACGAAAAACGTTTGATGATATTGTGCCGTCTGGCGGCCGGAGAACGAAGCGTTGGCGACTTAGGAGCGAAGATTGATTTGTCACAGTCCGCTCTTTCGCAACATCTCGCCCTTCTGCGCGAGCAAGGTCTGGTCAAAACCCGCCGTGAAGGCCAGTCGATCTATTATTCGATTGATGACCCTGCGGCTATTGAAGTGATCAGGACACTGGTTTCCATTTATTGCCCGGAGATGATGACATGACTGAACTAAAAAATATGAACGTCCAAAACGCAGCGCAATTGTTGGCGGAAGATGCAATCGTATTGATTGATATACGTGAGAAAGACGAATATGCGCGCGAGCACATTAAAGGCGCCCTTTCCTTGCCGCTATCTCAACTCGAAGGCGCGAAAGTCGATTTGCACACAAATCAAGCTGCCGTCTTTCATTGCCGCTCGGGATCACGCACGCAGGCTAATTGCCGCAAGCTAGATTCAATTGTTGAAGGTGAAGCGTATCTGCTGGATGGCGGCATTGAAGCCTGGAAGAAGACAGGTCTGCCTGTCATAACGGATACGTCAGCGCCGATTGAGATCATGCGGCAAGTGCAGATTACGGCAGGTTCGCTGGTGTTGCTGGGCCTGGTTCTTGGCACTTTCGTAGACCGAAACTTCCTTGCCTTGTCCGCCTTTATAGGCGCGGGCCTTGTTTTTGCCGGCGTGAGTGGCTGGTGCGGCATGGCGGCCATGCTGGGCGCAATGCCCTGGAACAGAAGCGCAAAAAGCGCTCAATGATTGACCTGACGGCGCAGATAATTCTGGCCGCTTTGGCAAGTGGCGTCATTATCGGTATTTTTCTAGGTGCCTTTGGGGGCGGCGGGTCTGTTCTGGCTGCGCCCTTACTGATCTACCTTGTCGGCGTCCAGAGCCCTCACATCGCTATTGGCACATCAGCGGCGGCTGTCGCAGCCATTGCCCTGGTAAGCCTTTTCGGTCATTGGCGCGGTGGCCATGTAAAATGGCCTTGCGCCAGTGTTTTTGCTGGTGCCGGTCTTATCGGATCAATTTTGGGCTCCAGTATTGCAAAGTCACTGAGCGGAGACATCTTGCTGCTTGGTTTTGCCGGGGCCATGGCGGTGATCGGCCTGTCTATGTTCCGTAAACCCGCACACTATGGAGATCCTGATGTGCATCTCACCCCGCACATAATGATCCGACTGGCCCCTATCGGTCTGGCGGTTGGCATTGCGGCCGGCTTTTTCGGGATTGGCGGAGGTTTTCTGATAGTACCAGGATTGATGCTCGCCTCCGGGATGACACTGAGTAATGCCACCGCTTCATCACTGGTATCTGTCGCTATTTTCGGGGCCGCAACCTCTGCGAATTATGCACTTGGCGGATTTGTCGATTACAGATTGACAGTGCTCCTGCTGATCGGAGGCGCGGCAGGCGGCGTGATTGGCATACTTGCAGCGAGACTTTTTCAACACAGGGTAAATCTGGCTCGCCGTATCTTTGCCATGCTTATCGTAGCCGTCGCAGCCTATGTTGGCCTCAATACATTGTCTTTTTTATGACTATAAAACAGGCATACGGAATAGCACCGAGCGTATTTTGTTTTTGGATAAAAATCCTACTCGGCCGCCACGTGTGACGCTTCCTGCTGCAAACCAGCGGCGCCGAGGCCTCTCAAAAGGAAGCTAATCTGTGTATCCATATCGCCTTCATCAGGCTCGCCAAGCATTTCCACGACCAGAACCGGATGACAGAGGCGGAACATGCTCATATGCACACCCATGGCTGCCTGTTCGAGGTCATCGACCTCGAACTCGCCTGTCTCCATACCCTCACGGATGATTGACCGGGTAATATCCAGCAAGGCCACACGGTAACGGCGGATGGCCTGCCAGCGCTCATCAATGGCGCAGGTCACCATGTCATGCACACGCTTTTTCTCGGTGAATGTTGCGAGCGTGCTCTGATGCACTGTGCGCAGGGCCGCGATGAGTTTGTCGCGCGCTGTTTTTTCGCTGGCGACGCTTGCACGCACTTCCTGCAGTTTCTCGGTGAGCATCCGTTCGGCAATCGCCTCGTTGATCGCGCCCTTGGTGCCGAACAGGCGGTGCACATTGGCGGAGCTGAAGCCGCAAGCCCTGGCAATATCGGCCACGGTAGTCTTGTTATAGCCAATTTCCAGAAACAGCGCGCGCGCATTGTCAAGGATCAGGGTGCGCGCCTCACTCTCGCTCAAATTCAGTCTCGGCATTCGAGGTCTCCTAAGGGGAGCAGACAATAGCTGTGGTCGCCCCTGCTGTCACATAAAATTATGACTTGTGACTTTTTTCATTTTTTGTCATATATCACTTCAAACGCGATTTACAAGTGAAGGTATTGCCATGCGTGAACTCATGACCAAGTTGCTGCGACTGACCATCTGGTGTGGTTCCTTCGTGGTGATAGTGTTTGCTGCTGCCATGATGGGCACGGGGCTATTGTCCTTGCGGGCCAGCGATGACGTGGATACGGCGCGACCCCTGCCCGTCGCAGTCCAGACGGTTGTTATTCAGGACCGCTATGTCGCGGCGCGTCGTTTCCCCGGACGCATTGAGGCAGCTCAGGTATCTGACGTCAGTTTTCAGGTTGGCGGCGAAGTTTCTGACGTGAGCGTGCGGATCGGTGACCGGGTGACCGCCGGGCAAGTATTGGCACGCCTCGACCCGGAGCGCCTCGCCAATCGGCAGCGGGAGATACAGGCAGCCCGCGATGAAGCTGCTGCTTCCCTTGCCAGAGCCGAGGCAACCATCCGTCGTATCGAGGGCCTGCTGGAAGAAGGGTATGCCACGGAGCAAAGCCTCGATGATATTACCGCAGAGCGCGACGGGTTGCGCGCCCGCGCCCGGCAACTCGACCAGGCGCTCGCCACAGCGCGCACAGACTTGCAGGACGCTGCCTTGCGCGCGCCCTTTGATGGTGTTGTCGTGCAGCGCTATGTGGATAGCGGCGTGACGGTGAACGCCGGACAACCCATTATACAGATCAATGCGAGTGGCAAGCTGGATGCGCTGATTGGCATCCCGGCGAGTTTCGCAACACGTATGCGGATTGGTGATCGCCATCAGTTGCAGGCCGGTGACCTGAGCGCCGATGGCGAGCTGACCGGCATCAGCGATGCGATTGATACCTCCACACAGACTGTTACGGCGCGTTTCGAAATTACGGAAGACCCGGGGTTCGTGCCGGGCGTGCTTGTACGCCTGACTCTGGAGGAAGAAAGGCTGGCGACTGGCGTCTGGGTGCCGGCAACGGCTCTCAACGAGAGTTATCGCGGCCTGTGGTCCGTCTACGTGGTTGTGGAAAATGACGACGATGAACAAATCATCGCGCGCAAGGATGTGGAGATCATCCATATTGGCGACTCGCGCGTCTTCGTGACCGGCACTCTGGAAGAAGGAGACCGCGTGGTGGCAGCAGCTCCTTTCCGTTTTGTGCCGGGCCAGCGGGTGACGATTGTTGACCAGCCAGTCAGTGCGCCGGGGGCATCATGAAACCTTTTCTGTTTGATGCGCCGCGCGCACTGGCACTCGTCATCCTACTGATTTTTGTTGGTGGCCTGACGGCGCTGTTCACCATGCCGCAGGAAGAAGACCCGAAAATCACCAATCGGGCAGCGACCATCCTGACGCCTTTTCCCGGTGCAGGCGCTGAGCGGGTTGAGCGACTCGTCACACAGCGTATTGAAGATGAACTGCGCCAGATCCCGGAAATTGACACGATCAACTCGACGTCCCGGGTTGGCCTTTCTTCCGTAACTGTTTTCCTCAATGACTATGTGGAGGACACGGAGGGCGCGTTCTCGGAAATTCGTGATGCGGTTTCTGATGCTGCCGCAGGCCTCCCCGCAGGCGCGCTGGAGCCGGAGTTTATTGATAACCGGGGCTATGCCTACACGGTTATCACAGCCCTGATATGGGATGCAGAAAGCGCCCCCAACCTGCTGATCCTCAAACGCTCGGCAGAAGAGCTTCAATCCCGGCTGCGCGATGTACTGGGCACGGAATATGTTGCCATCCATGGTACTTCGCAGGAAGAGATAGAAGTCTCGCTGGGCGGAGACATTGCCCAGTCCCTGGGGCTTGATGAACGGGCGATTGCCTCAATCATTGCCAATGCCGACTCAAAAGGCTCCGCCGGGCAGTATTTCGGCGATACAAATGTCTACCCTATCGAAGTGCGCGGCGAACTGGATACGCTGGACCGGGTGCGCAGTGTGCCCCTCATGTCATCGCAGACAGCCGGTATCGTCCGTGTGGATGATATTGCAGAAGTACGGCGCGGGCTCGTCTCTCCTGACACCAATCTCGCCTTTGTGGACAGCCGTCCTGCGGTTGTGGTGGGTACACGGATGCAGACCGGCCTGCGCGTTGGCCAGTGGTCCGGACAGGTTAAAGACGTTCTGGCTGACTTCGAGAATGATTTGTCTGAAGGCATAGAACTGCGGGTTATTTTCGATCAGGCAGAATATGCCGGGGAGCGATTTGGCACCCTGATCCAGAACCTGCTGATCGGTGTTGGTCTGGTGGTTCTCATCCTGTTTTTCACGCTGGGGTTCCGCTCGGCCTTGCTGGTGACCTTCGCTATCCCGACGACAGCACTGGCTTCACTGATGATGATGAACCTTATCGGGCAACCCATCAATCAGATGTCCGTAACCGGATTGATTGTGGCACTGGGCCTGCTTGTGGATGGCGCGATTGTTGTGTCAGACGCCGTGGCAAGACGCCTCTCCAAAGGGCTCTCCACCCGTGCCGCTGTCGCGGAGTCCGTTAAGCGGTTATGGGTGCCCCTGCTCAGTTCAACCATCACCACCGTGCTGGCCTTTCTGCCGATCACGCTGCTGCCCGGTCCTGCCGGAGAGTTTGTCGGCCCGATTGCAGATAGTGTGATTATCGCCTTGATCTCTTCCTATCTGATTGCGATTACCATTGTTGCGGCCCTTGCGGGATTGATCCTGCGCAAGCCGAAAGTTGCGCATACAGACGATGCGGGACCTTCCGGTGTTGGGCTGACAGTGCCATTTATCGGGGAAGCCTTTTCGGCTATCCTCAAATTATCCCTGAAGGCACCGCGCCTTTCCATAATGGCAGCGATGGTCTTCCCGGCACTTGGATTTATCGGGGTTACCACCCTGCCATCTCAGTTCTTCCCGGAGGCGGACCGAAACCAGTTCCACGTTGAGCTGAAGCTCTCGCCCCAAGCCAGCATTGAGGCGACGGTTGCAGCGACAAAGATCGCTGACGCTGTGCTGGAAGCGAATCCGGAAATTGTGTCGGCAGAATGGTTTGTCGGCTCGTCTGCCCCCTCCTTCTATTACAATGTCCTGATGAATACGGACGGTGCGAAAGATTATGCCGAGGCGATGGTCACGACACGCTCTCTCAAGGGACTGAAGCAACTTCAGAACGAAATCCAGCAGGAACTGGAGCGTGCGCTGCCTGATATACAGGTTCTGGTGCGCACGATCGTGCAAGGCCCGCCAACTCAGGCTCCTGTAGAATTGCGCATATCCGGCCGCGACCTTGGCACGCTACAACAACTGGGCGAGGAAGCCCGGGCGATTTTCGCGGAAATTCCGGAGATTGTGGCAACGGAGGCTTCTATCTCCGGCGGTCAGCCGAAAGTCTGGCTTGATGCAGATGAAGACAGCGCCCGGCAGGCAGGACTGACCCTTGGCCAGGTGGCGTCAGCCATGTCGGCAAAGCTGCAAGGGGCGCAGGGCGGCAGCATCATCGAGGGTGAATCGGAAATCCCGGTTGTTGTGCGCCTGAGCGATCAGTACAGACGCACATTTGATGAAATTGGGTCGATTACTGTAACGAACCCTGCGGCTGCCAACCAGGCGTTTTCAGCGACACCCGTCAGTGGCCTTGGTGAATTGACCATGCGCCCTGCCCCGGCTGTCATTACGCATTATCAGGCTGAACGGGTAAACCGCATCTCGGGCTATGTGCGACCGGATGCGTTACCATCTACGGCTGTGGAAGCCTTCCAGAAACTGGCGGAAGAGCGCAATTTCACCATGCCGCCTGGCTACAGCTATGGCTTCGGCGGGGATGCAGAAGCCCGCTCGGATGCAGTGGGCAACCTCCTGGCATCGGTCGGACTGATCGTCATTGCGACGATTGCGACAATCGTGCTGACTTTCAATTCGTTCCGCCTGATGATTATCGTGTTCTCCGTGGCCGGGTTTGCCATGGGCCTCGGGATGCTGAGCCTCACCATCTTCGGGTATCCCTTTGGCTTCCAGCCCATCATTGCCCTGATGGGGTTGATGGGGGTCGCGATCAATGCCGCGATCATCATCCTCTCGGGCTTACGCAATGATCCGGCAGCGGTTTCAGGAGATATCGATGCCATTCGTGATGGTGTACTTGAGACGGCGCGGCATATTACCTCCACGACCCTGACGACGTTTGCAGGTTTCCTGCCGCTGATCCTGTCAGAAGGAGGGTTCTGGCCACCCTTTGCGACAGCCATCGCTGGCGGCGTTTTGCTGTCGACAATCGTTTCATTCTTCTTTGTGCCGCAGGCCTTCCTGCTGGTGACACGCCAGCGCCCCGTGCGGGCGTTCGTTGATGGTCGCCCGGCCAAAGTCAGCCTCGAAGGAGCGCTTCATGCTTGAAATTCTTTATCTCGCCCTTATCGGCACAACAGCTGATACTGCGCCAGTTGATCCGCTGGCAGAGCTTCACAAGACCAATCCGGATATCGCCGCAGCAGAGGCAGAGCGCGATGCGGCGCAAGCGGATTTGCGCGCGGCGCGCGGCGCTCTGCTGCCGCAGGTCCGGGTTGAGGCACAGACCGGAACGCTTGAGGAAACACTCCGCATTGATGGCATTCCCGGTGAATTCAGCGGCACACGCGAGCCGAACAGTGCAGCGGCCATTATCGAGCAGGCACTGTTCACCAGCGGGCGGGTTTCCGGCGCTATTGGCGGTGCGGCTTCCTTACGCAATGCAGCAGAAGCCAATGCAGAAGCTGTACGGCAGGATGTCATTCTGTCCGGCGTGGTGGTGACAGCTGATGTGGTAAGGGACAGGGGCATACTGGCTGTCCGTGAGCAGAATGTTATCCTTGCGCAGGAGCGCCTGAGCGAGTCACAGTCACGGCGCAATCTTGGGCTTTCGACGGTCACTGACCTCAAACAGGCAGAAGCGCGCGCGGCATTGGCGCAGGCAGAAAGCATGTCTGCTGCTGGCGCATTAGCCCGCGCGGAGGCTGCCTATGAAAGGGTTTTCGGGGTTGCAGCGCCGACAAGCCTCACCTTGCCTGCTGCGCCTTCAGGCCTGCCTGATACGGCGGAAGATGCCATCGCCCTCGCCCTGCAAAACAGCCCGGATCTTGTCACGGCAGAAGAGCGCGCAGAGGCAGCCCGGTTCGCTGTCCGCGAGGCGCGGGGCAGTCGCCTGCCGCAGATTGGCGTCGAGGCCAGAGCAGCTTATGCTGATGGCGAGCGCTTCGGCGAGGCTCTGGGTGAAGCAGAGCAGTATGGCGTATTCCTTACCGGGCGTATGGCCCTGTGGAGTGGCGGTAGTCTGGACGCACAAACCCGGGCTGCGAAAGCAAGAACATCTGCCGCGCGTCATCAACTGCTGGCAACAGATCGAATCGTCAGGGAGCGCACTGTTTCCGCTTTCAGTGATACGTTGAGTGCCGAAGCCGTGCTGGCCGCACGGGCTGCGCAGGTTATCGCTGCACGTGAAGCACGCAAGGGCGTGACCGAGGAGTTCAAGGTTGGCCAGCGCACTCGGCTTGATATTCTCGATGCGGACCTTGAACTTGCCAATGCGGAAGTGGCACGTATTAGCGCCGAGCGTGATTTGCTGGTCGCTCGATACACCCTTAGCCGCAGCGTCGGAGCGCTGTAACATATGCCGCAGGGGCAATGCCCTTGATTGCGGGCGCATGATCTTTCAAAAGGCCTTTTTTGGAAGGAGTGCCCATGACCACAATCAATGATCCGCTAACCCTGCCCTGCGGCGCGACGCTGAAGAACCGCCTGTGCAAGGCAGCCATGACAGAGGGCCTGGGCGATGATTTCAACAGGGCAACAGACCGCCATGTGACGCTTTATCGTCGCTGGGCCGAAGGCGGTGCCGCACTGCTCCTGACCGGCAACATTATGGTGGACCGGCGCTATCTTGAGCGTCCGGGCAATGTCGCCATCGACGGTGAACAGAGCGCTGAACAACTGGAAAAATTGCGCGCTTACGCAGCAGCGGCTACGGAAAATGGCGCACATATCTGGGTACAGATTTCCCATGCCGGGCGCCAGTCACCGAAGATCGTTGCAACGGAGCCTGTCGGCCCATCCGCGATTGAAGTCGCGCTGCCGGGCGGCCAGTTTGGTCGACCCAGCGCCTTGAGCGTGAAAGACATAGAAGATGTCATTGCCCGCTTTGTGCACACAGCCAGTGTTGTGAAAGAAACCGGATTCACCGGCGTACAGATACATGCGGCGCACGGCTATCTGGTCTCCGAGTTCCTGAACCCGTTGACCAACCTGCGTACGGATGAATGGGGCGGGTCTCTTGAAAACCGGGCACGCCTGCTGTTACAGATTGTTGACAAGGTGCGGCAGGCCGTCGGGCCTGAATATCCGGTTTCCGTCAAACTCAATTCATCTGACTTCCAGAAAGGCGGGTTTGCTTTCGAGGACTGCTTACAGGTCGTCCGCTGGCTGAATGATGCGGGCATCGACCTTCTGGAAATCTCGGGTGGCAACTACGAGCAGCCGAAAATGATGGGGCTTGAAGGCATGGAGCCTGCCTTTGAAGAAGGCATGAGCGCCTCTACCAAGGCGCGCGAGGCCTATTTTATAGCCTATGCGGAAAAAATTGCTGAGGTCGCAACAATGCCGTTGATGGTGACAGGCGGCTTCCGGTCCCGGGCTGGCATGGATGAAGCCCTTGAAAGCGGAGCAGCTGATGTGATCGGTGTTGGCCGGCCATTATGTGTTGATACGGACCTTCCGGCAAAATTGCTCTCTGGTGAAGTCACGGCTGCCCGCGCCTATGAGAAAGAACTGGCTATGGGGCCTGGCATTCTCGGGCCCGGCTCACGCATTGACCTGATAAAGGCTCTGAACGGCTTCGGATCGATGGCCTTCTTCTATCAGAACATTTTCAGATTGGCAGATGGTCTGCCTGCGAAGGAAAAGATGGCGCTGCTGCCGGCCTTCATCAAACATCAGGCCCATGAAGCAAAAGCCGCCAAAAACCTGAAGGGCCGCTAGGGTCTGATTCAGCCTGCCAGTTTTTCGGTTGCAAGTTGCGTATCGAGTGCGCTCGATAGCGACGCAAATGCATCCTCCACACGATCCTTTTCGCTCGTCGGGAAGGCGTCGTGGCGGGGGAGGCAGACCGAGACGCGGGTGCCAGTGCCTTCTTCGCTGACGAGGCGCATTTCGCCATCATGCAGCGCGGTCAGGGCCTGACACAGGGCGAGGCCAAGACCTGTTCCTCTGGCACCTCGCACGCCCTCTCGATGGGCCTGCTCGAAGCGAGCGCCGATGCGCTGCTGCGCCTCACGACTCATGCCGATGCCGGTATCGCTGACGGACAGCCAGATATGGTCTTCATCGTGACGCAGGCGCACGGTGATGCCGCCTTCTTTCGTGAACTTGATGGCATTGGAGAGAAGGTTGAGCAGGATCTGGCGCACGGCACGCGCATCCAGCTGCACGGCTGGCAGATCGCGGGCAATATCGGCGTTCAGATCAAGACCGGCCTTTTCTGCCCCAAGGCGACTGATCTCAACACACTCGGTAACGAGCTCCTGAAGATCCACTGGCTCCGTATCCAATGTGAATTTACCAGCTTCCAATTTGGCCATGTCGAGCAGGTCTGACACGAGGGAGAGAAGGTGCTCCCCGCTTTTGTGGATCAGGTCTGCGTATTCAGCATATTTTTCATGGCCGACGGGCCCGAAGGTCTCGTTGCGCATCATGTCGGCAAAGCCGATCATGGCGCTGAGAGGCGTGCGGATTTCATGGCTGAGGTCTGCAAGATAACCGGCGCGACTGTCTGCTTCCAACTCGGCGCGCTCGCGCGCGGCAAGCAAGTCAATATCGCGCTGACGGCGATCTGTAATATCTCGAATGATGCTGCGCACACGCCCTGCCCGGTCTGCCGAAACGGCGATTTCCGTCCAGCGCACCTTGCCATCGGCGGTCAGGAAGCGGCATTCTGTTCGACCTCTGGTGCCGGTTGAGGCAACATCAGCGAACAGGGACATGACGCGCGCCCGGTCCGCCGGGGCGAGCATATTGGTGAGAGATTTGCGGCTCAAATCTTCCGGCGTGTGGCCGAGCAGATGACGCACGGACTCAGAAACGCGGGTCAGACGACCGTCAGGCTTGTGCAAGGCAATGACATCATCGCTGTCGCCGGACCAGAGCCGGTCCGGTTGCGTGAAAGGCAGTATATTTTTAACAGCCCTGATCATCTTGGGTTAACCTTTGACCAACAAATGTTAATGCTTCCTAAAGAGCCCCGAATTATTCTTTGACGCCTCTGGAACCCGCATAATTACTGGCTTTCAGGTGGCCCACAGATGTCAGAATGTATAAATTTTTTGTTAAAACGCATTTGGGTGATTCACTTTCCCCGAAATATGTTAATCATCACATCCGTGTTTGGGGTTCAGTAGTGTTAGGCAGGCGTAAGGAGACATTCATGTCACATAGGGCAGACAGACAGCAGCGTTTTTACCAGTGGACCCGAAAACACATTTCAACAAAATTGGCAAAAATAGCAGCTGTTTCAGTGGCTTGTGGCGTCACTGCCATCTCTGCCGCCAGCGCTCAAACTTTTGTCCAGGGTGATGTGACACCATTGGAAGCGCGCGCCGCCAAATATATCGAGTTCAGAAATGATGTGCAGATCGTCGATGCCACGCCCATCGACAATGCGGAAGTTACCCGTGACGCGCATAACCGTCTTGGCTCTCATACCGCTGAAGACCTGTCCTCAGGCTTTATTGCCTATGCGGCGCTGGTCGCGGCGGATACACCCGCCTTCGTTGAATCCATACAGGCGCGTGTTGCGCAAGATCGCGAAGGATTTCTCGCAGAGTTACGCTCAACACCCGGATCTGTCTGGAATTTATCCGGCGCTTACGCTGCGGAAGAAGCGATCAAAATGATGGCGGCGCAGGACGCCACTTATGTTGAAGGACTGGGCCAGCGCTATATCAGCGAAGCCTATGCCATGCAGAACAAAGGCTGGGCCAAACGGGCGCTCAGCACTGATGGACCGACCCGCCTGTATGAAGCTGAAAACTACTCTTACTCCCGCTCCCGTATGGCAACGCCTGTACTGCCCGCGACCATGAGCGGCGGGGTACGCACACCGGGCCTGAACAGCTACGACAGGATGTGGGCCACTAATTGGGGAACCAGCAATGCGACTCCCCTGACAAACGCACGCGCCCGCCCGATCATTACGCGAGCGCTTGTGCTTGCGGCGCGCTATTCCGTAGGCGATCTGACGGATTCTATCGTCAACGGGTACGCCAAAAGTGAAAACACGCGTCGTTGCTACTATTCAGCCAAACTGAACCTCGACCAGTGTATCTCTGCCACGCGCACATCCACGGAAGAAGTCTTCTGCATTGGCAAGCACGGCCTTGGCGAAGTTTCATCCTGTGTCGGCTGGATTGCAAATGCCGGTGCAAGGTAGCGCCAGAGCGATAATACCCTATCTTACTGACTGATATGAACCTTTCAGCCTTAGAAACGCTCAGGGTGAGGGGCAGGCTAAAAGCCGAGCGCTGTGCGTAAAAACATTCGCCTTTAGCCTGTTGAGAAATGAGTGTCTATTGTGACCGATGACGGACCAAAACATGCCTGACTTTGAGACGATTGTGGACGACTTCTCTTTTCTCGACGACTGGGAGGAGCGCTACAAATATATCATTGATCTTGGCAACCAGTTGGCGCCACTGAATGATGACGAGTTGACTGAGGCGAACAAGGTGCGTGGGTGCGCCAGCCAGGTCTGGCTGACGTTTGATGCGCCGGAGTCCGACACGCTGAAATTTCGCGGCGAAAGCGATGCGCATATTGTGCGTGGCCTGATTGCTTTGTTAATTGCCTTGTATGATGGCCAGAGCAAGGCAGACGCGGTGAACATTGATCCCAAAGCGGAACTCGCAAAACTGGACCTTGAAGACCACATCACGCCGCAACGCTCCAACGGACTTGTCTCGATGATCGAGCGCATCCGGCGGCAGGCTGGCGCTTGAAGGCTGGCTTTTGATCCCAATCTGTACCTTAGCGCAGTTCACCAGCCGTCAGTACCTGATGGGGGGACTGGCTGGTCGCGACCCAGGCCATGATGACACCGGCGACAGCGCCCAACACGGCTGTAATGCCCAGCATGGTGAATAACTCCGTCCACGCCGCAATCCATGTGGCATCAAAAATCTGCACCACCAGATACCACGCGGCGAAAAGGCCGATGGCGCCGCCTGCGATAACGGCCACCAGTGCGGTCAGGGCAATTTCAAGGCTGGTTGCCGCCACGAGCTGGCCCTGATCGGCACCGAGGGCGCGTTGAATGGCGCCCTCATAAATCCGCGCCCGCATTCCGGCTGTCAGCGCTGCAAAACACGCGGCAATACCGGAAAACAGCGCAACCAGCGCGATGACGCGGATGGCGACCGTCAACTGACTGAAGATGCGAGCCGCCGCATCCAGTGTTTCACGTACACGGAATATCGTGATGCCGGGGTCAATTTTGGCGACCGCAGCGGCCACCAGATCATCCTGCGCTGGCGTCAGACGCATCAGGACAATACTGTTCGGGTTCGCAGCTTCGAGCGTGCCGGGGGAGAACATCACCGCGAAATTACCGCCAAAGCCGCCCCAATCCACACTGCGTAAATTGATGACGCGCGCATCAATCTGTCGTCCGAGAATATCAAAGGTGAGAACGTCATCGACCCCAATGCCTGCTTCCTGCGCGACCTCGATTTCGAGTGACACCAGCAAATCGCCAGTGTAATCGGCGGGCCACCAGTCGCCTTCGACAAGACGCTCCGGCTCTCGCGGGCTGGCCGTGTAGGTGACATCAAGGCCGTCTTCCAGGAACCAGCGATTGTCTTCCATATCATCCGGGTTCAGGCGCTCGCCATTGCGGGAAATCAAGCGCGCGGAGATCATCGGTGTACGGCGGTAATCTTCTTCTGACAGTCCCGGGGCCGCCTCTGCAACCGCTGCGTCCACTGCCTCAACCTTATCGAGCGGCACCTGAAACAGGACCATGGACGGCACATTCTGCGGGGCGATGTCCCTGATCTGGGAAATAAGGTTCGACTGTATCTGCACTAGTGCAAAAAGAAGTGCTGCTCCCAAACCCAGTGCCGGGGCGGATCGCGGGGCAAGGGAGCCGAGACCGGCAAGCCCGGCCACCGCCTGCCCGGTGAAACCGCCAAGGCGCGGGCGCACCATGCGGGCAGCCTGTTGCACCAGTTTGCCCAGGCCCCAGAAAATGAAAAAGCTGACCGCCGCCCCGAGGCCCAGCACAAAAGCCATCTGCGGTTCATCGCTGGCAACAGCCCCAATCATCAGCAGAAGGAGAAACAGACCAAGCGCAATGATGCGCTCCCGGCGCGGTGTTGCGCCCTGCCCTGCCCGGAACAGGGAAGATGGCGGCGTGACCCGGCCAGCGCCAAGCGGCATGGCCGCAAAAGCGAAGGCAGCAACCAGACCGGCCAGCGCTGCATAAAAAAGCGGTTCCGGAAAAATCGCGGCGTTCGCCGGAAACGGCAGGCGATCGCCATATAATGTCAGGATGCCAAGCGGTGTCAGCGCCCCAGCCACAAGGCCGATGATGATTGCGATAAACGCCATCAGGCCAATCTGAACCGCGAGCACCGCCTGCACTTCGCCGCCGGTTGCGCCAAGACTTTTCAGTGTGGCAATGGATTTCTGACGGCTTTCAACGATGCCACGGGCCGCCGCAGAAACGCCGAGCCCGCCCGCGATGAGGGCCGAAAGACCGATAAAGCCGAGGAACATCTCCAGTTGACCGATAACTCCGGAAAGACCGTTGACCCCCTGCTCCCGGGTTTGCACATCTGTTGCATAATCAGGCCACGCCGCTTTGAAATCCTCGACAAAAGCATCCATGGTCGCACCATCATTCAACAGCACACGATATTCTGTCTGATAGCGGAAGCCCGCCCCCAAAACACCAAGCGCCGGCATCGCCTCCGCCGAGACAATCAGGCGCGGAGCGAAAGCAAAGCCGCTGGTCAAGGTGTCCGGCAGCCTGGTCGCCTCACCGGTTATCGTGATGCCGGATTGCGGGAGGGCCAGGCTGTCGCCTGCCTGTGTCGATAATTCATTGAAGACGCGATCAAAGGCCAGCGCCCCCCACTGATTATTTTTTTTCTCAAGCGCCCGGCGCCAGTTCATCGTGCCGTCTGGCAGGTCAACGCTGATGTCTCCCAGCAAGGGATAGTTATCCTCGATGAAAACCAGTTCGACGAGGCGGCGGGCTGCATCACTTTCGCCCATCAGGCGCACAACCGTCATTTGCGTCACCTGCCCGCGCGCCTGAAGCCAGGCCTCGGCTTCAGCCGGCAAGGTACGCTGGGCATAGGAAAGACGAATGTCACCGCCGTATAGAAGGCGCGACTCACCGGCCAGGCCTGTCTGGAACGCTTTTGCCGCAGAGCCCGAAGCGGCGATGGCAAAAATACCAAGCACCAGACAGGTGATGAAGGTGGTGAGGCCCTTTGCGCCGCCACGCAAATCCGACACCGCAAGAGAGATAATCAGGGACCAGCGGATATCCATCAGGCGACAACCTTGCCATCAGCCAGCTCAATGATGCGGTCACACTCTTCGGCCAGAGCCCGGTCATGGGTGACAAGCATGAGGGCAGCGTTCTGCGCCCGCACGGTTTCAAACAACAACTCTTTCACGCCACTGCCAGTGCGCTGATCCAGATTGCCGGTTGGCTCATCCGCAAAGATGATGTCCGGTTTGATCGCCGCCGCCCGCGCAACGGCCACCCGTTGCTGCTCGCCGCCGGAGAGCTGGCGTGGAAAATGGCCGAGACGGTCTGCAAGACCGACGCGGGCCAGCGCCTCTGCAGCTTGTTTCCGTGCCTTGCCAGGATTTTTTTCACCAGCCAGTTCAATGGCCGCCGCGACATTTTCGTGGGCTGTCTGGTTCGGCAGGAGATGGAACGACTGGAAGATGATGCCGATGCGGCCCCGGCGCAATTTGGCGAGGTCGTTTTCGCTGAGCCCGCTGATATTTCGGCCCAGCAACTCAACCGTGCCGCCGGTCGCAGGTTCAAGCCCCGCGGCAACAGCCAGCAGGGAGGACTTGCCAGAGCCGGAAGGGCCGGTGACAGCCACAACCTCGCCCTGCCGGATATCAACGTCGATACCGCGCAGAATCTCAACGGACCCGGCAGCGCCGGAAAGCGTCAAATGCAAGTCGCTGGTCTGGAGCACAATCTCCCCTGCTGATGCCGGGATGACACGAAGTTTACTGGCCGTCATGCTTGAGACCTCTTATGGTTGGTACGTGGCAGGATCTGCCACGTTTTTTGCAAAAGTTTCGGCGCTCTACCTTCAGGCAATCTCATGCGGCTTTTACTTTCGGTTCTCTTTCTGCTTCTCAGCGCCTGCGGCGAGGCTGCGCCTGATGCGGCAAATGAACTGCCGCGCGCCTCTGACACTTCAAAAGACATGGAAGTATCAGTTTCGGTTACCACTGACGGCGCGCTGGCGGACACTGAAAAATCAGACACTTTCAGACTTGTGATGTTGGGGGACAGCATCACCGCCGGTTTCGGGCTTGGAAACCCGCGCCTTCTGACGGAAAGCCTGGATGCGCGGATCGATGAATTGCGACTGGCCACAGGCGCGGACGACCTCAAGAGCGAAATTGAAATCATCAATGCAGGCGTTTCGGGCGACCGGATGCAGGACGCCGCCGCGCGTTTTGACTGGTCCGTCGGGCCGGATGCCGATGGAGTGCTGATTGCCCTGGGCGGCAACGACCTGTTGCGCGGCATCGACCCGGCCATCACCCGGCAAGCCCTCGACCAGATGCTGGCCAAGGCCACTGCCCGTGACCTGTGGGTTGGGGTCGCGGGCCTGCGCGCGCCCGGCAATGCCACCGCCACTTTCGCGGCAGAATATAATGCCGTGTTCGATGAGTTGAGTGCTGAATACTGCGTGCCTTTGCTGGAAAATTTTCTGGACGGCGTGATCGGTGAGCCATCCCTGAACCAGCAGGACGGCATCCACCCGACGCCGGAGGGCGTTTCTGTCATCGTCAATAATGTGGGTCCCTGGCTGCATGAGGCTTTGCAGGGCGTACATGATCCGTGTTGAGTCATTTCAAAAACACCACCTGAAGGCGTTTGCCGCTGGCGGTTTCGATCAGCGGCAACTCGGCCAGATCCTCACCGCCGACAACGCTGGCTTTGAGGGCGGCAGCTGTCTCCGGCTCTATCTCAAATGCTGGATGTGACCGGGGCTCTTCTTCCGCCTTGCCGCTTTCCGCTTTGTCCTTTGCAAGGGCCTGCAAGGTGGGGATGCCGATATCTGCGATGCGCGCCTTGATGTGCCGGGCCATCTGATCCAGCATGATGTCGGCATATTCATCATCGCGCAGGTCCTCGACCCGGGTGCAGGCATGAGAGACCGCGTTGCGGCTGCGGCCAAAGGCAAGGCCGGTCTGCTTCTGGGAAATGCGACAGGTGGTGTGCAGCATATACATCGCCACCAGCCGGGCCCGGGCGACATATTCCCGCCCGCGTTCCTTTGACATGATTGTCTCCGGCGCAATGTCAAAAGCATCGGCCACAATATCCCGGACCACGGCGGCGCACGCATCCCGCCACAGCACCTGCATCTGATCGTATGTTTTCATCCAGTCGGGCTGGTTTTCCATTGTGCAAACTCCCGCCGCCAATCGCGGCCTCATTCAATCGGGCGACCGAGAATAAGGCCTGGCAGAGGGGGGCACATAAGTTTCTGGTCCACCATCCCAGCAATTAGAACATATCACGAACATGTGATGTTGGGAAGGGGGAAAATGTGGACTAAATCACGCTGACTCCCTGGCGGCGGGACGGATCAGATAATGCTTGTTGACCTCGTACAAGGTGCCGGCCTTGCGTAACTGGCCGAGCGCCCGGCTGAGGGTTTCCAGCCGCAGACCCAGATAATCAGCAATATCCTGACGGGGCATCGGCAAGGGCACAACGCGACCACGGGTATTGTCATCATGACCGATGGCCCGATCCACCATGTCAATAAAGCACTCGACACGCTCTATAGCTGTGCGTTTGCCAAGCAGAACAATATGCTCTTGCGCGCGGTGATATTCGTTCTGGGCGCGGTGCAGGAGCCGGTCTGACACTGCCGGGGCACGCTCTGCTGCCTGATCCATAAAGCCATGGGTGAAACGACAGAGATAGCTCTCTTCAAGTGTTTCTGCGGTGTAAGCGCAGATATCTGTCTTGCGCACCCCGAGCATATCGCCCGGGAACAGAAAGCCGGTAACCTGGCGCCGGCCATCCTCCAGCTGTTTGCTCAGACGGACGCTGCCCTTGACGAGCACGAAAAGCGTCTCGTTTGGCTCCCCTTCTGTCAACAAAGCGGTACCAGCTTGCGCGTGACGGCGGGCCATGCGCTGTTCAACTTCTGGCAGATCCTTCTGATGCATGGCTGCGCAGACGGACTGCTCTCGCACAGTGCATAGGGCGCAGCCTAGAGAGCGGCTGACACGTATGCGGTCCTGTGCCTCTTTTGGATGAAGTGGCAGGTTCATCGTCTTGTCCTCTTTCAACATGCATAGAGTGCACGCGGAAACATTCGGATTCGATGACCTAGATCAAAAAAGCTCAGCCACTTTTTCCTATCTGAAAACTGACAGTTACAGCAAAGAAAGGGGACTGAAATGATGATCCGAACAGCGTTACTGGCAACCGTTGCCCTTGGCAGCATGATTCAACCCGCTTTTGCCGGCGAAGGCGACTGGCTGGTGCGGGCACGCGCCATCAATGTGGCACCGCAGGAAAGTTCTGGCGATGTGTTGCCGATGTTTCCGGGTGGCTCTGTTTCTATTGATGATGCGTGGGTGCCTGAACTCGATTTCACATACTTCTTCAATGAAAAGTGGAGTGCAGAGCTAATCCTTGGCACCAGCCCGCATGATCTGGAGGGTGAAGGCATTCTGGCGCCGCTCGGCAAGATCGCTGAAGTCAAAACATTGCCGCCAACCCTGACCCTGCAATATCGGTTTGCGCCGGGTGAAAAAATCCAGCCTTATGTAGGTGTAGGTCTCAACTATACGATCTTTTACGACACGGATGCGACCACAAACCTGACGGATGCTGTTGGGCCGACAAAGATCGACCTCGATGACAGCTTTGGCATTGCCTTGCAGGCAGGGGTGGATATTCCGCTCAATGACAAATGGTCTGCCAATATTGACGTGAAGTACATCCAGATGGAAACAACCGCGACCCTGAACAGTGGCGGCGCCATCAACAAGGTTGATGTAGATCTCAACCCGGTCGTCTTCGGTATTGGCCTTGGGTATCGGTTCTAGTCCCTCGCCGAACCCAGACCTTCAGGGAGCCCCCCGTGCATCTCACCTCCCCCCTCTTTCGACAGGTGCACTCGCGGGCTCCCGCTTTTCTTTTTCAATCCAGAAACAGGTAATACGGCCAGTTTAGGTCGTCAGGCCAATTCAGGTCGTCAGGAAAGTGACGATCAGCATCACCGCCAGAACGATGGCTGTGAAGAGGGCCATGAAGCCCACTGGCCAAGACCGGGCGAGCGCGCCTTCCGGGCCATGCGTTGCATACATGCCACGGACAATGGCCTGCGTCACGCTGACGATGAAATCCCAGAATGCATGCCAGATAGAAGCCGTGACCCCGACACCCCACATCAGGAGCTTGCGGCCCGGCACGCGCCAGAACCAGTCAACATCAAGGTTCCAGGAACGAATTTCCGCGGGATACAGACGGTATTTTACCAACAGGGCAAAAGCGAGGATGGCAAACAGCAACAGCTGCATCTGCGTCACCACATGGGCGGCCGTATAGGCAGTGTATTTCGCCTCGAAGGGCAGCAGCGCGAACAGATATTGCGGCTGTATCCCGATAAATACGCAGAGGAAGGCGGCTATCGCCATTGCTATCATCATCGGGGCGGGCGCGTCTTTCGGGCGTTCCTTGCCGGTGACAGACGGGGCAAACTGGTCATGAGCGAAGAAGGCAAAATACGGAATCTTGATGCCGGAATGCTCCAGCACACCAGCGCTGGCAAAGAGCAAAACGAAATACGCGACCAGTAGATGCGCTTCTGATGCGGCCAGCGTAATCATCGACTTGGCGACGAAGCCGGAGAACAGCGGGAAGGCCGAAATCGACATGGCCCCGATGATGCAGAAAATGGTCGTCCAGGGCATCGACTTGTGCAGGCCGCCAAGTTCTGTCGCCTTGGTGGTCCCCACACGGACAAGGACAGCGCCCATGCTCATGAACAGGAGTGCCTTGTAGAGAATGTGCACGAAGGCATGGGCAGCAGCGCCGTTGAGCGCGAGCGGCGTACCGATACCAATCGCGCAGACCATGAAGCCAACCTGATTATTGAGGGAATATGCCAGAACCTTGCGCAGGTCATTTTCGATCAGGGCGAAGAACACCGGGAAGGCCGTCATCGTTGCGCCAATCCAGATCAGGATGTCTACCCCGGCAAAGCCACGGGCCAGTGTGTAGACCGCGAGTTTGGTGGTGAAGGCTGACAGCATGACCGCGCCGACGGCACTGGCTTTCGGGTAGCTGTCCTGCAACCAGGTATGCATGATCGGGAACGCTGCCTTGATACCGAAGCTGATGAGCACCAGGATGGCAACGGGGTTCAGCGCGCCGTCTTCAAAGCGCCAGGTGAAGGCGTTGAAGGCAAGATCATTCCCCTGCCCCAGATGCAGGACAATACCCGCCAAAAGGAACAGACCCGACAGAACCTGAATGACGAGATAGCGCATCCCGGCTTTGAAAGCCGCGTGACCACCACCAGCCCAAACGATGAACACGGAAGAAAGCGCGGCAAGTTCCCAGTAGACGAACAGGGTCAACAGGTCTCCGGCAAGCGCCCCGCCGATGGCGGCACCGGCATAAATGAGGCCCATAGAGGATTCCAGCCGCGTTGCGTGCTGCCAGCCATAGATGACGTTTATGAGCGCAGCGATATGGAAGATGACGGCAAAAATAAAGCTGAGCTTGTCAATCCGCACGCCGACCATATCCATCGACATGAATGTCGAGGTTGCGAACAGGGTGCCTTCCCCCACGGCGGGCACCTGATAGCTGAACAAATGCAGGAGGCCGAGGATAACGGCGCCAAGGCCGATCACGTTACGGAACAGTTGCGGCAGGAACGCAATGGCGATGCCTGCGATAATCGTAATCAGGGCCGGGCTGATATCCGGTGACAGGAAAGCGGAGATCATGCCTCAATCTCCTTGTCATCGCCTTCTGTCTCCCGTGGATCATAATAATCTTCCGGGCGCATCAGTATCTTACGCAAATGCTGGCCAACGAGGACAATGAAGGAAAAGCTGACAAACCCGACAAGCGCATAAAAGGCCGGAAAATAGTCCGCCATATCGCCGAAGAAGGCAGCGATGCCGGTCTTGTCCTCAAAATGCGGTTTATAGACAAGCTGCCCCTGGGCCGCGAGCAAGAACCCGGCACCAGCGAAAAGAACACACCCGATGATCAGCACAAGCCAGATCGCACGGATCGTGCCGGGTTTTTCCCAGATCGACTTTTCATCTTCACGGATTTCAGGATGGTCCATTATTGCACCCCTGCGGCAATCAGTGGTTGAAGATATTGCGTCAGCGGGCCCATGAGGAAGAACAGAACCACGGTGCCAATACCTGTCAGGATCAATGGTAACAGGCAGAAGAATGGTGCTTCCGTCACCTCGCGCGGCTTCGCCCCGCCGCCGAGCGGCGGGTCCATGAACGCGCGTACAGGTGGCGCGAGCAGATAAACGATATTCATCAAGCTGGAGAGGATCAGCACCCCGATCAACATCAGGTGACCGGCATCAACTGAAC
>JALEGJ010000126.1 GCA_022763115.1 Aquisalinus sp.
CCTTGAAAGTAGCAATACTTCCTGCGGCCTTGCGCCTTGTGAGCAGGCCTTTTGACCTCGACCAAAAAGGTGAGATTAATGGGTCCTGACCCTAGGCACATTTCAGGTCCGCACCAGCGCGTGACGTGCGAGACCCGTTATTCTGATACAGGCAAAAGCGACCGGCCAGCGGAGAGGGCGGAAACATTATCTGAAATCGTAGCAGATTGTCGCGCACCGCTGCTTTCGCCATTTGGCAACGCCAGCAGATGCGCTACTGTCTCTGCAAGGGTTCTTGAAACACTGTCGAGGGATAACATGAAAAAAGTCACCGCCGCTCTAGCGCTGTCATTATTGGCTGCTGCCTGCTCAAAGAAAGATGACGGCCCGTCAGCGCCTGTTATTGCCCCGGCAACAGAGCGCAGCATTGCGCAAGGCCAGCTGGTCGGCTTCACGGCGGAAAACGGGGCTCATGTCTGGCGGGGCATTCCCTTTGCGGCCTCCACTGCAGGTGAGAACCGCTGGCGCGCGCCGCGTCCTGCTTCAGGCTGGAGCGGAACGCGCGAAGCGCTGGAATTTTCCGAGCGCTGCCTTCAGTTCACGAACCGCTATGATGAACCGCAGGGGCTCGAAGCCGGACAGATTGTCGGCTCCGAAGACTGTTTGACACTGAACATCTTTGCACCAGCGGACGCGCAAGGGAAAGATCTGCCGGTCATGCTCTGGATTCATGGTGGCGGCAATGTCTGGGGCAGTGCCGCAACATATGATGGCTCGCGTCTCGCCGAGAATGAAAACGTCATTGTCGTGACAGTGCAATATCGCCTCGGCCCCCTTGGCTGGTTCGCCTGGGACGAATTGCGCGAGGCGGCAGAGACAGAGGCTGACAGCGCCGCGAATTTCGCCACGCTTGATCTCATTGCATCGCTTGAATGGGTACGGGATAATATCAGTGCCTTTGGCGGTAACCCGGACAGCGTGACGATTTTCGGTGAAAGCGCAGGCGGTCACAATGTTGTCTCCCTGCTGGCATCTCCGCTGGCAGAGGGTTTGTTCCATAAGGCGATCATTCAGTCTGGCAGTTTTGACAGTGTATCTGTCGCGGAAGCTGAAGGGAGCGACGGCAATCTGCCCAACGCCTCAGGCGATATTCTTTCCGGGCTTGGTGTCAGCACGCTCGCGGGGCTGCGCGCGCTGCCGGTTGAGGATTTTCTGCGCCCATACTGGAGTGAGGCAGGGGGCTTCCTCGACGCCCCGCGCATCATCGAAGATGGTGTTGTCCTGCCAGCGGGCGCAATGCGCGCGGCCTTCGGCGATACGCAAACCTTCAACAACGTCCCGATCATGACGGGCACGAACCGCGATGAGATGAAACTGTTTTATCTTGGTAATGAAGACCTGACTAAAACCATGTTCGGCATTTTCTTCGTGGCTCGCGATCAGGACCTGTATGATGCCGCGTCCGATTATGCCAGCCGTGTCTGGCGGGTGCGGGCAGTCGATCAGCCTGCCAGCCTCATGGCCCGTGGCGGACATACAGATGTTTACGCCTATCGTTTCGACTGGGATGATGGCGGGCGCTTCCTGTTCATGGATTTGAAAAAAATGCTGGGTGCTGCGCACGCCATGGAAATTCCGTTCGTGTTCAACGTGTTCAGCCTGCTGGGCGATGCGGACCGCATCATGTTCCAGAAGAAAACCGAGGATGACCGACAGCAACTGAGCCTCACCATGGGCAGTTACTGGGCGAATTTCGCGCGCAACGGTGTGCCTTCCGCCAGCGATGCACCAGCCTGGCCTGTCTATACCGCAGGCGGCACCAGTGTGCTGCGCCTTGATGCCGTAAGTGATGGCGGCATTGAGTTGATGCGGGAGCCGGACAGCATCGACAATATCATCAACGATCTGCGGGCGGATGCGCGTGTCACGGACGAAGAAAAATGCCTGATCGGTGAGAGCATTGTCGAATGGGTGCCAATGCTGGAGACAGAAGTCATGGGACGCCTCGGCTGCGATTGATGAACGGCTGAAGCGCTGAGAATCGTGGCAAAAAGCTGAAGAGTTATTTGCTGCGAGCGCCGATGAAAATCTGCTGGAATGACCTGACACTGGAAGAGTGGGACGCCCTGTTTGCCCGTGTGCTGCGCTCCAACCTTTTGCAGTCCTGGCCCTATGCGCAAATGATGCGGGCCGAAAAACAGATGTCCACGCGCTTCGGGCGACTGGTTGATGGCAAAGATACGCTGGCGATTTTTCAAATCCATGAAGTCCGCCTGACCCCATTGTATCATGTGGTAACCCTGGACAGGGGGCCGCTCTGGTTATTGGAAGATGTGACGCAGCAGCACTGGAAGGCATTCATTGATCTGTTTACGGGGGAATTTCCAAAACGCGTCGGGAGACGCCGCCGTTTCATGCCGGAAGTGACGGGCAATGGAGAAGCCGGGTTCCTCTCCGGCAGCAGCTTCTCGCACAAAGCCTCGGGCTACCAGTCTATCTGGCTGGACCTGAGCTTGGAGGAAGAAGACCTGCGCAAAAATCTCAAGCAGAAGTGGCGCAACGCCCTCAATCAATCCGGGAAAAAAAATCTCGATGTAATTGAACGCAATGGCCCCTTGAGCTTCCGCTGGCTGATGACTGAATATGAGAAAGACCGTCAGGACAAGCTCTATCAGGGCCCTTCGGTCAAGGTGTTGTCATCCTTATACGGCTTTTGCCGACCACGCGATGAAGTGATGCTGCTGGTCGCAGAGCAGGATAATGCCCAGATCGCAGCTATCTTGCTGTTCCTGCATGGTACCAGCGCGACTTATCAGGTTGGCTGGACTGGTGCAAAGGGGCGGGAGGCCCGCGCCCATCAGCGTCTGTTATGGGAAGCAATCTGTCTTCTGAAGGCCCGCGGCCTCACCTGGCTTGATCTTGGCGGCATCCACCCCGATCAGGCAGAAGGCGTGACCAAATTCAAGCGCGGTCTCGGCGGTGAGGAGTTCCAGCTTGCGGGTGTTTATGCCTGATCGGCGTCAACGCCGGCCTGCGCCGTCACCCAGTCGATGAATGACTTCACATGCGGCAGCGAGGCTTTTGCAGGCGGATAGACGAGGTAATAGGCAAAATCTGTCGGTGTCGAGACATCAAACGGGATCACCAGCCGCGCGGCTTCAAGGTCAGCCAGTGCCAGAGCATATTTCGTCAGTGTCACGCCTTTTCCGGCAACGGCAGCTTCAATCGCGAGGCTCGACTGGTTGAAGCGCGGTCCTCTTGTGCCATCCAGCGGGTTGCCGGAAGCATCAACGGCCCCGGCAGCGCGCAGCCACATGGCCCAGGTCGGCGCATCTTCAGATTGATCCGAGCTGCCATCATGCAAAAGCGTATGATGGGCAAGGTCGGCCAGATCTTTCAGGGGCGGCTCTCCGGTGACAAGACCAGGCGCACAAACCGGGATGATCCGTTCCTCCATCAGCTTGACGGTTGTCATGCCGTCATACTGACCAGCCCCGTAGCGGATCGCCACATCCACATTATCTGCCGCGAAATCGACCAGCGACATATCCGCATGAACATAGACGTCAACTTCCGGGTTCTCCGTCTGGAAACTATCAAGGCGCGGCACCAGCCACTTGGAGGCAAAGGAAGGCGCAACAGAAACAGTCAGCTGCCCGCTATTAGTCCCGGATGACGCCAAAAGGCTTGCCGCGGCTGCCAGCTTGTCAAAACCGTCCCGCAGGATCGGCAAGCTCGCTTGTGCTTCGTCTGTCAGTAACAGACCGCGCTTCTGGCGTTTGAACACCGGCACCCCGATGAATTCTTCCAGTGTCCTTATCTGCTGAGAAATCGCCCCGGGCGTCACATGCAGTTCGTCCGCGGCTTTCGTGAAACTGAGATGCCGCGCGGCGGCTTCGTAAGCGCGCAGGGAATTAAGAGGCGGGAGTCGACGCATGATTAGATTTTCTCAACAATATTACCTTGAACTGCTATCTGACGCATTCAAAACCCGCTGGCAAGGCCAAAAAGCTGATATTTGATAGATTATCTAACAGATGCGCCCGTTTATTTCGTTTGTAGCGCACCCTCAGCCTAACTAAGTGGTGTAGGCAGCACGGTTGGGCATGAGAAAGCCTCTTTAGTGTCTAGATAATCTAAAGGATATTCAGAAATGCGCTATTTTCCGGCCTTCCTTGACCTTCAGAGCAAGCCTGTCCTGATTGCTGGCGGCGGTGAAGAGGCATTGCGCAAAGCCAGATTGATTAGAAAAGCTAATCCTTCAATCACATTTATTGCACCTGATATCGCGCCATCAATCCACGAAGAATTCGGTCACAACGCTCGCCTAATTGAGCGTCGTTTCAAGGCCAGTGACCTGAAAGGCGATCAGTCACACAGGCCAGCAATTATCATCGTGGCGACGGGCGACGCGATGGAAGACGAGCGGATCGCCCTGAAAGCGCGCGCAAAGCGCATTCCGGTCAATGTGGTGGATCGCCCGGAGTTATGTGACTTCGTGGTGCCCTCCATGGTCGAGCGTGGTGATCTTGTAATCGGCATTTCGACAGGCGGACAGGCACCTGTACTGGGTCGCTCACTGCGAGCCAGGATAGAAGCCTTGCTGCCGCAGCGACTGGCAGACCTGACGGCATTTGCAAGCGATTTTCGCGAGGCAGTGGCTGCGACCTTGCCAAAAGAGCAGCGCCGCCGTTTCTGGGAGAACCTGTTTGCCGGGCCAATCTCGGATCTTGTGCTGGCCGGGCGCGAACCGGAAGCGCGTGAGCAGACAGTGCGGTTACTTAATCAACCTGCCGCACATGACGAAGGCTTTGTTCATATCGTGGGGGCAGGGCCGGGTGACCCTGAACTGCTTACACTGAGAGCGCTGCGGGTGTTGCAGGAAGCGGATGTCGTTTTGCACGATAATCTGGTGACGGACGGCATCATGGAACTTGTCCGCCGCGATGCCACAAGAATTTATGTCGGCAAGAAAAAGGCCGACCATGCCCTGCCACAGGAGCAGATTGCCGAGAAAATGATTGCGCTGGCCCGTGAAGGCAAAAGGGTCGTGCGCCTTAAAGGCGGGGACCCGTTCATCTTCGGGCGTGGCGGCGAAGAACTCGATGCGTTAACGACTGCCGGCATCAATGCCGAAGTTGTTCCCGGTATAACCGCGGCCACCGGCTGTGGTGCGGTGGCAGGCGTCCCGCTGACACATCGCGACCATGCCCAGGCTGTGACATTCGTAACAGGCCATGCCAAAGGGGATGCCGCCCCTGATCTTGACTGGCAGGCCCTGGCAAATCTTGGCCACACACTCGTCGTTTACATGGGCGTCGGCACAGCCGCGCGCACTTCCGCTCATCTGCTCAAAGCCGGGATGAAAGTCACCACACCGGTTGCCATTATCGAAAAAGGCACAACACCTGAGCAGAAGATCGTTCGTACAGATATTACGCACCTTCCACGAGACATCAAACAGGCCGGGATAACGGGACCCGCCATCCTGGTCATTGGTGAGGTTGCGATGAAAGCAAATGGTCGTGGTCTGATTGATCTCGCGACGATGCAGAAAACACCTGAAAAGTTGAGTGCCTGAACAATGACAGAGAAAAAAATCAGTATTGGCGGTGTCAAAAAAGGCCGCAATGAAGGGCTCAAGGCTATAACGGCTAATCGTATCACGGATGGGGTGCCGGTCTGGCTCGCTGGTGATGGTCGCTGGGCGGAAAGCCTGACCGACGCGGCTATTTATGAAGGCGAGCGCGCTATCTCTGCGCTCGAATTTGCCTTGACGCAGGAGGCCATGGTTGTCGGTCCATATCTCATGGATGTGACGAAGGACAGCGGCGTTGTGCAGCCTTCTGGCCGCACGACAGTGCGCGAAGCAATTCGCAATGCCGGGCCAACAGTAACTTCTGATTATTCGACAAGCGCGGTCTGAAATATGCAGCGTATAAAGATATATGGCTCCGGGATCAGCGGTAACTGCCTGAAAGTAAAGTGGACGGCGGATCTTCTGGGCATCTCGTATGACTGGATTGAGACCGACATCCTGAAAGGCGAAACAAGAACGGAGGCGTTCCTGGCGCTCAGCCCTGCCGGGCAAATCCCTGTCGTGGTGCTGGACGATGGTCGTGTGCTGGAGCAATCCTGCGCTATCATGCTGTATCTGGCGGAGCAGGCTGGCAGCGACCTAATCCCGACGGATGCATACGAAAAAGCGAAAATGACCGGCTGGTTGTTCTGGGAGCAGAATTTCCATGAATCGAGTATTGCGGTTCGTCGTTTCCGCAAGAGGTTTGCCGGACTGTCAGATGAGGAACTCGACCCGTCTCTGCTGTCACGCGGCAATACCAGCTTGCAACTGATGGAAGATCACCTCACGGACCATCCCTTTTTCGGCGGCAGCAAACTCGGCCTGCCGGATATCGCTCTGGTTGCCTACACACGCATGGCGGGAGATGGCGGTTATACCTTGAACGACTACCCACACGTAGTGAAATGGATAGCCTCTGTGCAGGCTGCGCTTGGTATTCCTCCTTACAGTGAGGAGAGTATCTGATGTATCGTTACGATGAATTTGATGCCCGCATTGTGCATGATCGTGTCAGCCAGTTTAAGGGGCAGGTCCAGCGCCGCCTGACAGGTGACCTAACAGAAGATCAGTTCAAGCCCTTGCGGCTGATGAACGGCGTCTATCTGCAATTACACGCTTACATGCTCCGTGTGGCTATTCCCTATGGCACGTTATCTTCCGGCCAGTTGCGCAAACTCGCCTTTATCGCTGATAGATACGATAAAGGGTTTGGCCATATCACGACGCGCCAGAACATCCAGTTCAACTGGCCTGCTCTTGTCGATATTCCGGAAATTCTGGATCATCTGGCAGAAGTTGAAATGCACGCCATCCAGACATCCGGCAACTGCATACGCAATGTGACAACCGATCACTTCGCGGGTGCGACGGCAGATGAAATAGAAGACCCACGCGTGTGGTGCGAGGTGATCCGTCAGTGGTCAACCTTTCATCCGGAGTTCACGTTCCTGCCACGCAAATTCAAGATAGCCGTGACGGCATCAGCGCAGGATCGCGCCGCCGTTCGGGTTCACGATATCGGACTGCATCTGGTGAAAAACCTGGCAGGCGAGACCGGCTTTGAAGTGTATGTTGGCGGTGGCCTTGGTCGCACCCCGTATGTGGGCGAGGTTATTCGCTCCTTCCTCCCCAGCGAACACCTGCTTTCATATCTTGAGGCGATCCTTCGGGTTTATAACCTGCAGGGCAGGCGCGATAATCTGTATAAGGCCCGTATCAAGATTCTGGTCAACGCGCTGGGTATGGATCAGTTCCGTGACCTGGTAGAGGCGGAATGGCTCAATGCGCGCGACAGCAGCGTGGATGTGCCGCAGGAAGAAGTGGATCGTATCAACGCTTATTTTGCGCCGCCGCCGTTTGAAAACTTGCCAAAGGCATATGACCAGACGTCAGCAACGCAGGATAATCCGGACTTTGCACGCTGGCTGAGGCACAATGTTTCAGCTCACAAGCAGTCAGGCTACGCCATAGTCACAGTATCTCTCAAGTCGCCCGAGATGGCGCCGGGTGACATCACGTCAACTCAAATGAAGCGCGTCGCAGATTTGGCCGGAGACTATTCATTTGATGAAATCCGTACAACCCATGAGCAGAATTTGGTCTTGCCGCATGTGCGCCAGCAGGACTTGTTCGTCCTCTGGCAAAAACTTTCAGAGCAGGATCTGGCCACGGCCAATGCCGGGCTGGTGTCAGATATCATTGCCTGCCCTGGTCTTGATTACTGCAACCTTGCCAATACGCGCTCCATACCGGTCGCCAATCGGATACAGGAGCGGTTCTTCTCTCCGGAAAAGCAGGAAGAAATTGGTGAGCTGAAGATCAAGATTTCCGGCTGCATCAATGCCTGCGGCCATCACCATGTCGGTCATATCGGTATCCTTGGTGTCGATAAGAAGGGTGAGGAATTTTATCAGATCACGCTTGGCGGTTCTGCTGCCGAAGATGCGTCCATTGGCGAGATTGTCGGGCGCGGGTTGTCTACGGACGAAGTTGTCGACTCAATCGAGCGACTGGTCGCTTATTACCTGCAAAGCCGCCAGTCTGATGAGCGATTTGTTGACACATACAAACGGCTCGGTAGCGAGCCATTCAAGGAGGCGCTGTATGCTGCTTAAACTGGAAAACAACAGACTTGAAATCACAATCGGCGATGATGCCAGTCATGATGTCATGAACCTTGCAAATGATGTTCATGCGCTTGAGGCGGACGTCTTGAACGTCGATATTGTTGTCCTTAATTTTCCGACTTTCAAGGATGGGCGCGCCTATACGCAAGCCCGCCAGTTGCGTGAGCGGGCTGGCTTTACGGGTGATCTGCGCGCCACTGGCGATATCATCCGTGACCAGATACTTTATATGGTGCGCTGCGGGTTTACCTCATTTGAGGTTGCGCCGGAGACGGACGTTGGAGGCCTCAATGCAGCGCTTGCAGAGTTTTCTGACTTCTATCAACCGGCAGCAGACGTTGCCGTGCCCGTCTGGATGCGACGTCAACGCGCTGGCAGAGAGCAGCTGCGCCGCTTTGCCTGAGTAATTTTTGCATTGGTGCCTACACCCGTGAAAGTGCAGAGAGAGTGAGTATGTCCGCAACCGTCGTTCAACTAAAGCGACAGCATCCTTATCAGGATGATTATGACCGCGCTGACCTTGTGGCCGCTCTGACAGATGAGTACAGTCAGGCAACGCCTCAGGATATCCTGCGGGCCGTACTTGCAGAAAAAGTTGCCGGGGGCGTTGCACTCGTCTCTTCCTTCGGGGCTGAATCCTCCGTGCTCCTCCATCTGGCCGCACAAGTGAAACCGGACGCGCCGATCATCTTTCTGGAGACGGGCAAGCATTTTGCCGAGACCCTCAGTCACAAGAGGAAACTCATAACAGAACTTGGTCTGACAAATGTTCAGGAAATCAAACCGGATCAGGCAGCGCTTGGTCAAAATGATCCACAAGGCGACCTCTGGCGCCGTGATGCCGATGCCTGCTGCGCTATCCGGAAAGTCCGCCCCCTCAAAGGCGCACTCTCTGGCTATGATGGCTGGATCACCGGGCGCAAACAGTTTCAGAGCAGCGCAAGATTACGGTTGCCGTTCTTTGAGGACTCCGGCACCCATATCAAGATCAATCCGCTGGCGCGTTTATCACAGCAGGATATTACGGCGTATATGGAACAGCACAATCTGCCACAGCATCCGCTGGTCGAGCAGGGGTTTGCCTCAATCGGTTGCTGGCCATGCACGCACCCGGTCACGGCGGATGAGGATGCACGGGCCGGGCGCTGGCGCGGCCAGGCCAAGACTGAATGTGGCATCCATTTGTAAAACAGGAAACTGGCTCGGCAGGGCGGTCTCGTTGGCGCATCAGTTGCACTTGACGGGTTCCATCCTTAAGTGATCGCCATGGCAAAACGATTTTCATCTTCCAAAGGCCCATCCCAGCGACAGTTACGTGCTGGCGAACTTGTGCGCCACACGCTGGTCGACATCCTGCAGCGTGAAGAACTGGACACGCCGGAATTGCAGGGGCAGTCCGTAACGATTACGGAAGTGCGCTGCTCGCCGGACTTACGTCAGGCCACTGTTTTTTGCACATTGCTTGGCGGTGGAGATGTGAAGTCGGGCGTTGCTGCCCTGAACCGGCTGGCACCAAAGTTTCGCGGGCTGCTGGGGCGTCAGATCGAGATGAAGTTTACACCTGAGCTTTCATTCAAGACAGATAACAGCTTTGAAACCGCTGAAAAGATAGATGCGTTGCTCTCTCGCGCTGATGTGCGCCGCGATCTGGAAAACTAGCGCGCCTTTAGCTGGCATGTTTGTCACACAAATGGGCTGGCATTTTCATTCGCCTGTGCTAGTCTGTTTATGGTTATTGAGTTCCTTGGGGAAATTCAGATTTTTACAGTGGATGGGGTGCTATGAAATTCTTTCAGTCCAAGAAAAAGATTACGACTCGCGATTTCCGCGCGACACCGGCTGACCCGACGTCAGCGCTGAAGCAGGAGCTGGACGCAGCCATTGTTCCTGCCTTGCGTTCGCGGGCGAAAACATCAGACGAGATTTCTGAAACAACAAAAGTCATCAAAAAGGCTGAACCAGTAAAGAGTGCAGCAACTGATACTCCTGCAGAGGCACCCGTCGCTGAAGTAAAAACAGAAGCGAAGGCTGATGCGCCTGAAGCACCTGCCGCTCCAGCTGATCCAAGTTCTGCTGAGGCCGGTTCTGCAGCGCAAATTGATAATATGCGTCTGTTCCCGGGTTTTGAGGATCAGGGTTTTGAGGTTGGGTACGCTGTTTACACATCGAGCTCTTACGGTCTTGCCGAAAAAGCCCCGATGCTGCTCATGCGCTGGAAATCGGAGAATGGCGAAAGCGACTGGTTCCCGATCCCGCCAATGTTCAACAAGGTTCTGCTGGCCCGTATCCATGAGCGTGATCACGATCTTGACCGTCTGCTGCTGGATTATGGCTATGACGCTGACCAACTGGCCTCAGCCCGCAAGTCACAAAGCTAAAGCACGGACTTGACCATCCCCACGGGTGATGGTTGAACCTCGAAAATTCAACAGGGCACCATCGTCCGAACCGGTGGTGCCTTTGCTTATTTCTGAGGTGGAAACATGGGCAGACGCCGCAAGTCCGGTCGTGATGTTCACGGCTGGCTTATCCTTGATAAACCCTATGATTTTGGCTCAACCGAAGCTGTGTCCAAACTTCGCTGGCTCTATAATGCCAAAAAGGCGGGCCATGCAGGCACGCTGGACCCGCTGGCCACAGGGCTTCTGCCTGTGGCGTTCGGTGAAGCCACAAAGACTGTGCCGTTTGTTCAGGACGGCCTGAAAACCTACCGTTTCACGGCGCGTTGGGGCGAATCAACCTCGACGGATGACCGGGAAGGTGATGTGATAGCGTCCTCCGATAAGCGGCCCATGGCAGCAGAAATCGAAAAGATTCTGCCCGACTTTACGGGCGAAATTGAACAAGTGCCGCCGGCTTTCTCTGCCATCAAGGTCAATGGCGAACGCGCCTATGATCTCGCGCGCGATGGCGAAGCCCCGGAATTGCAGGCCCGCACGATTACCATTGAGTCGCTGCGTCTGGTGGAGAACCCTGATGCAGATCATAGTGTCTTTGAGGCCGTTACCGGTAAGGGCGCGTATATTCGGGCACTGGTGCGGGATATTGCCCACGCTCTCGGAACGCAAGGGCACGTTTCTGCCTTGCGTCGCACCGCCGTTGGTCCTTTCACCGAGGACATGGCGATTACATTTGACGAGTTGCTGGGCCAGCCGGTTTCGCGTGATCTTGATCGTGAGACTCTGGATCAGGCTGCACTGGACGCTGAGCTTGTCGGGCTCGGTCTCGCATTGACGGAGCTGCCTGCTGCGGCTGTCAGTGGCGGCGATGCCGAGCGCTTGCGACGCGGGCAGGCCGTGGTCGTGGCACCGCCGGTTGCCAAGGGCATTCGCGGAGAACAGTCCGGCTTTATCCCCACAGTTTTCGCCAGTTGCCATGACGCGCCGGTGGCAATCTGCGCGCTTGACGGGCTGAAGCTGAAACCGGCCAAGGTATTCAATCTGGCCTGACAACGTGCCGTTTCCGTACTGCGAAAACATTACGTGCCTCCCCTGACGGTTGTGATATGTTGCAACTCTTCCCGCTGGCGTTATGGTCAGCGAATTAAAAAACACTGACAGGAAAACCTATGGCTGAGACAAAAAAATCTCTGGCAAAATATCTGCTTCTCGCCGGCGCAGCCCTGGCGCTGACAGCTTGTGGCGGCGGCGAAAAAAAATCAGACAATGATGAGCCGGCTGAAGTCCAGTCCATGCTGACGGACCCCTTTACCTCTACCTATGAGCCGTATCCATCCGGGCCGACCCTTATCACCAACGTCACTATCCTGACTGGTACAGGCGACAAAATTGACAATGGCGCGGTCTTCTTCCGTGACGGAAAAATCGAATCCTTCGGCCCGGCGGGCGATATTGAAGCGCCGCGCGGTGATATCCTGCAAATTGATGGTACCGGTAAAACGCTGACGCCGGGCGTTATTGATAACCACTCCCATCTGGGCGTCTATCCGTCACCCGGTTTTTCTTCCACATCTGATGGTAACGAAGCTGTCTCCCCGAACACGGCCAATGTCTGGGCAGAGCATTCGGTCTGGCCGCAGGACCCCGGCTTCACCCGCGCACTTGCTGGCGGCGTGACTTCCATGATGATTTTGCCGGGCTCCGCCAACCTTTTTGGCGGACGCACGGTCGTCCTTAAAAATGTGCCCTCCCGCACTGTACAGGGCATGAAATTTCCTGATGCGCCACACGGGTTAAAAATGGCCTGTGGCGAGAATCCGAAGCGTGTCTACGGTGATCGGGGTGGCCCAGCCACACGCATGGCGAATTTCGCCGGATACCGTGCGGCTTGGATTGACGCTGCCGCCTACAAAAAAAAGTGGGATGAGTATCTCGAAAAAGCAGAGAATGGTGAGGAGGCAGATGCCCCTGAGCGCAACCTCAAAAATGAGACACTGGCCGGTGCCCTGAGTGGGGACATTCTGGTCAACATGCACTGCTACCGTGTTGATGAAATGGTGCAGGTCATCGATATGGCCAAGGAGTTTGGTTATAAAGTCACTGCGTTCCACCATGTTGTTGAGGGCTACAAGGCCGCCGATTACATGGCTGAAAATGACATCTGTGCGTCAATCTGGGCAGACTGGTGGGGCTTCAAGCTGGAGGCGTATGATGGTGTGCGTGAGAATGCGGCCCTGATTCACAATCAGCCGGGTTCCTGCGTTATCATGCATTCCGACTCGGCAGTTGGTATTCAGCGTCTGAATCAGGAAGTGGGCAAGGCCGTTGCAGATGGCGCGCGGATCGGCATTGATATTCCGCCTGAAGAGGCGATCAAATGGATCACAGCTAACCCGGCGAAAGCCATGGGCATCCTGGACCAGACGGGCACAATCGAGGTCGGCAAAATGGCAGACCTTGTCCTATGGAATGGCGATCCCTTCTCTGTTTACACCAAGGCAGAGAAAGTCTTCATCGATGGGGCGTTGATGTATGACATCAATGATCCGGCGCTCAGCCCGAGAATGGACTTTGAAGTTGGTCAGCAGTCGAACGGAACAACTGGAGGAGCAGGTCAATGAAAGTCATTTCAGTGAAAAAACTTCTCAAACTTTCCGCGACAGTCATTACAGCTGCTACGGCTTCTCTGGCGACGGCCAAAGCAGAGCCGATTGCTATTATCAATGCCGAGCTTCATGTTGCCGGGTCAGCAGATAACCCGCGCACCATCGAAAATGGCAGTATCGTGATTGATAATGGCCGCATTGTTTCTGTCGGCACAAATGTTGGCACACCGGCAAATGCGACAGTAATTGATGCGAATGGTCAGCCGGTAACGCCGGGCATTTTCGCAGCAATCTCCGGCATTGGTCTGGAGGAAATATCGCTTAACAGTGAAGGTACAGAGCGCTCAGCTGATCGTGACTTCCCGATCTCGGCGGCGCTCGATGCAGAAGACGCCTTGAACACGGATAGTAGTATTATTGCGATCAGCCGTGCGGCTGGCGTGACCCGCGCTTATGTATCCCCCATGCCGGGCGGCAAGATTTTTGGCGGCTGCGGTACCGTTATTGATTTCAGTGGCAGTCCTGACCCTGTGTCGAAAAGCTGTTATGCGCAAAGCCTTGTTCTGGGGTTTTCCGGTACGGGCCGGGCAGGTGGCACCAAAACCGGCTTGATGTCTTTGCTGAGAGTGTATCTTGATGAAGTGCTGCTTTATGCGGAAGACCCTTCCGAATATCGCTATATGGCGGCGGCAAGCGATTTGACGCAGGCTGACCTTCAGGCGCTCATCCCGTATGTGCGCGGCGAGAAACCATTTCTCGTGCAGGTGCACAGTGCACCGGATATCCGGCGGCTTATTCAGTTGAAAGAGGATTACGCGCTTGATGTCATTTTGCTGGGCGGTGCCGAAGCGTGGCGGGTCGCACAGGAACTGGCTGATGCAGAAATTCCCGTGATCCTCAATCCTATGGCGAATTTGCCGCGTCAGTTTGAGGCGATGGCATCGACACTGGAAAATGCAGCAAGGCTGGAAGCTGCCGGTGTCATTGTCAGTTTCTATGATGACGACGTGCATAATGTCCGGCTTTTGCCGCAACTTGCAGGAAATGCGGTTGCAAATGGCATGACCCATGAAGGGGCGGTGGCCGCCATTACATTGAACAGTGCCAAAATGATGGGCATGGAAGATCAGCTTGGCACTTTGCAGGCTGGCAAGATTGCAGATGTTGTGGTCTGGGATGGCGATCCGCTGGAAGTGTCATCACGTCCTGTCGCTGTCATTATCAATGGCAAGGTCACGTCACTTGAGAACCGTCAATCAATCCTGGCAAGACGTTACATGGACCTCTCGCGCGGTGATAAACCGCATGCCTATCGCGGGGAATAAGTCTGGCTTGCGCTAAAAGGGTAACTGCATGAGCCAACTGAATGAC
>JALEGJ010000127.1 GCA_022763115.1 Aquisalinus sp.
CCGAGAATGGCAAGTTGACGGCTTATCAATAAGCGCCCTTGACCTGATTTGCTTTCAGGCCCAGAACGCGGCCCCTTTAAGAGAAAAGCAGGTCAAGTGTGCCTTTCAAGATTGCAATTATCGGTAGGCCGAATGTCGGCAAGTCCACCCTCTTCAACAGGCTGGCCGGAAAAAAACTTGCTCTCGTGGATGACCAGCCTGGCGTCACTCGTGACCGACGCGAAGCGGACGGCAAGCTTGCAGACCTGAAATTCAAGATTATCGATACTGCAGGCCTCGAGGAAGCAGCGGCTGATGCACTCGAAACCCGCATGATGGCGCAGACCCGCGTGGCCATTGAAGAAGCAGATGTCTGCCTCTTCATGATTGACGCCCGCTCGGGTGTTACACCCGAAGACGAAAAATTTGCGGCGATGGTCCGTCAGAGCAACAAGCCCATTATTTTGCTCGCAAACAAGGCTGAAGGTGGGGCAGGGACTGACGGTGTTTATGAAGCCTACAGTCTCGGCATAGGTGAACCTGTTCCCATCTCTGCTGAACACAATGAAGGCATGGGTGATCTCTATGCGGCCCTTCAGGCGCAGGCAGATGCCTTGAATGAAAATGACACCGATGACGAAGCGTTTGCCTGGGATGATCCGCTCAAGCCATTACGCGTTGCGATTGTGGGCAGACCAAATGCCGGCAAGTCCACGCTGGTCAATCAACTGATCGGGCAGGACAGGCTTCTGACAGGGCCCGAAGCTGGAATCACGAGAGATTCCATCAGTGTAGACTGGACCTGGCAAGCACCGGAGCGAACCTGGCCTGTCAAGTTGTTCGATACGGCAGGTATGCGCAAACGCGCCAAGGTACAGGAGAAACTGGAGAAACTTTCTGTATCTGACGGTATCCGCGCCGTAAAATTTGCTGAAGTCGTAGTCGTACTTTTCGATGCCTGCGCCCCTCTGGAAAAGCAAGACCTGCAGATCGCCGATCTCGCCATTCGTGAAGGCCGGGCGGTCGTCATGGCGGCAAACAAATGGGACATGATTGAGGATCGGGACAAGGCCGCGCGTGACTTGCGCGAAATGGTCGGGCGCCTTTTGCCGCAGGCACCAGGCGTGCCGATAGTTTTCCTGTCAGCGCTGACCGGGCGTTCTGTTGAAAAGCTGATGCCCGCCGTCACCAGCGTCTATGTGGACTGGAACGCCAAGGTCAAAACCAGCGATCTCAATGTATGGCTGCAGGATGCCGTGCAGCGCCACCCGCCACCTGCTGTCAGTGGCCGTCGCATCCGCATAAAATACATCGCGCAAACGCGAACGCGCCCGCCAACTTTTGTGGCACAGTGTCAGCGCGCAGATGAATTGCCGGAGAGTTATCGCCGTTATCTCGTCAATGGCATCCGGGAAGCGTTCGACCTGCCTGCCGTGCCTGTCAGATTGTATCTGAATAAGCAGAAAAATCCTTACGTGAAGGATGATTGATCGGGAAGTCAGCTAGCCCAGTTCTGCCAGTTTCCCTGCCAGCCATTCCGTAACAGCCGGATCAGTGCAAAGTTCCCTCGCACGGGCGTAAGCGGTTCTGGCATCTTCATAATTGCCGCGACTTCTTTCAACATAAGCAATCGCAGCCCAGTAGGGTTGATAGGTACCAGCTTGCTCTGAGATACCTTCCAGCAATCTCGCTGCGTCATCTGCACGACCCGCCATAGCGACAGCACTGGCCTGTGCCACCTGCGCCCCAATGGAAGGTGCAGTCCGTATCAGCCGTTCGTAAAGCAGAATAATGGCTGGCCAGTTTACGCTGCCCTGAAGCAGGCCTGAGATGTGAGCCGACTGGATCGCGGCTTCAAGCTGAAACCTGCCGGGTTCGGATAATGTTGAAGCAGCGCGAAGGGCGGTTTCAGCTTCAGCAATGAGCGTGCGATCCCAAAGAGAAGTGTCCTGTTCCGCCAGAGGTATATACGCTGCTTGATTGCGGCGGGCACTTTTACGCGATTGTGCATAAAGCATCAGTGCCAGCAGGCCTTTTGCCTCGGCATTTTCAGGCAATAACTGAACCACCAGCCTTGCCAGCCAGATGGCTTCATCAGCAAGACCGGCTGACTTGCTTGCCTCGGTAAATGCCTCATCCCAGCCCGTACTAAAGGCCACATAGATTGCCTCGAGAACAGCTGTGATACGCGGCGTGAGTTGATCCTTTTCAGGAATTATGAAGGGAATTTGAGCCGCCTTTATCTTTCGTTTGGCGCGCACAAGCCGCTGTCCCATGGTCGCAGGCGCCACAACAAATGCCTTGGCAATATGGGTGGCCTCCAGCCCCAGAACACTTTGCAGCATCAGAGCCGTGTGTATTGAGGGGGCTATCGCCGGGTGCGCACAAACAAAGAGAAGTTTCAGCCTTTCATCCGGAAACAATTCTTCTGAAGCGTCACGCAATCTATGGGCCTCTTCTGTCATCATGGTAAGGTCGGGCATTACTCTCTCGCGTACGGCCTCATGACGTGCCCCATCTATCAGTGTGCGGCGTGCTGTTGTCAGCAGCCAGGCCTCGGGAGAGGTCGGAACGCCGGACTTTGGCCAGTGCTCAAGGGCGGCCTGAAAGGCCCCGGCAAGGGCATCTTCTGCCAGCGCCACATCACGCGTGCGGGCAGCGAGAATGGCAACAAGCCTGCTGTAGGAGGTGCGGGCGGTTTCAGCCGCCAGTGTGTAGCTGTCTTCCGCCCGCATGATGGTCAGTCGCCTATGTTCCAGATGGGACGAACCTCGACAGTACCTGTCGAGGCACAGGGACATTGCGCAGCCCAGTCAAGAGCGGCGTCAAGATCAGGTACATCAATCAGGTAAAAACCGCCGAGATGTTCCTTTGCCTCAACAAAAGGACCGTCCTGTACCTGCATGGTATTATTGTGATTACGGATAATCGCGCCCGTAGCTGACGGTTCAAGAGGTTCACCAGCGACGAAGGCACCAGCTTCCTGCAGTGAGGTTGTGTAGGCATTGTAAGCACCCATCAGTTCACCCATTTCGGCTTCGTTGAGGTTCATAAAGACGTTTTCATCTTCGTACAGAGCTAGCATATATTGCATGTCTTATTTCTCCTCTTCGAGGGTGGCAACTTTGCGTAACTCGACAAGGCCCGTGGCCGCCGCCGGACACTTCGCCGCCCATTCTTTTGTTGCTTCAAATGAGGGCACATCGATAATGAAGTATCCGCCAAGTTGCTCCTTGGTGTCCGCAAACGGACCATCCTGTACTTGACGCTTGCCATCGCGAACCCGGACACAGGTTGCTGTATCCGGTGTTTCAAGAGCGTTGCCGCTCAGTGTCACGCCTGCTTCCTGCATCTCGGTGGAGTATTTGAACCATGGGCCCATATAGGCTTCAAACGCGCCGGGTTCGGTGGATTTGCGCGCTGCCATATCCTCTTCGGATTCAGCAGCAACAATCATGTATTGCATCTGGGGTCTCCTGTTTTTGCCAGTGTATCATGAAGCGCGTCATGCGCGCTCATTCACATGACGTGCATGGTTCTGCTCTTTCGACAGGCAGCATGATTTTATCTGAAATCAGGAAGATCAATCCGGGTGACGGGACCAAATATCGGCTCGAACGCACTTTGCAGCGCAGCATCAGCTTCTTCCATTGTCACAGGTCTGCCAAGATCAACAAGGCTGGTGACCCCCAGGCCTTGTTCCGAGATCCCGCAAGGGGTTATCCCGTCAAAGTGTGACAAGTCCGGCTCAACATTCAGAGCTATGCCGTGAAAGGTGACCCAGCGGCGAATGCGTACACCAATAGCAGCGATCTTGTCCTCGTGCCGCGCAGCAGCAGGCTTTGTGCGATCTACCCAGACGCCGACCCGGCCATCGCGAATCTCACCAGTCAAATTGAACTTGTCCAAAGCGGAAATGATCCAGCGTTCAAGGTCCTGAACATAACGCCGCACATCTTTGGTGCGACGCCCAAGATCAAGCATTACATAAGCAACCCGCTGGCCCGGGCCATGATAGGTGAACTCACCGCCGCGCCGTGTTTTATAAACCGGAAAACGATCGGGCATCAGCAGGTCTTCTACCCTGGCGCTGGTGCCACCGGTATAAAGAGGCGGGTGCTCCAGAAACCAGACAAGCTCTTCTGCGTCACCGGCATGAACAGCCGCGGCGCGGGCTTCCATAAAGGCGACAGCCGCCTCGTAATCCACAGGCTTATTGGAAACAGCTAACTGAACAGGTGTTTCAAGCCAGTTGCGATGTTCTGATTGCGTATCCATGAATGGCGCGTAGCCTCTGGCATATGGTGCCTCCAGAGAGACAATAGGTAAACCGCCCGCCTTCACTTTGTTTCGGCGTGGCATCCGTTTCGAACGCTTCAGCTTTTCACGCTGAAGCTAGATTTTGGCTTTGCCAAAATCAGCGAAAGCGGATGGTGCGGTCGAGAAGACTCGAACTTCCACGGGAGTTACCCCACAGCGACCTCAACGCTGCGCGTCTACCAATTCCGCCACGACCGCATTCCAAGGTGGCTATGATCGCATCTCGTAGGTGCGAGCGCGTTGACTAGCAAAAGGCATACGCTGTGTGAAGCGTTTTTTCGACATGCTGATCGTCTCAACCAAACCTGGAAAAGTCGGGCTTCCGCTTTTCCAGAAATGCCATGACGGCCTCTTTCATTTCATCAGACTCTGCACACTTTGCCAGAACCTGCATTTCATGTTCGATCCGCTCCATCAGGGCTGACGTATCGCCGCGCATCATCTGTTTGGTGAGGCGCACCGACTCTGGTGGCTTTGATGCAATGTTCAGACAGGCAGCCAATGCCGTTTCTTCAAGTTCAGCATGGGGGACCACCCGGTTGACCAAACCCATCTGTTGTGCTCGGTCCGCACTGATCCAGTCACCGGTCAGGAGGATTTCGGCAGCTGCCTGCCAGCCCAGGAACTGCGGCATCAGCATGGTTGTACCGGCTTCGGGGACGATCCCGAGACTGACAAAAGGCGCGAGAAAGCGTGCCTGCTCGGAAGCAAAAACAAGATCGACACTGGATAACAACGTGATGCCTATCCCGACAGCAGGTCCGTTGACGGCGGCAACAACAGGCTTTTCTGCCGTTGCTGCCAGCTTCATCAACGTCATGGACGGATTTTCCTGGGTTTTGTCGGCGTCTTTGATTGCAAGGAATGAAGACATGTCGTTACCCGCGGTGAACATGTCTCCTTCACCTTCCAGCAACAATACCCGGACTGATCTCGTTTCTTCAGCGTGCCGGAAAGCGTCGCACAGCGCCCTGTACATTTCAGGCAGCAGGGAGTTCTTCTTTTCCGGATGGTTGATTTTGACGCGGAGGATACCGCGATCTTCGTGCACCACAATCTTGTCTGTCATGGGTTTCCTCGTCAGTTCTGTTGACTGAAACTGACGCAACTTGTGGCTTGAAGGCAAGGCCGAGACACAGTTGCGCGCGCTGGCAACTGCGCGCTAACTGGGGAGATTATGAGCGGGAGTAGCGATATGGCGAATGATTTGACTCTGGTTATCGGCAGCAAGAACCTGTCCTCGTGGTCGCTACGGCCATGGCTGGTCATGAAGGCTTTTGATATTTCTTTTAACGAGGTCCTGATTCGTCTCGATCAACCGGAAAGCAGGGCAGCCCTGAAAGCACATTCCCCCTCTGGTCTGGTCCCCTGTTTACGACATGGTGAACTTGCGATCTGGGACTCTCTGGCCATCACCGAGTATCTTGCGGAATTGTATCCTGAAAAGAAGCTCTGGCCGGAAAACCCTTCAGCGCGCGCCTTGGCTCGCTCAATGTCTGCGGAGATGCATTCCGGTTTTTCCAACATCAGGGATACATGGCCCATGGAGTTTGCCCGGGAAGGGGCGCAGGTCTGGGGCGGGCCAGGCGTGCACAAGGACATTGGCCGCTTGCAATATCTCTGGAATGAGGCGTTGGAAGCCTATGGAACGGGCGAAGATACTTCTTTTCTATTTGGCGAGTTCTCTATTGCTGATGCCATGTTTGCGCCTGTGGTATCGCGCTTGCGCACCTATGGCCCGGTCCGCGTCTCTACGCGTATCGCAGCCTGGCTGGAGAATATCTGGAACCTTCCTGCCATGAAAGAATGGGGGCAGGGCGCTCGGCATGAAGTTGACAAAGGTTGGTATAAAGGCTGATGCAGAGATTCAGGCCGCAGCTGGCTCAACGCAGCGAGAGCAGACCCCTTTGATCTCAAGCCGGGCAGCAGACATACGGAAGCCTTTTTCAATCACAACAGCTCTGACATTGGATTCGACTGATGTCGCATGACTGGTATTGGTCTCAATTTCCTGAACCTGAGAGCATTTGTCACAGACCAGAAAAGTCTCCACTTCATGAGGCTTGTCATGATTGCAGCGAACAAAAGCATTTAAGGCGTCCAGCTTGTGAACGAGTCCTTTTTGCTCCAGTCCTTCCAGCGCCCGGTAAATGGTCATAGGAGCGCGCACACCGCTGCTTTTCAGGACATCCAGCAGGTCATATGCCTTTTGAGGTCGATCAGTCAGTTTCATCGCCTCATAGACCATCGCCTCATTTTTCGTCAGATTCTTTGGCGTATCATCGCCGTGGTCGTCATGTGCCATCATATTCCCCATCGTGTTATATCAATGTTATATCATTAACACCGACACGGAGCCACCCGTAAATACCAATAAAGTGCACTCTTCGCGCGATGGTCAACAACAGGTTGTCAGGCTGACTTTCTGACGGGCTCTTTGTCCATCGCAAGGTGTAACTCTCTGAATAATGTTTCCCTTACCCATTTATGACGCTGGTCGTGTGTCCAGTTCGGGTGCCAACCTGCGAATGTTGTAAGTTTGGGCACCTGTGTAGGCGGTGCGAATGTATATACTTCATCGGCAAAGGTACTGATGAACCCCTCGGGCGCTGTCAGAACACAGTCAGAATCCATAACCAGATACCTGGCGGTAAAAAAGCTGTAAGTGCGATATTTGATACGCCTCGACATGCCTAGTCTGGCAAGTTCCTGATCCATGACTCCTGTATCCTTTCCGCCAGGATTGACCAGGATATGTTCAAGACCTATGTATTGTTTAAGAGACATCTTCTTGCCAGCAAGTGGGTGATCCTTGCGGATCGCACATATGTATTGTTCTTCAAAAACAGGCTTTTGTACGAACTGGTCAAGATCAAGACCCGGGGGCACGTCGACAAACGCAATGTCGGGCATGAAGACCAGGTCAATCTGACCGGAAACAAGATCATTCGCTGCAGCAAAGGTGAGGTCTGAAATATCCAGTTCGATGCCTGGCGCAATCGCACTAATGCTGCGTGCCCATGTACTTGCGATAAGATAATTGCGATATTCCTTGCAAGCAATCCGCACACGCCCTTTATAAGTCCCCGGGTCGAACGTATCGGAAATTCTGAGAATGTCGCGCATTCTCTCTACGGCATGAGCCACAGCGGGTTGTAACTTATCTGCTTTGGGTGTCGGTAGCATGGTGCGTCCTGACTTCACCAGAAGAGGATCATTGAATACATCGCGAAGTCGGCTGAGTGTGCGACTCATTGCAGGTTGCGACAAATCAAGACGAGCTGCTGCCTCTGTAACATTTCGCTCTGTCAGCAACCAGTGAAGGGCCAGCAGAAGATTCAGATCGAGGCTTTCGAGTGTTCTTTCTTTCATGCTCAATTGTTATAAAAGTCATTCATTAAATGCATTTGAATTATGACATACACGAACCCAAATGGCAATCATTCGGGCATAAATGTCTGGACACCAAGTAACCCAACTCTGAGAGACTCTGACATGCTGAAATCATCTATCGCCGCTATTGCTCTATCTTCCATCACTATTCTATCTGCCGCACCTGCATTTGCTGGTACGCAAGATGATGTACGTACATGCCGTGCCGCACTTGCCGAAGATGGCCGGTTGAACATGGATAACTATCGTCTTGATTTTGAAGGGAAAAAAGGAAACCGTGTGCGCACACTGACACTTGAGGCTATTTCATCTGACGATGCCCCTAACTATGAAGTGAAGTGCACAATTGAACGCTCCGCCGTCACGAAACTTGAGCTGACTGAGCTGAACTAATTTGACAGTTCTGTGACGAATTAGAATTTCTAATGGCAGCGACAGTTAGGTTACTGTCGCTGTTTTACATTGAGTGTAGTGTCATCTAAAGATTTCTGATGACGGATCCAAAACCACGACTGATTATAGACCTGGTCGCAGACCCTGTGTGCCCATGGTGTTATGTCGGGAAGCGCTCCCTTGACCGTGTGCTGATGGCCATGTCGTTTTCGCATGACACGATGGTACGCTTTCGCCCTTATCAACTGGCACCTGATACACCAGATGAGGGTGTTGATCGCAAGAATTACCTGGAGAAGAAGTTTCCCGATAAGCAGCATCGCTCTGCGCTTGGGATTGCATTGCAGGACGCGGCAAAAGGCGTAGGACTCGACATGAATGTTGATGGGCCAGCGCGCCTGATAAATTCCCTTAATGCCCTTCGAGTTCTGCGCTGGTCTCATTTTGATGGTCTGCAGGTAGAAATGGCGGAGGCATTATTCGCTTCCTACTGGAAGCAGGGGCGCGATATCAGTGATACAGAAGAGCTTTCGCGCATTGCAGGCAGTGTCGGAATGAACAGGCAGGACATTCTTGCACGCTTGCAGACTGCCGAGGACTGCGATGATATTCGGGAGGAAGTTGCTGCGTTTCGGCAGGGTGGTGTCGATGGTGTTCCGACATTCATCATAAACGAGAGTCTGGGCTTTGCCGGCGCCCTCCCGCCCGACCAGTTGCTTGAAAGTATCCGAAAACTGGCTGACGAGACGACTGCAGCCGAATAGGTTTTTTGCTTTCTCTCCGATCGGCGCGTAACTTGCATTCCGTAAGTTCTGTGAGTTGGAGACTGGCAATGCGTCGCATAGCAGCACCCCTAGTAACCTTAATTCTTTTCTCTGTTGTCCTGCTGAGCCCTGCATCTGCGCAATACGGCCCAGTCGTCAGCAGAACCGAGGGGCCGTACTATACCCTGCGTAATGCCATAGCTGATGCTGGGCCAGGCGGCACGGTCAGGGTTAAAGAGGGGCGGTATGCAGCCAGCGATCTTGAAATACCCTATGACCTGACCATTATAGGCGAAGGTGAAGTCATCCTCACATCCGTTCGTCCTGTGGCGAAGGGATTGCTCGTGCCCTTGCGCGGTGTATCGCTGGAAGTGCGCGGGCTGATATTTGAAAATGCAACATCTCCTGACCAGAACGGCGCTGGCATTCGTGTTGAAGGCAACGAACTGATCGTTCGTGACAGCATTTTTCACAACAACGAAAATGGTATTCTGGCAACAGGCAGTGACGGCTCCGAAGTAACCATTACCGGATCACAGTTTATCAGTAATGGGTATGGGGACGGTTACAGCCACGGAATATATATTTCGTCTGCAACCAGGCTAGAGGTCACAGGGTGTCGGTTTGAAGGCAGCCGGATTGGCCATCACATCAAGAGCGTCGCGACGCAGCAGACCGTTGTGCGGAATACTTTCTTCGATGATCGCAGTGGTGAGACCAGCTATATGATTGATGCCACTGCGGGTGGTACATTGGTTGTCGACGGAAATGTAATGTATCGCCGTGCTTCTGCGGAACAGGAGTCACTCATCAACTACGATACCAGTCGCGGTGGCCAACGCGGAAACATCATTATTCAGAACAATCAAATTACAAATGAAAAACCGAATGCTCGTTTGCTGCGCAATACCGAGGATGCACCGGTCTTCATCAGCCAGAACAGTTTTGAAAATGTGAATGGCGGTACTCTGGAGCTACCCGTTTCTACGCCTGAACTTTACACGGCAACAGGTGATACCAGTCTTCCTGTGGTCGAAGAGAAAACTATTCGCGAACAAGCAAATCTTGACACATTGACACCGACGCAACGGCGTGCGGTCGAGAGAATGTTGGCTAATGGCCAGAATTTGCAAACAGTTGAACCTTCGGATCAGCTTGCGCAAGAACAGAGGCAACGAGATGCACGTGAGCTTATCAGGCAAGACCAGAAGCAACTAGAGTCACTCGCACGGCAGGGGGTGCCTCCGGCACCCGGTCAACCACAAATCTTTGGGGCAGCACAAGAAAGTCAGCGACTTTATCGGTCTGGTGGAGATTTACCGATAAACTCCACAGCATATACCGTTCAGATTGATCGTGACCAGAGCGAGCCGGAGCGTGTCAGTGGAATTTTGTCACTGCCCGAGTTTATACGGCCAACGCTATCCGGAGACCTTGTGAGTGTACGCCTTAACCGATTGCGTGATCGTAGAGCCACTTCAGGCATCATAACATTCGGGCAAGCGTTTCGCCCGGGCCAGTTAATGCCAACTGACCCGCTAACAATGCGCGTTAACGAACAGATTTGGGTAATGCAGAAAGATATCAAGGCATTGCATACAGATGGTTCAATAAGACATGCGATCATCACGCTATTTGTACCACCAGCACAACAGGCGGACGTATTGGCTGGCATGTTGAACAAAAGCAGGGCAGTACCAGAAGAGCCAGCCTTGGAGCCTGACCTTGATAGCTATAATCTTGTTGTTGCGGTTTCCGGAGAAACTGCTGGAGGTATGGCTTTTGACGAAAAAGTGGATCTGAGTAAGCTGGTCAGCGAAGCTCTTAGAGCCGATGACTACTGGTTGCGGGGAGAGCTTGCCACGGAAGTAACTGTCTACCAGGAGATCGGATCCTTGCTTGCCGTGAGAGCTGATGTACGCTTCCTCGCTGACCGAAGTGTCCGGACCAGACTGGTCTTCGAAAATCACAAGACTTTTGCGGAAGGCAATCGCGACCTGACCTATAACATCAGTGTGCGTGACGGCAATAATCTGGTTATGCAGCGAGATGGTGTGCGACACTATCGCGGCTCGAACTGGTCCGAGATTATCTGGAAGGGGCGCCGTCCGGCCTATGCTGTTCAGCAAAACACCGAGTACCTTATCGCCTCTAAAGCAGTTCCTGTTTTCGATTTGTCATTTGGGATTAACGCAGCTGCCATCTATGCGAATGCGGAGAAGTTACGCGGTGACCGGGGCATATTCTCGGCTGGCCTGCTGACGAAGTACATGCCGACGACTGGTAATCGGCAGGATATTGGCATCCTTCCAGAGTGGGATGTGCAGTGGCTTAAAACTCAAAATCAGCAAGCATACAACGTCATGATTGCCATGGCAGAGAGGGCAGGCGCAATACCGTGGCATTACATGGATGATACCACAGGCCATCCTGTACGTGTCGATCAGCGCCCGGATTTCTGGGCTGAGGAGCGTGGCTCTGACTTCCGGCGCGGGGATGACCGTATCCCCGAGAGTTATTTTGCTGGTGGTGATGGAGGCTGGACACCTGATAGTGCCCATAAACCTCTCCTGTCATACACTGCTTATCTTATTACTGGGGATGCATATTATCTCAGAGCACTGGCGCATGAAGCAGCTTTTGCCATTTCGCGGATTTGGCCGGACTTACGCAAGGACAAGGCGATTGTGACGGAAGCCATACAGGTGCGCTCTCGCGCCTGGGCATTGCGTGATCTCGGCGCTGCTGCGTGGATATTGCCAGATCAGCATCCGCTCAAAGAGTATTTTGAAACTGCTTTAACCGACAGTATCTCTCATCTTTTCAGGACATATACACTGGAAGGCCGCGTGGATGACGCTGGTGAAACAGAAGGGTGGTTTGCGGAAGAAGTGAATGGCGAGCCTGCGCGTGTTTCGCCATGGCAGAACGACTACATGATGATGGTGCTGGCACTTGAAGCATTGCGTGGCTCTCCGATCGCAGGCGAGGTCATATCATGGGCTGCGAACTATCATTTGGGCCGTTTCCTTGCCGATGGAGCCGAACCCATCCTTGGTGCAGTTTACACCCATGCAATGAAGGATGCTGATACGGCTGAACCCATTGCTGACTGGGCTCAGGTTATGGAACGCACGAGGCAATATGAAGGTGCAGTTGAAAGTTATCCAAATGATGCTGGTGGATACGTTTCATCGGCCTACGCATCGTTAGCAAGTATTTATGCTGTAACTGGTTCTGCGGATGCCTTGAAAGCAATGCGTGTCTTGGCCAATAGCCATCAAGGTACAACATTGTTTGACCCAGCTAACAGATACGGGGTGTATAATACATCAAACTACCTGCTCGCTATTCGTGAAGCTGATGGCACACTTCGTAGTCTGTCGGATGTGCTGGAGCCGAACTGACCCAGTTCAACGCATGATTAGTTTCGCTAAAGTGTCCGCAAGTTGCAGGCGTTCTTCCTCACCTGCTCCTTGCCATTCCAACGTCCAGTTCAGGGTTCCCAGAATTATCAGGTGAAGATCCTTAAGGTTTACGTCTTTATGAATGTCACCGCTAGTTTGTATTTTTTGAAGAATACTGAGCCACTGGGAGTCAAATGCTCGGCGTACATAAACAGTCTGTCGTCTGATTTCTTCTGGTACCATTGAAAAACAGCGGATTGATGCACGGGTGTAGGACGAGTGCTCAGCCAGTGCTTTCAGATGTGCCTCTAGTGCTGCACGTAGGACGGCTTTGCCTGATGCCCCTTCGGCGGCATCAACGGCATCCAGAACAGCTTTTGAGACCTGTTGAACGCCCTCATTGAGGACTTCGACTGTGATATGATCCTTGGACGGAAAATGATAATAAATCGACCCAGCCTTTAATCCCGCTGCTTCAGCAACATTTCGCAATGTTGTTGCCTTGTATCCGTTTTCGGCAAGGAGAAGGGCGGCGGCATCAAGTATGCGCCGCCTCATGTCAGTCTGGGAAGGAGCGGAAGCGTCCGGCATCTACATCCTTTTCGCAACTTCTTCCAGCATCACTTCAGTTGCGCCGCCACCAATTGATTGAACGCGCACATCACGGAATATCCGGTTTACCGGCGTTTCTTCGATGTAGCCAGAGCCGCCATGGAATTGAACGCAATCATAGAGGACTTCATTCACAAGCTCGCCGCATAGGGCTTTGAGCATGGAGACTTCCTTTACGGCGTCCTGACCTTGTGATGCTTTCCATGCAGAATGATAAACGAGCTGGCGGCCAGCTTCTACTTTTGCTTGTTGCATGGCGAGACGTTGGCGAATGGCTTGTTTGTCCCAAAGAACGCCGCCAAAAGCCTGACGCTGCTTGACCCATTCAAGCGTGATATCAATAGCAGCCTGGGCTTCACCCATGGCCATGGCGCCAATCACGATGCGCTCGTTCTGCAGGTTTTGCATTGCCGCATAGAAGCCCTGTCCTGGCTCACCGATCACATTTTCATCTGGTACAAAGCAGTCTTCGAAAACTAGTTCGGCTGTATCCGAGCAACGCCAGCCTTGCTTCTTCAACTTCTGGGCAACGGAAAAACCTTCAAATTCCTTTTCAATGATGAACATTGTGGCCGCACGCGTGGGTTTTTCATCAGCGTCGCCTGTCTTGACCAGGGCGCATACAAAATCGCCGTAAACGCCGTTGGTGATGAAAATTTTGGAGCCATTGATAACCCAGCCGCCATCAACTTTCTTTGCCTTCGTGCCGATACCTTTCAGGTCTGAGCCCGCGCGCGGTTCTGTCAAACCAATCGCGCCGATGCGTGTGCCGGCAATGACATCAGGCAAAAAGCGCTCTTTCTGTTCTTGTGACCCTGCGTTCAAAATATGCACAGAGGACATGTCCGTATGGACAAGCGGGGTAATCGCAAACCCGCCAAACGTGGATTTGCCAAGTTCCTCAGCATAGAGTGCAGTTGCAATAGTATCGAGGCCGGAGCCGCCAAATTCTTCGGGGTAGTGGATGCCAAGAAAGCCGTTGTCGCCCATCTTCTTCAAGATTTCGCGGGGCACCTTGCCTTCTTCTTCCCATTTCTCGCCATGAGGCTTTACTTCCTCGTTAATGAAGCGTGCCAGTTGGTCGCGCAGCATCTCATGTTCGATACGAAAATAGGGGGAAGTTGTAACATCGGATGAGGCATCAGGCATGTATATCTCTCCTTGGAATTCATACTTGCCTCCTCTGCCTAACAAATGTTAGGCAGAGGAGCAAGCATTGATCCGTCAAGCGGGATGCGTCAAAGCCTGAGCCATAAGGGCGCAAGCCTAATCCCATTGCAAAGGGAAGAGCGCCAGAGAGAGGAAATGTGTATGCCTGTGTTGCAGACATCAGCAGTCCCTAATAACGACGATTTCCAGACCCGTCTGGCTGGTTTCAACAGAGCTCTGGAAAAGCTCAGACAAAATCATGCCCGGATTGCCGAAGGTGGTGGTCCTAAAATGCGGGAGCGCCACATTAGCCGTGGCAAGATACCGGTTCGGGATAGGATTGATATGTTGCTCGATCCTGATGCGCCGTTTCTTGAACTTTCTGCTCTGGCTGCCTGGAGCATGTATGACAATCGTGTACCATCAGCCGGGATAGTAACAGGTATTGGTGTCGTTTCTGGTGTCCCTTGCATGATTATCGCGCATGATGCGACCGTATCAGGCGGTACGTATTTTGCCGAAACAGTCAAAAAGCATTTCCGCGCACAAGAGATCGCGGATGAGCAGCGGTTGCCTGTCATCTATCTGGTCGATAGCGGTGGTGGTAACCTGCCACAACAGGACCTGATCTTTCCGGATAAGGAGCATTTCGGCGGGTCTTTCTATATGCAGAGCCGGATGTCAGCGCGCGGCATCCCGCAATTGGCGGCTGTTTTCGGTCCGTGCACAGCAGGGGGGGCCTATATCCCCGCTCTGTCTGACGAAGTCATCATGACCAAGGGACACGGTCATATTTTCCTTGGTGGACCGCCGCTGGTGAAGGCTGCGACAAAAGAGGAAATAGACGCGGACAGCCTCGGCGGTGCTGAGTTGCATACATACGAAACTGGCGTCTCAGATCATATTGCGCACAGTGAAGCCGAAGCGCTTGGTAAAATGCGTGATATTGTTGCCAACCTGAACAGCCCTCGTGCGCTGGTCACGAACAATGACGTTTTACCGCCTCGTTATGATGCGTCGGAAATCGGGGGCATTATCGGTGATGATCTGAAGCGCCCCTATGATATTCGCGAGATCATCGCTCGTGTTGTTGATGACAGTGAGTTTCAGCCTTTCAAGCCGGATTTTGGTACAACACTTGTTTGCGGATTTGCTAAAATTCACGGGCACCCGGTTGGCATAATCGCCAACAACGGCGTTCTTTTTGCTGAATCAGCTGTCAAAGGTGCCCACTTCATTGAATTGTGCGATCAACGCCAGATACCCCTGCTCTTTATGCAGAACATCACAGGGTTTATGGTCGGCCTGGAATCAGAACGGGCAGGCATCTCCAAGCACTCCGCAAAACTGGTTTATGCGGTCTCAAATGCGCGTGTCCCAAAAATCACCCTTCTTTGTGGTGGGTCATACGGGGCAGGGAACTATGGCATGTGTGGCCGTGCGTTCCGGCCAGACTTCCTGTTTAGCTGGCCTACCTCACGGATTGCTATTATGGGGGGAGAGACTGCCGCCAGTGTCTTGACGGACCTGCAACGTGCAAAAAAAGCTGATGAAGACAAGATAAAAGCATTGGAAAAGAAAACAATCGATCAGTTTACAGAGCAGGAAGACCCTTATTATGCGACGGCTCGCCTCTGGGACGATGGTATCATTGAGCCGGAACAGACACGAGATGTCCTGGGCATCTGCCTCGGCATCACTGCGGATTTCGAAAAAGACACCGGCCCGCGTCCGGTATACCGGATGTAGGGGGACACACGATGTTCAAGTCACTTCTTGTTGCCAATCGCGGTGAAATAGCCTGTCGGATCATGCGTACTGCAAAGCGTATGGGCCTGCGCACCATCGCTGTTTATTCCGATGCGGACAGAAATGCTTTACATGTTCGTGAAGCTGACGAAGCGGTATATATAGGTCCACCGCCACCGTCAGAGAGCTACCTACAGATAGACCGCATTATCGAGGCTGCAAAACAGACCGGTGCTGAAGCAATCCACCCCGGCTATGGCTTTCTGTCAGAGAATACCAAATTCGCCAAGGCTCTTGCTGATACAGGTATAACGTTCGTCGGTCCCGATGCTGCCTGCATTGCTGCCATGGGGGACAAGATTGAGTCCAAGAGACTGGCAGAAGAAGCCGGTGTGCCGGGCGTGCCGGGTTATGCCGGGGACGATCAGTCAGATGAAACTCTCATTCAGGCCGCCGAACACATCGGATTTCCGGTTATGGTCAAGGCCTCGGCTGGCGGTGGCGGTAAAGGTATGCGCCGTGTGTTCAGGCGCGAAGACCTGGAAGATGCTATTGACCTTGCCCGGCGAGAGGGGAAATCATCTTTTGGTGATGACCGCTTGCTGGTGGAAAAGCTCATTACACGTCCACGCCATCTGGAAGTACAGATTGCCGGGGACAAGCACGGGAACGTCATTCATCTGCTGGAGCGGGATTGCTCTGTTCAACGCAACAACCAGAAAGTACTGGAAGAAGCCCCGGCGCCTAATCTGCCGGATAGTGTGAGAGAGAAATTGTTTTCTCGTGCTGTGGAACTGGCCAAGGCGATTAATTATAACAGTCTGGGTACAGTTGAATTTATTATGGGCGCGGATGATGATGAACCTGCGTTCCTTGAAATGAACACCCGTCTGCAGGTTGAGCATCCTGTCACTGAGTTTGTCACCGGACTTGATCTTGTTGAATTACAGATCCGCATTGCTGCAGGTGAACCGCTGCCGCTCAAGCAATCTGACATCAAGGTAACAGGGCACGCAATTGAAGCGCGCGTCACCGCCGAAAAACCGGCCCAGAACTTTCTGCCCGATATAGGGCGCATTCATCACATCAAGTGGCCGGAAAATATCCGTATAGATGCGGGTGTACAGTCTGGTTCGGAAATCTCACAGTTTTATGACTCGATGATTGCGAAAGTGATTGCGCAGGGCAGTACACGTCAGGAGGCTTGTGACAGGCTGATAGGCGCTTTGCGCTCAACAGCCATCATGGGCGTCGAAAGCAATGTTGCTTTTCTGGCGGACTGCGCAGCCGCTCCGGATTTTTACAATGGCGAGGCGACGACATCTTTCCTCGGCGAGGTATTTCCGGACGGCTGGCAGGCAGATGAAAGTGAGCGCGAGACAGCGCGCGTTTGTGCTGCGGTCGTGTGGCAGGCACAGCGATCAGCAGCAGCCGGTTACAGCGGCTTCCGCGCCTTGAGTGGCGCCGGATTGCCTGCCCGCACTTTCCTGACTGTGCAGAAAGAGGGAGACGATCCGGTTGATCTGGTGCTCTCAAAATCAACAGAAGGCTACATGGTTACCCATTCGGATACGGCCAGCACTGTACGTGTTATTGAACTCTCTGAGAATGAAGCGGTACTGATGCGTGACGGTCACTGCAAGAAGGTCACGTTCTCCAACACGCCGGAGCATTTTTATCTCGGCTTTGATGGCCGCGTGCGCACATATTCCATCATGCCAACGGTTGAATACGCACGTGCCTTGGCGTTTGCCGGAGGCGGCAGTGGCGAGGTCACCAGTGACATGCCAGGCTCCATCGCAGAAGTGAAAGTGGCCGAGGGAGATATAGTTGAGGAGGGCGCGCCACTCGTTGTTATGGAGAGTATGAAACTGCTCATTACCCTGAAGGCATCAGTCGCTGGCAAGGTAACAGCTGTCAACGTGAAGCAGGGAGATCTCATCAATGCAGGCGATGTGCTTGTAGTGGTTGAGGAGGAGTAGCTCCACGCACGCCAACCTACGTTTAGCTGGTTCAGTCTGATTGATCCAAGGCTGCTCTTTGCTTCGCAAGCGCTGCGTCAAACCATTCTTCCATCCGATCAATGAAAACAGGAAATTCTGTCTCATCTACAAAGGCAAGGGCATCGCCATCCACCTGCCGTGCACGCTTTTCTTTCATCCCGAAGAAACCCGGATGGTTTGCCAGAAAAACATCTGGCACCCAATTGCCGACCTTCTCAAAAGTATAGCGGTAATCTGCGTTAATGCCCTCATATTGGGGTGGAGCCTCTAAACGGTTCAAAGCGACCGTTGCGGAACAAAAGATCAGAACTTCATAAGGCTGTCCGGCTTCTTCCACGGTGAGTGACCATGATGTGCACCCACGCGTGTGTCCGGGTGTCATATGCGCTGTCAGCGTAACATCGCCAAGAGTAACAGTCTCCTCATCAGCGATGACCTTGTCGACAATGACTGGCGGAGCGCTGAGCCATGGCACATCCTCATAACCCAGATAATAGCCGCTTTCGAGTGCCGAGCGATCACCTTCACTGGCAATCAACTCTGCGCCGCTCATCTCCTTCATGGCGGCCAGGCCGCCTGAATGATCGAAGTGCGCATGAGTATTGAGAAGGATTTTAATCTCCCTTGGATCATATCCCAGGTCGCGAATACTTTGTATAATGAGCGGTGCATTCTGTGGCGTACCCCCATCAATCAGGATATGCCCGTCAGGGGTCGGAATAAAGTAGATTGCCAACCCCTGCACACCAACAAAATGTAAATCACCAATCACCCTGAAAGGTTCCGCGGCTTGAAACCAGGTTGGTTGCAGGGTGCGAAAATCAGGGTTTTGCGCCGCCAGTTCTTCATTTTGCGCCAACGCGCGGGCGTTTAATCCCAAAGAGAGTGCAAGCAACGCCAGAACTGAAATGAATTTACACATCACAAGGCTCCTGATTGTGGCTGACCGAGAATATGCTTGTTGTTCCTGTTTTGCTCACAAGAGGCAACAGGGAAAACAGAACTGGTGGGCCCGGAGGGACTCGAACCCCCGACCTAGCGGTTATGAGCCGCCAGCTCTAACCAACTGAGCTACAGGCCCGCACAGTGGAATGAGACGCATATCAGCATTCCAGGGGAGAATGAAGCGAAAAATCCCTAGATCCGTCGCCTGACGCTCAAGTGGTCCGGGGGCTAGATGGCATCAAGTTTGCCAGCATTTTTTGCCAACAGATAATAGAATGTCACACGCTGCTTGTTGCGGTCAGCTTTCATGCTCTGGCAAACTTCTTCCACTGCGCGTTGAGCAGTCTCTTCGTTCATATCCAGCTTTTTGGCGCAGAAGCCATGAGCGACCTGATCCCGTTCTGCCTTGTCCGAGCAGGCGACCAATGATGCATCCCGGCTTTGCAACGCAATCCCCAGATGATTGACGATGCGCCGTATGACATCTTCGTCTGCATCAGGATCGTAACGACGTACATCATCAATATACTTGCTGGCCCGATCTGTATTGGCAGCACTGGTGCCACCTGCTGCTGCCGTGCCAGCAGCTCCCATAAGTGTATCTATCTGTGAGCCTTGATAAGAAGATGGCGTTTCGCCCTTGTCGTAGCGGCTGGCAAAGTCCGTATCCCCCCCGTCAGCGAGAATAGCGGCCTGAGCCTGCCATTTATCCCGCTCAATACGTCCCGGGAATTGCAGTTTGCTGTCAATCCAGGCGACTTCAGCAGGTGTCCAGTCACGGATCTGACGGAAGTAATAGACTCCGGTATCATTCAGAAGCCCCTCCAGTTTGGGGCCAATACCGCTGATCTTTTTCAAATCATCAGCAGGACCGTCAGTTGCCGTATCATACAGCTTGGGCCTTGTTTCCTTCATTGTTGGGACTTCAGCAACGGGCAGGGGGTCTGTTGCCGGTTCTGGTTCAGCCAAAGCAGCGGCGGCAAGCACCGTTGTGTCATGGGTGCCGGTTTCGCCCACGGTTTCTGTGTCCCGGTCGCGGCGGTACCATATCCACCAGCCAATCAGCAGCCCCAGCAAAAAGGCCAGCAACAACAAAATCCATTGATGTAAAATCAGCCAAACCATCTGATGACTCCTGCTTTAATTTCAGTCCTGTTGATCCCGCTGGATCGTAAACTCGATACGCCGGTTCTGGGCACGTCCGGCAGCTGTTGCATTCGGTGCGATTGGGCGACTTTGTCCATAACCCTGTGCAGACATACGAGACACGGGCACACCATTTTCCGCCATGAAAGTGAGTACGGACTGGGCCCTTTCAACACTAAGCTGTTGATTACCCGCAGCCGATCCGGTCGCGTCTGTATGTCCAGCAACTTCGACCCGGAAATTCTGGCACCGCGACAAGGTTTCTGCCACTCGCTCCAGTAGCGGTCGACTCTCCGGCAGTATCACAGCACTGCCGGAACGGAATTGAACAGTGTTATCGCGCATCATCTCATTCAGCTTATCCTGACAGAGGTCTGCGGCTTCTTCAGTTGCCTCCAATGCTTCGGGCGCTGGTGCTGGAGCCGGTTCAGGTTCAGGCGCTAAAAAACTGATTTCTGCAATGCTGTTGAAAGCGTCGCCAGTAAGATTCAGGTCTTGCTCTGCCAGTTGCTTGTCTTCGGCACTGGCAGCGATGCCATTCAGGACAAACTCGCTGTCTGATGCCCTTACATAACCACTTTCCAGCTTGGCCAAGCCGTTCAGATGCGCGGACGCTGCCTGAGTCCAATTGCCAGTGGGCGCCCCCCGTGCGATCACCAGTTCGTCGACAACGCCACCAGGAAACAGGGCTTCTGCCTCATTCACCAGGCGCGCGCGAATATCTTCGCTAGGGACAAAGCCGCGCAGTACAACCCGGCCACTGTCATTAGACTCGGCTACAAATGTGAAAGGTGTCGCTACCGGTAGCAGTTCCTCTTGCGGTTCCGGATCTGCAAAACCGGCAAAGTTACGTACATTGCCGGTTTCGACAACGGTAATGCCACCAGCGCTGATGCCGCCAGCCCAGGTGGAATGGCGCACGATGTCAGCTGCACGATCTATTTCCTCGGCAGATACAGCGGTGCCTTGCAGTATGGCCTTTTGGCCATCCATCTCTACGCTGGCCCAGTCAAACCCGGCCTCAGCCAGATCTGCTTCAGCAGCGGCCAGCAGACGGGCTTCCGCGCGCTCCGGGGTTGTTTGCGGAAAAACCTCAAAATAAAATCCGAAGCAGCCAAGAACAGCCAAAGCGATCAAGCCGATCAGAAATTTATTGATTGCGCTCATTGTGTTCCCCTCGGCACTTGTAAAAACAAGATAACCTGACAGTCATTGTCGACATTCTAGTGCAAAAGCCCTTGAATTAGAATGCCTTTTCCAACTTACACCTTAAGGCCGATTCCGGCAGCCATGCGACTCCAGCAAGTTGCGCGATGGCACCCTGCGCACAGGTTCTCAAAACTCTTCAAACAACTGCGCTTGTGCGTTGAAAGTCACCCGCATCACGCTTACTTTCCGCGCCATATCAGGCGACCGGGTAACCATGTCCGCAAGCCACCCACAAACAGCCTCTCGAAAGGAAGCGACCCATGGCAGAAGCCTATATTTATGACGCCGTCAGAACTCCGCGCGGCAAAGGCAAGTCCGACGGAACCCTGCATGAAATCACGCCAGTGCATCTGGCAACGCAAGTGCTGGAAGCTATCCGTGACCGCAACAACCTGGATACCGAAAATGTTGATGACGTGATCCTCGGTTGCGTCAGCCCGGTGGGTGAGCAGGGCGCAGATATTGCCCGCGTCGCCGTTTTGCAGGCAGATTACGCCCAGTCCACGGCAGGCGTTCAGATCAACCGCTTCTGTGCCTCCGGTCTGGAAGCAACCAACATGGCCGCAGCCAAAGTCATGTCTGGCGAAGCCGATATGGCAATCGGTGGCGGTGTTGAAAGCATGTCCCGCGTGCCGATGGGCTCAGATGGCGGTGCCATGGTGTCGGATCCGGCTGTCGCGATCAAAAACTACTTCGTTCCGCAAGGCATTTCTGCCGATGTGATCGCGACGAAGTATGGCTTTTCACGTGATGATGTGGATTCTTACGCTGTGGAGAGCCAGAAGCGTGCGGCTAAATCCTGGGAAGAGAATCGCTTCGAAAAGTCCGTGGTTCCAGTGAAGGACGTCATGGGCGAAGTGATCCTCAGCCACGACGAAACCGTCCGTCCGGACACAGACATGCAGTCTCTTGGTGCTCTTAACCCGTCTTTTGCGATGATGGGTGAGGGGATGCCGGGCTTTGATACGATTGCCATTCAGCGCTACCCGGAACTGGAAAAAGTTCACCACGTTCACCATGCCGGTAATTCTTCCGGCATCGTTGATGGCGCAGCCGGCATTTTGATCGGCACGAAGGAAATTGGCGAAAAACTGGGCCTGACACCACGCGCGAAAATTCGTGCGATGGCCTCAACCGGTTCTGAGCCAACCATCATGCTCACAGGTCCTGAGTTCGTGACGCAAAAGCTGCTGAAGCGTGCTGGCATGGACAAGAAGGATATTGATTTGTGGGAACTGAACGAGGCCTTCGCTTCTGTTGTGCTGCGCTATATGCAGGCCCTCGACCTTGACCATAACGAAATCAATGTTTGCGGTGGTGCCATCGCTATGGGGCACCCGTTGGGCGCAACCGGCGCCATGATCCTTGGGACGGTGCTGGACGAACTGGAGCGTACCGGCAAGGAAACAGCTCTCGCAACGCTTTGCGTTGGTGGCGGCATGGGTACAGCAACAGTCATCGAACGCGTCTAAGTCAAAACGAATACGGAAAATTATATCATGTCATACGAAACACTTTCCTTTGAGGTTGATGGTGACGGCATTGCGCTGTTGACGATTGATCTGCCTGGCCAGTCCATGAATGTCTGGAATCAACAGCTGACGGAAGAATTCAAGAAAGCGGTTGATGAAATCCTTGCCGACGAGAAAATCGTCGGCACTGTTATTACATCCGGTAAGGACTCAGGCTTTCTGGCCGGCGCTGACCTGCGCATGTTGGGCAGCCAGACACAAGGCGGCCCGACCACAGCCGAAATCTTTGAAGGCGCCATCGGCATGAACAATATGTTCCGCCGCATGGAAACCGGGGGCCATACAGCCAAAGAACTTGCCAAAGGTGCTACAACGAAACCGTTCGCAGTTGCTATCAACGGTTTAGCTCTTGGTGGCGGTCTGGAAGTTTGCCTTGCGAGCCACTATCGCGTTGCGTCAGACTCGCCAAAAGTACAGTTGGGTCTACCAGAAGCGCTAGTCGGCCTGTTGCCGGGCGCCGGTGGCACACAGCGCACACCACGCCTTATCGGTATGCAGAACGCCATGATGCTTTGCACCTCGGGCAGACCTATGAAGGCAGACGAGGCTCTGTCCAAAGGCCTGATCCATGAAATTGCACCGCACGATCAAATCGTCGCAAAGGCAAAAGAGTGGGTCAAAGCAAACCCGAAAGTGCGCCAGCCATGGGATGAGAAGAAGTTCAAGTTCCCGGGCGGACAGGGCGCCATGGACCCGCGTGTCGTGCCAATCCTCGCTGGGTCTGCAGCTATGTCTCAGGTCCAGACCTGGCACAACATGCCACAAATCGACAAGATACTGTCCTGTATCTATGAAGGCTCCATCGTACCTATCGAGACTGCCCTTCGTATCGAGAGCAAATACTTCACCACACTGATCCAGTCTGCCCAGACGCAGAACATGATCCGTTCCCTGTTCGTCAACAAGCAGGCAGCGGAAAAAGGTGCAAAGCGTCCGAAGAATGTCGAGGCGACAACCATCAACAAGGTAGCTGTTCTCGGGGCCGGCATGATGGGTGCCGGAATTGCGTATGTGACAGCAAAGGCTGGCATGGAAGTTGTGCTGCTCGACCGCGAAGTGGCATACGCAGAGAAGGGCAAGGACTACTCTCGCAAGCTTAACGACAAAGGTGTGTCACGCGGCAAGCTATCGAAAGAGAAGTCCGAGGAAATGCTTTCCCGCATCACCCCGACCGAGAATTATGATGACATCGCAGATGTTGATCTCGTGATTGAAGCTGTATTCGAGGACCCGGGCATCAAGGCGGATGTTATCAAGAAAACGGAAGCGGTCATCGGCAAGGATAAAATCTTTGCCTCCAACACATCAACACTGCCAATCACAGGACTTGCCAAACACTCAGAGCGGGCGGATCAGTTTATCGGCATCCATTTCTTCTCTCCGGTAGACAAGATGCCATTGGTGGAAATCATTCCGGGTGAGGAGAGTAATGACCTCTCTCTCGCCACAGCGCTTGATTATGTGAAGAAAATCAAGAAGACGCCAATCGTGGTGAAAGACACACGTGGTTTCTACACGAACCGCGTTGTGCCGCCATATTGTAACGAAGCGATGCTGATGGTTACGGAAGGCGTGAACCCGGCACTGATTGATAACTGCGCGCGCATCCTCGGGATGCCGGTTGGGCCGCTTGCTCTGGTCGATGAGACATCACAGGAACTGGGCTTGCGTATCTCCAAGGCAACACGCGAGGAATTGGGCGAAGAGGCAATGCCACGTGGCCCGGTTGATGATCTTCTGGAATTGTTCGTTGAGAAACTTGGCCGTAAGGGCCGCAAGTCCGGCGGCGGCTTCTATGAGTACCCGGAAGGTGGCAAGAAGCATCTGTGGCAGGGCTTGGAAGAACATTATCCGCTGGCGGATAACCAGCCAAGCCAGGAAGAGGTTATTGAGCGCCTCTTGTACAGCCAGCTTGTGCCCGCAGCCCAGTGCTTCCACGATGGTGTGGTCTTTGACCCTGAGTCAGCTGATCTCGGCGCCATCTTTGGTTGGGGTTTTGCGCCATGGACAGGCGGACCAATGAGCCACATCGACACGATCGGCATGGAGGAATTTGTCCGTACGGCTGAGCGTCTTGCGCAACAGCATGGCTCCCGTTTCGCACCGCCACCATCCTTCCGGGATATGGCAGAGAAAGGCGAGAAGCTGTATAAAGCGGCTTAAGTCACTCAAGATTCCACGATTCTGAAACGGCGCCTGCGTGGCGCCGTTTTTCATGAATATGTTTATCGAAACAGAGATAAGTTTTGCGGAAATTCGATAGAAACATTGTTGTCGTTACCGCTGCAGTTCATCGCTGACGTCCCCCGGCGGAACGATTAGAATGTGACCGAAAAGGAAAGTTTCAACGTGGCAATCACATCCCTTGAAGAGAAAACAGCTTTCATTACGGGCGGGGCCAAAGGTATTGGCTTGGGGATCGCCAGAGCTTTAGTCGCAAAAGGCTCAAACGTCATGATCGCCGATATTGATGAGGGTGCTTTGAACTCAGCCGTTCAGGAATTGGGTGGCAAGGCGGATGCGGTCATTTGCGATGTCGCTGACCCGGCGGCGGTCAAGGCAGCCGCAGACAAGACGATCGAGCGGTTTGGCAAGGTACACATTCTCGTCAACAACGCTGGTGTCGGCGGCGGTGGAAAACCGGGTGAGACCACTTTGGAAGACTGGCGCTGGGTGGTTGATATAAACCTGATGGGCGTCGTTTATGGTGTGGAAATCTTCGTTCCACTGATTAAGTCCCATGGGGAAGGGGGCTATATTATCAATACTGCCTCTCTGGCAGGTCATGCCGTTGGGGCAGGCACAGGCGGGCCTTATAATGCCACCAAGTTTGCCGTTGTTGGATATTCCGAGACGCTGCGCGCGCAACTCGCCAAGCATAACATCGGTTGCAGTGCGCTATGCCCTGCATGGGTAGACACGGAAATTCACAAGAGCGGATTCCGTGCGCCGTCCAGTGCCGGCCTTGATGTGAAGGCCGCCATGCAATCGCCTCGTTTTCAGCAAATGGATGCGGTGTTGAAATCCGGCATCTCCCCGAACCTTGTGGGCGAGTGGGCCGTTGACTGCATGCTGGCAAATCGGATGCATATTTTCACGCACCCTCAATTTGCACCGGGCATTGAGGAGCGCATGAATGAGGTGCGTGCAGACTATCAGGCATGTGCTGATGACCCGAGGTTCAGCGAATAAAGTCGTGAGCACAGAAACCGTCGCTGCCCTTTGTATGATTGCCTCGGCTATTGGTCACGCGGTCATGAACGTTTACAACAAGGGTGCGAGTGACATTGTCTTGTTCCGCGCGGTGTTCCTGAGTATCTCGGCAAGCTGTTCAATCCCGTTTTTGTTTTTCCTGCCTTTCCCGACAGCGCAAGTCTGGATGCACCTTGGGATTTCTCTCATCATTCATGCTGGCTACACATACTTCATGCTAAACGCGTTGCAGAAGGGAGACCTCGGGCTGGTTTACCCCATCATGCGCGGGCTTGCGCCGATCCTTGCCGCGATTGTTGCGCTGATATTTCTCGATGAACAGTTGCCAGCGCTAGCCGTACTGGGGCTCGTTGCCGCCTGCTTGACGCTGATCGCTTTTGCCTGGCCATCAAAAGGTGGTGTGCTGAACAGAACAGCCATCACTTATGCCTTACTGACAGCGGTGATGATTGCCTGTTATTCCGTCAATGATGCAGCTGGCGCCAGAGCCATGGGCAATCCGCTTGTCTATATCGCATGGTTCTTCGTTTCCGTCAGCCTGCCCATTGCCCTCACATGTTTCTGGTTGCGGCGGAAAGTGTTTTTCTCTGAAGCCCCGAAGATACTGCGCAACGCCTTTCTGGCATCGTTGATCGGCTTTTCCAGCTACGCACTCGCGCTCTATGCACTGTCACTGGCTCCGGTCGGGTTGATGGTTTCCTTGCGGGAAACAAGTGTGGTTTTCGGGGCCATACTGGCAACCGTGATCTTGAAAGAGCCATTCGGGCGAAGACGCATTTTTCTGGCCGCTATTCTTGCCGCTTGCCTTACGCTGATGCAGGTCGCAAGTTGAGCGATCAGGAAAAGAAGAAGAAGAGTAATCATGGCAAGCGTCAAAAAGGTTGATAAAGCGGAAGCGCTCAATACACATCAATTCAAATATTACGATTTTGCGATGTCGGCTTTTGTGGCCATCCTGATTTGCTCGAATCTCATTGGGGCGGCCAAATTGTCGCAAGTTGATTTGCCGGTCATCGGCACACAGATATTTGGTGCGGGTATCCTGTTTTTCCCATTGTCCTATGTTCTGGGGGACGTACTGACCGAAGTTTATGGCTACGCCCGAGCGCGCCGTGTGATCTGGGCCGGTTTTGGTGCTGTCATCTTCATGGCAGCCATGAGTTGGGTTGTGGTCGCTCTGCCACCAGCTGATATCTGGAGTGGTCAGCCTGCCTATGAAGAAGTTTTCGGCCTGACGCCGCGCATTGTTTTTGCGTCTATTGTGGCTTTCTGGGCCGGGGAACTGGCGAACGCTTTTGTCATGGCGCGCATGAAAGTGTGGACCGAGGGGAAACATCTCTGGACACGCACCATCGGCTCAACTGTGGTTGGGCAGGGCGTGGATTCTCTGTTGTTTTACCCGATTGCTTTTCTCGGCGTATGGACAACGCAGGCGGTTATTACAGTGCTGATTACCAACTACCTGCTTAAGGTCCTCTGGGAGGCGATCCTGACGCCGGTTACCTATCGGGTCGTCAACACCCTCAAAAGGGTCGAAGGTGTCGACGTGTATGACCGCGAAACGAATTTCACACCATTTTCAGTGCAGCAGTGACGGGACTACCATTCTTTCGCAGGGATATCATACCATTCATCGGAATACTTAATGTCATATTCCTCGCTGTACGAGGCATGAGCATAGAAATTATCATTTTGAAAATTCTTTACAAAGACATATCCATTATTACGCAAGATCTGGTTGCATTCGGCATTTGCTCTTTCAATCGTCAGCAAGCCGAAAACGTACTTATTGAAATCAACTGATCTCAGAACCCGCGCCTCAGCTCCTTCCACATCCAATGAGAAATAATCAATTATCTTTGGGGCGTTGCACTCGTCCAGTATCGAAGTGAGAGTGCGAGCCTGGATTTCAACAATTTCTGCTGTTTTGAGTTCATCAGCACGGACCCGATAATTATTATCCGTGTCATCTGCCACGATGCCGCTACCCTGACGGCGGTCGGGACGGAATTTTACAATATCAGGTTCATCATTCACCACGGCTTTCAAGCAAGTTGAATTGCGATTTTTGACCAACTTCTCAAACTGATCATCAATCGCTTCAATCAGTACACCGTGCCAGTTACGATACTTTTCAAAAAAGAGACTGTTAGAGTGTAAGATGCCATCTGCAGCGCCCAGTTCGAGGAAGTATCCGTCCCGTTTCTTTTTTAATGTTTTGTCGACCCAGATATCCTGCTTTTTTTGCGAATTATAAGTTTCGTTCTCTTCGCTCATGGCTCTTTCCACTTTCATCGCCTATGCATGCTGTCTTTCAGGTCCGCTACAGGACGTCAAGCTGTAGTTCGCACTGTCAGTGTTCTGGTCTTGCCTAACCTGAGGGCTGATGCGCAAGCCTGACAGTTTGATGCGAATTGTGCAGGCGTGGCTTAGCCACCAGCGCCCGGTAGCGTGTATGAAATGCTGGCGCCCGGTCCGAGGGGCCAGCCGAGATAGACCCAGGCCATCATCAGGGCCACGCCGGTAATCATGATCCAGATCGAATAGGGGATCATCATGGCGGTGAGAGAGCCAATACCAAACTCTTTTACCCAGCGCTGACAGAAAATCAGGATGAGCGGGAAGTAAACCATCAGCGGAGTGATGATATTGGTTGCACTGTCACCGACGCGGTAGGCCGCAGTTGCCCCTTCCGGCGAGACGCCGAGCAGCATCAGCATCGGAACGAGCACAGGTGCGAGCAGGGCCCATTTGGCTGAAGCTGACCCGACAAACAGGTTGATAAGGCCGGAGAAGACAACGATGACACCCAGCAGGGCCCAAAGTGGCAGGCCGGAGTTTTCGATCGCATCTGCGCCATGGACGGCAGAGATGAGGCCGAGATTTGACCAGTTGAACATGGCCACGAAGTGAGCAGCGGCAAAGGCCAGAACCAGATAATAGCCAAGGTCTTTCATGGCATCGGTCATCATATCAACAACGTCCTGCTTGTCCTTGATGGTTCCCGCAGCAGATCCGTACGCCCAGCCTGCGGCAAGGAACAGGATGAAGAACGCTGCAACAAGCGACTGGAAGAAGGGGCTCAGTTGCAGGACGAGGTCAGCATCTGCAAATGCGCCTTCATCATTAATAAGTGGTGTGCCCCATGGCCACAACGTCATGAGTGCCCAAGCGATGACGACGATAAGGCAGGCCCAGCCAGCACGAGCCAGGCCCTTTTTTTGTTCCGGGGTGATTGGCTCATTACCGTCTGAAACAGAATTGATGGCATCGCCTTCCGGCACATATTTGCCAAAGCGTGGCTCAATAATGACATCTGTCACAAACCAGATGACCGGTGTGAAAATGAAAGCCATGGCGGCAATGAAATACCAGTTGCCGGCAATGTTGGCGACGTAGCTGGGCACCAGAACTTCACCCGCCTGCTGGGTGATGCCAAAAAGAAGGGCATCCAGCTGACCGGGCGCGACATTCGCGGAGAACCCGCCGGACACGCCTGCGAAAGCAGCAGCAATACCGGCGAGGGGGTGACGCCCGGCAGAGGCGAACAAGACACCAGCCAGCGGAATCAGGACGACATAAGCTGCATCAGCGGCGTGGTTGCCAATCATGGCGACAATCGCGACGACAGGTGTCAGCAGGAATTTCGGAGCGCCGCTGACGGCAGAACGCATGGCTGTCGCAAACAGCCCGGAGCGCTCGGCCACACCGGCACCAAGCATGACCACAAGCACGTAACCAAGAGGGTGGAAGTGCGTGAATGTCTTGGGCATCTCGACCCAGAGGCGCTGAATGTTTTCGGCAGATAACAGACTGATGGCGTAGATGATGCCGTCGTCCTTGATGCCGAAGCGGTCGAGGCTGGACTGGCCCATACCGGCCAAAACATCATCATTCAGCCTGGCCGAAAGACCAAGAAACGATGTGACGATAGAAACGACCATCAGCAGGGCTATGAGGTAGAAAAAGATGAACACCGGGTCTGGCAGTTTGTTACCCGCCCTCTCGATCAATCCGAGAATACCGCGCTGCCCACCCGTAGCTGTCGCCGTTTTTGCCATCTGTTCCGTCCTCACTTAAACGCAAAACCGGACGTTAGCCGCTTTTTCAGCTATTGGCAAAACAGCTATTTGGGGTGAAGTACCGAACACGATGAGAGATAGTGTGATGACGTGTGCCAGGATCTAGTAGCATGATCTGCTACGTTTCTGACTTTAGTTCACGGCCTCTTACCCGAATGAAAACAGGACTGCCACGCCACAAATCGGCTTTCAAATGAGCACGGTCATTTGTGCGCAGAGAGGTCGTTCAAAGTGAACACACTCTGCCTGATATTGATGCAGCTCGTTGCCAATGAAACCTGTGACAGAACCAGTTGTTCTGCACCTGAATGATCGGACAAAAGCCGGCTAGCGAAATGTCAAAGAGCCCCGGACCTCCTGAAGCTGTTTTTGACAGCCCGCCAACCACTAGACGGAAAGTCAAAAACAGAGACCGGAACCCGGCTTGTTCACTGCCATAAAACTGACAGCCACAAAGAACATATATAGAACATTTGATGAAATGTCAAGCCCGGATTGCCTTATCAGGCAAAGTTTCTCTCTCATTTCAGTCAGGCATTTCTGCTTTCGTAAAACTCTTCCAGCAGGGTCGCATAGGCAATACCGTCTTCACCCAACCAGGGTGTTAGCTGCGAGAGGATCGAGAAGACACCCTCATGGATCAACGCGGCTTCCTTGCGGTTCGGGTCCTTCAGGGAGCAGTACTGTATCCAGTAGGTGATTTGCAGGGCGATGCGTTCTGCCAGAAGGTCAACACCGGTCTGGCTGATGGCGAGAACACCGGCTTTTTGCAGGGAAATCAGGATGGCTTTGGCGACATCCTGCTTCAAGGCCATCAGCCTGCGAAAGCGTGGCTGAAGAGAGGGGCACCTGTCCAGCAAGGTGGGCAGGGCATTATAGAAAAAGCGGAAGTCGTGAATCTCTTCAAAAATGATGTAGAGATAAATCCAGTTATCTTCGACAGCCAGAGGCTTGGCGATCGGCGCTGTCAGCACCTGTCGAATTTCCTCCTCGAAGTCATCGAAGAGACCCTCGATAATCGCGTCCTTGCCTTTGAAGTGATAGTAGAGATTACCGGGCGATATATCGAGCACAGCCGCAATTTCGACCGTGGAGACTTCTGCCTCTCCTTCTTCATTGAAGAGGGCCAGAGCCGTCTGCAAAATACGGTCGCGAGTCTTTGGTCTCGGCGATGACTTTGATGATTTAGAGGCCATTCAGCTTTGCCCGGCAATCGGGCACAGCTTATTTTTTTGTTGCCCGTTTTCTGGTCGCCGTCTTTTTCTTCACTGGCGATTTGCTGAGAGCCTGAACTTGTTCCAGCAGAAGATCAACCTTGTCTTCAAGGCGCTCGAGGCGATCCTCAAATTCCGTAGGGGCAGTGTCGTGATTGCCGTTAGCAGGTATGACGAGACCAAGACGCTGGCGCATATCCTGAATGCGATCATCAAGCGCGAAGGGCTGCTTGGGCATCCGCTCCATCAGGTCCTGTCTCTTTTCTTCCAGATTATCCTCGATCTCCTCGCCGCGCGCGACAAGCTCTTCAAACCGGCGGCTTGTATCTTCGCCGATTTTTTCGAGAGATTCCTGTGCATCGGAAAAGGCTTTGCCATAAGCACCAACGCCCGCAAGCCAGATACGTCTGGCAACGTCATTGGCGGATGATGTCTCTTTTTTTGTCATGCCTTTTCCCTTTTTATTTTTGTGCCTGAAATGAAAAGGGGCACCTTGCGGGTGCCCCTGAAAGTCGTTTCCGGTTAGGCAGCTTTTACTGCTTTATCCAGAGAAGTCACTTTACGCTTCAGAGATGTGATTTGCTTGTTCAACTCAGCAATCTCTTCGTGAAGTGTTTCAACTTCGCTGCTGTCCTTGCCAGCTTTTGGCATCATTTCACGGACGCGTTCAATCTGGTCGCCATAACGATCTTCTGCACGCTCGCGCACTTCCTGGAAGCGCTCCTGAGCAGCTTCTTCCATTGCTTCGCCTTTGGCGATCAGCTCGTTCCAAACGTCACCTGTGTTGAGGTTCAGTTTTTCAATCCGTGGCTGAAGACGCTCAAATGCTGCGCCGTACATGCCGATGTAAGCCAACCAGCCGTTACGAGCCATTTCAACAACTTTAGGTGCCTGTTTTGTTTCAGCTTTTGCCATTTCAAAAATTCCTTTCTTCAAGAAGGCCGGTGAAATTATTTCCCGGACTTATTCCTTCGATGAGTGGAAGATAGGAAGAAAAATTAGAATGCTCACCCTAATCGCGGAGGGCGGGTGAATTTCTGGCAAAAATGGCATTGTTTTTGTCTGCCAGCGCCATTCCGGCTGTGCGATCCAACCGGAATGGCGCTGTTCAAGACAGTTCTGCTTACTCTGTTTCCAGCATGACGGGGGCTCCGAAGCCAACCTGCTCCAGGCGGCCAGCTTGCGTTTCGGCATCACCGACCACAAGCCAGTTCATGGCATCCGGGCGCAGGTAGTTTTCTGCCAGTGCCTTGAAGTCTTCCAGGGTCATGGCTTCCACGCGGTCAGCATTGCGGGCGAGGTAATCATCCGGATAGCCATAGGCGCTGATATCTTCCAGCACACCGAGCTTGTCGTCCAGTGTCTCGGTCTCGAGTGCGAGGCCGCGCAGCAAGGCGCCCTTCATGATCGTGAGGTCATCCTCAGTAAACTCGGGCCCATAATTGGCGAGGATGTCCCGGATCAATTCTACTGACTCAAGCGTGACGTTGGAGCGCACGCTCGTCTGGACGGCAAATGTGCCACGATCTTCCGCGCCATTGAACCCGGAGCGGATGCCATATGTGTAGCCGCGATTGACGCGCAGCTCTGTGTTCAACTCGGATGTGTAGATGCCGCCAAGCAGGAAGTTCATGGCTTCCGCCAGCGGGTAGTCATCATCCGTCGCGGCGAGGGACGGCCTTGCCGCAATAATGACAGATTGCTTCGCCCCCGGAATATCATAAAAGTGAATTTCCGATGCGAGCACGTCTTCTGCCTGCGGCAAGCTGACGGCAGCCGGGCCCGGTTTATTCCAGCGATCAGCAAGGCCGCTGAAAGCTGACGACACGGCATCGGCGCTGATGTCACCTACAACCCGCAGTTTCGCGTCAGCCGGGGTGTAATTGGTCGTGTAGAACGCTTTCAGATCATCCAGAGTTACGGGTTCCAGTTTTTCGACCGTCCCGTAAGGGCGATAACTGAACATGTGATCTTCAGGATATAATAGTTGTGCGGCTTCGCGCGCGGCAATCGCGTTAGGGCTGCCGGCGGCCTGTTCAAGTTCATTGATCCGTTGACGTTTCAATGTCTCAAACTCTTCCTCATCCCAACGCGGTTCCAGAAGCATTTCCTCTACGAGCGCAATCGTTTCATCGAAGTTTCTGGCCAGTGTTTCGCCCTGCACGAAGGTGCCATAGCTGCCCGCACTGATCCTGATGGAAGAGCCCAGCTTGTTGATGGCATCTTCCAGTTCTGCGGTGGTTTTACTGGCCGTGCCTTTCTCCAGCATGTCAGCTGTCATGTTCGCGACGGCAGGTTTCGCAGCATCGCCACGCTCGCGCCCGGCATCAATGGCGAGGGAGAAATAGACCAGCGGGGTCTCCGTGTTCTCAATGCCGTAAACATCAATGCCGTTATTCAGAGCACTGCGCCAGACTTCCGGTGAACTCAATTCGTAAGGGTCACCAAATGGTGGCTCAACGGTTCGGTCGAAGCTAGATGGTGTTGGTTCGAAGCTGCGGATTGTCGGATCAAATTCGGCAACAGTTTCTGCGCCCTGAATGATCTGTTCCTCAACAACTTCCGCCTGAGTGGACCCTTCTAGAGCCAGTTCCAGTTTCCCTTCTGGCACAAAGCTGGTCACCACAAAGGGCTTGTCCTTGATATATGTTTCATAGACGCGCATCACATCATCAGTTGTGACACCAAGTATCTGGCTGATATCCTTGTTGATGTAGCCAGGATCACCCGTGAACAGATTGTATTCACCAAGCTGAATAGCCTTGCCAAGCGCGCTCTGAATGTTGTCATAGAAGTCAACTTCCAGCCCCGCCTTGATGCGGTCGAGATCATCCTGCGAGATGCCATTTTCTTCAAAGCGGGTAAAACCCTGTTCGAGGGCAGGTAAAAGGCCGTCCAGGTCTTCTCCGGCATTGGAGTTGATAAAGAGATAGATTTCTCCGGCAAGTTCTGAGGCGTTATTGAACATGCTGACATCCGAGGTCAGCTTCTGTTCATCAATCAGGACTTCGTTGAGTGGGGCGCGTTTGCCCTGTGTGAGGTACTCAACCAGAATTTCCAGTGCGTAGGTGTCCGGATGGAATTGCTCTGCGGCGGGCCAGACCATCGTCATTAGGGGAACAGTGGCGAAACTGTCCTCGTGATAAAGCGAAATGTTTTCCTCAAGCACGGCAGCGCGTGGTGCGATAGGGGCAATATCTTCCCCACGCGGAATTTCACCGAAATACTTTTCTACGAGCCGTTTGGCTTCAGCAGGCTCAAAGTCACCCGAGATCGTGACAGTCACATTGTTTGGAACATACCAGCGGCGATAGAATGCCTGCACATCCTCAAGGCTTGCGGCTTCAAGATCAGCCAGAGAGCCGATGACTTGCCAGTTATAGGGGTGATCCTCCGGGTACATCGCCTTGCCGATGACGTAGAAATTATGGCCATAGGGCTGATTATCAACGCGCTGGCGCTTTTCGTTTTTAACGACCTGCTTTTCGTTGATGATGACGTCTTCTGTCACCGTATTGATGAAATAACCGAGCTTGTCGGCTTCGGCCCAGATGATTTTCTCAAGCGCGTCTGCGGGCACGGCCTGAAAGTATTGCGTCATGTCATTGGTGGTGAAGCCGTTGGTACCTTCGCCGCCGATACGGGTGTTCATTTCATCAAGGCCGCCATAGCCGAGATTTTCAGAGTCCAGAAAGAGCAGGTGCTCGAACAGGTGGGCAAAACCTGTGCGGCCCGGCAGTTCTCTGGCTGACCCAACGTGTACGGCGAGGTTGATCGCCACGACAGGGTCAGATTTGTCCACATGCAGAACAACATCGAGGCCATTGTCGAGCTCATACTTTTCGACTTCGACAGAGAGCTGACTGCTGCCGGACTCGGCTTTGCCCACAACATTTGTGTCGGTTGCGCTCGGGGTCTCGCTGCTGCTGCATGCCGCAAGGGAGAGTGCGGCGGCTGTCAGGGCAAGAAAACTGGTGCGCACGTTAAGTGCTTCTGATATGCGTGACATTGAATTTTCCCTCGTAAATCTCGTTACTTACATATTAAGGCAGGTCATGCGCCATGCCAAAATTACGAAATGTACAAGGTGGGCGCGCTTTATTCAGGTTTTTCAATGCCAGTGAGGCCATCGAGGCTCCGGGCGTTGCTGACGTAAATCTTGTCGCGGATCTCGTCGGCGGTCTTGTTTTCGTAATAACGCCGAAGCTGGTCGCGCTCTGATTTGAATTCGTAAAACGGCACACCCCAGCCGCAGCTATCCTGAATGCGGGTCAGCTTTACCCGAATGATGTTCCGGGCACGGTCATGCGCCGGGAACAGCGTCATCAGATCAGCAAATTCCGGGTGATTGAAGTCTATAGCCTCGCCATGTCCATAAAGGCGTAGAATTTTGGCAGCCCCTTCGAAAGCACAGAACATGATCGTGATGCGCTCATTTTCCTGAATGTGGGCGACAGTCTCAATGCCGGAGCCGCCCACATCAAGATAGGCGACTGTGAGTGGATCAAGGATGGCAAAACTGTCGTATCCTTTGGGAGACACATTGACATGGCCATCAGCAGAAAGGGGCGCGGTTGCGACAAAGAACATCTTCTGGGCCTTGATGAAATCAGCCCAGCGATCATCAATCTTTTCATATACCTTGCCCATAGTGTCCGTCCTTTACTTAATCAGCCTGAAGAACCTGTCTTCCATCGTTGCTTCCCTGAAGGCGCCGGTAAAGCAGCGGGTGACACAGCTGACGCCAGTCTTGTTGATGCCGCGCGTTGAGATACATTGATGCTCAGCGTCAACCAGAACCGCGACGCCGCGTGGTTTCAGAACACGGTCCAGTGTCTGGGCAATCTGATTGGTCAGGATTTCCTGCGACTGAAGACGCTTGGCGTAAATATCAACCAGCCGTGCCAGCTTGGAGATGCCAACAACGCGGGTGTCAGGCAGATAGGCCACATGGGCCGTGCCGATGATCGGCGCCACATGGTGCTCGCAATGGCTTGTCACGCGAATGTTCTTCATCAGGACGATATCATCGTAGCCTTCCACTTCCTCGAAGGTGCGGGACAGCACAGCTTCCGGGTCCTCGTTGTAGCCCTGAAACCAGTCGTCATAGGCTTTGACGAAACGTTTGGGCGTATCAATCAGGCCTTCGCGGGAGGGGTCGTCCCCGATATAGGCGAGTAGCGTGCGAACTGCCGCTTCTGCTTCAGCGCGGCCTGGTCGCTTCAATATATCTTCACTCATGATAGATCCTTCAGCCATATCTAGTCTCTCTTCAAGTTCTCTGTAACGCTCGCCATTTCCAGCGCGGCGAGGGCGAATTCTGCGCCCTTGTTGTCCTTGTTTTTGGAGGCCCGTTGCCAGGCTTGCTCCTCCGTATTTACGGTCAGCACACCGAATATAACGGGTGTTTTGCCGCTTAGCGAGGCAGCTGTAATGCCGCGCGCCGCTTCGCCTGCGACATAATCAAAATGCGGTGTCTCACCGCGAATGACGCAGCCAAGGGCGATGACCGCATCAAACTTTCCGCTTTCGGCGGCCAGCGTGCAGGTGAGCGGAAATTCAAAAGCGCCTGGAATAATAATCTGGCTTATGTCGCTTTCTGCTACGCCTTGAGCTTGCAGGGTGTGGAGACACGCCTCGCGCATTTCCCCGATAATCTCGTCGTTCCAGCGTGTGTAGATGATGGCTACCTTGCGGCCTGTACCATCATGCACGCCATCAATCGCTGTTGTCAGACCTTCGGTTCTCATTCGGCAGCACGGAATACAGCTTCCGTCTCCCGTCGCCAGCCTTGAATTTGTTCGACCGAAATGATCCGGATGCCATGTTTTTTACCAAACTCTTCCAGATCCGGCAGGCGTGCCATTGTGCCATCGTCATTCATGACTTCGCAAATGACACCACCGGGGCGCAGGCCAGCCAGTTTTGCGAGGTCAACGCTGGCCTCCGTCTGGCCATCCCTTTCCAGAACCCCGCCATCGCGCGCGCGCAAGGGGAACATGTGGCCCGGCATGACAATGTCAGATTTTTTACTCATCGGGTCCATCAACACCTGAATGGTCCGGGCACGATCATGTGCCGAAATGCCTGTCGTGACCCCTGATGCTGCTTCAACCGAGACCGTGAACGGCGTACCAAACCCTGACTGGTTATCTTTTGGTTCAACCATCAGGGGAAGACCGAAATGGTCAATGATCTCGCCCGCCATCGCGCAGCAGATCAGGCCGCGGCCTTCGCGCGCCATGAAATTGACGGCATCCGGCGTAATCAGTTCTGCCGCAAAGGCCAGGTCGCCTTCATTTTCGCGGTTTTCATCATCCACGATAATAACGAACCTGCCGGCACGAAAATCGGCAATGGCGTCTTCCAGATTAGCTAATGGCATGATGGCCTCCTTGCGCTTCTGTTATTGTTTGTGCGCCAAGCAGTTTCTCAACATATTTGGCAATGATGTCTGTTTCGAGGTTGACCCGCTCACCGACCGACTTTCGGGGCAGTGTGATATGTTCCTGCGTGTGCGGAATGAGTGTGATGTTGAACCAGTCTTCACCAGTGTCCACGACTGTCAGGCTGGTGCCATCAATAGTAATGTAGCCTTTGGTCACGATGTATTTTATCAGGTCCGGCGCGGTCCTGATGGTGACCCAGATCGCTTCCTTGTCTGCCCGGAAACTCTCAACGACCCCAGTGCTATCCACATGGCCTTGTACATAATGGCCGCCGAGGCGGGTTTGCGGTGTGGCGGAGCGTTCGAGGTTCACCTTGCTGCCGGAGGCAAGATCACCAAGGTTCGTACGCGCAAGCGTTTCCGGCACTGCATCAACGGTGAAAGCTTCATGGGTGAAGCTGGTGACCGTGAGGCAGACACCATTGACCGCAATCGAGTCGCCGATAGCGACATCCTGCAGCACCTTGTTGGCGCTGATGGTCAGGGTGTATTTCTGATCCGCCTGCGAAATATCAGCGATTTGACCTATCTCTTCTATGAGGCCTGTGAACATGTTGCCTCCGAATTATGTTTCGATACGGCGCCGCGCATCAGCAACGTGCCATGCAGTTGTTCAATTTCAGTATTCTGCAAGCGGAACGCATTATCGAGCGTTTCAGCCCCAAGGCCTGCGACGGGTACTGCGGCATCACCGCCGATGATGACAGGCGCGATAAAGGCCCAGACCTCATCGACAAGTCTTGCGTCAAAGAAACTGCCAAGGACCTTGCCGCCCCCCTCAATCATGCAGGAAAGAACATTACGCTCATGCAAGGCTGTGAGAAGGGAAGAGAGATCAGGTCGCCCGGCAGTGTCCGCCTTCAGCCGCACAACCTCGACACCTCGCCCGCGTAACGCCTGTTCTTTCAGAGCAGGCATGGCGGTCGTCGTTGCCAGCAGTGTTTTTCCTGGTGTCGTCGAGCGGAAAATTTTTGCTTCCAGTGGCACCCGGCCCGTACTGTCGAGTACGACCCGCAAGGGGTGGGCTGCCTGGCGATGCCCCGCCGGCAATTTACCTCTCGCGGTCAGGCTTGGGTCATCAGAAATGATGGTATCTACGCCAACGATAATTGCATCACAGGCCTGGCGCAGATCATGTCCGCGCAGGCGTGCCGCTTCCGATGTAATCCACTTGCTGTCACCTGTTCTTGTGGCGATTTTGCCATCAAGACTGCTCGCAAACTTGGCAATGACATAAGGCGTCTGCTGACGGATATGGTGCAGCCAGAACCTGTTCAGATGTGCTGCCTCTGAAGCACACAGGCCAGATCGGACCTTGATGCCGGCATCACGTAATCTGTCATCGCCTCCGGCAGCAACCGGATTTGGGTCAGATACGGCGTACACAACCTCAGCGACCCCGGCTTTTATCAGCCCTTCTGTGCAAGGCGGGTTACTGCCGTAATGGTTGCAGGGTTCAAGCGTGACATAGGCGGTTGCGCCATGGGCCTGCTCTCCGGCTGCGCGCAAGGCATTTGCTTCTGCGTGCGGCGTGCCGGGACGGGCATGAAAACCTTCTCCCAGGATGCGACCGTCTTTAGCGAGCACGCAGCCGACCATCGGGTTCGGGGAGGTGTACCCTTCCGCCCGTCTGGCGAGATCAATCGCGCGCATCATGTATGGGGTTTCATCACCCATAAAAGCCTCTCAAAACCGGACTTTCAGGGCGCAAAGGCAACTAATTAAGAGCACACGTATAATCACGTGTGGTTCTCGTCATAGCTTAACGAACCCGGATTCAGGGTGTCGTTTGCCTCGAACTTTCTACCATCCGGACTATACCGTCGGCTTCGGACTCTCACCGAAATCCTGCATCCACATCAAGCCGGATGGCTTAGTGCTTCCGCTCGCGGGCTTGTCAGATCGGGAGCTAGGCTCCTGCTGCATTACCGCCGGTGGGGAATTTCACCCCGCCCCGAAAGTTCATTTAGTAGCAATATATGCCTGAGCCGAAACGATAGCAAGCTGCGCTTGCAGAAGACAGATAGTGCGCATAATGACACGACTATCAGCAAGAGAGCAGCCATGTCTTTCGACAGCATCACAGTCTTTCAATATCTCAATGTCTTCGGGCTATTCGTCTTCGCGATTTCTGGTGCGCTGACGGCACTGCGCAATGATATGGATTTCTTCGGTGTTGCCCTGATCGCCTTTGTGACCGGTGTTGGCGGCGGGACGATCCGCGATGTGATGCTTGGCGCTTTCCCCGTCTGGTGGATACGCGACCCGTCTGCTGTTTTCATCTGTCTGGCCGGGGCGATTATCGCCACCCTGGCGCAGCCTCTTTTGTCAAACCGTCTGAAAGCATTGATCTGGGCTGATGCTCTGGGCATGGCGGTGTTTGCTATTCTTGGCGCTCAGGCTGCTATTGCCATGAATGCACCTGTCGTTATTGCGATTTTCATGGGCGCAATTACGGCGACCTTTGGTGGCGTGGTGCGGGATGTTCTGCTCAATGAGCCGCCGCTTATTCTGAAGCAGGACATTTATGCCACCGCGGCCCTGATCGGGGCAGGGCTCTATATGGGCCTGCTGGCAGCGGGGATGACGCAAGGGATAGCTGCGCCTCTGGCGGCGTTCGCGACATTTCTCATTCGGGCGGCGGCGATCATCTGGGATATTCCGTCACCAAAATTTGGCCGGCAGCGCCGGAATGAGTCATAGCGCGCTTGCTCAAGTGGTTGATTGATTATTCGTCTCCTGCACATTGCTGTGATCGACATTGGACCGGATATGCAGGTCCCTCTGCGGAAACGGAATTTCGATATTTGCCTCTTTCAACTTCTTGAATATGGCAACGCGCAGACGTGTCCGGGTGGAGAGGGAGCTGTTGATGTCATTGATGAATCCGCGCAGCTCAAAATTTAGAGAACTGTCACCGAAATCGTTAAAAGTCAGCAGTGGAGCCGGATAATCCAAAATTAGTGGATCTTCCCTGGCAACGTCCGCAAGGATTTGCAGCACCTGCTCCGGGTCAGCATTATAGGAAACGCCTACAGGCACAATAACGCGGCCAATTTTATCCTTATGCGTCCAGTTGGTAACAGCGCTGGAAATCAACTCAGAATTTGGCACAATAACGGAGGAGCGGTCGAAGGTTTCAATCTCGGTCGACCGCACGCTAATGCGTTTGACATATCCTTCGCCAGAACTCGTTACAATCCAGTCTCCAACCTTAATGGGCCTTTCGAATAACAGAATCAGTCCTGATACGAAGTTGTTGACAATACTTTGCAAACCAAAACCGATGCCGACAGACAACGCTCCGGCAATGATCGCCAGATTGGAGAGGTCAAAGCCGAGTGTACTGACGCCAATGGTAAAAGCGATGATGAGACCAATATACCCCATCAGGGTACGCAAGGAGTTTTGCACGCCAATATCTATGCGGGATTGCGGGAAAATTCTCGTTTCTGCGGCCTTTTGAAAGAGGCGGGTGACGTACATAACGCCTACAAAGAGCGCGATAGCGGTCAGGATATTCGCGACAGATATCCGTACAGACCCGATATCAAAACCGAAGAATGCATCCGCAACGCCATCGCGCACATCCAGCCAGTCTGCCCCCAGCAGGATGAATGCCGGGGGAATAAACGCAAGCAGGGCGACTACATCAATACTCAGGCTTAGCCAGAAATAGAGCAGGTTTTCCTGTTCATTCTCCGGTTTGCTGATGCTGGAAAATTTACGATCAAACAGCCGTATACCTTCGCGCAGGAAGGCTCGCAGAACCCAGATAACTGTCACCAGCGCCGCCAATCCGAACAGTCGTGTCGTCAGGAAATGGCCAAGGGTGATATATCCAAGGATGACGGCCAAAATTGCAGTAAAGGCCACAAAACGCCCAATATGTCGTGTGCGGCGTATTGCTTTCATCTCTGAATGTGGTGTGCTGTCACTTTGGGTCTGCCTGGAAGGGTCGACCTCCCACAAAGTGCGGCGGCATAAAAACAGTAAGAGCCCCGCAAGGATGGCCGTGCTCATGCTGTGCAAGGATGTGAGCGCCGCCGCCTCGTTGCTGAAATCAATCGCAACTTTCGCTAAAACCCTGTCGATTCCAAGCATAACAACTGCCGCTATCAAGGCGAAACGTAATTGCGGGCCGGAGGATGCCTTCACTGGCAAGACGCGCCATTGTGGCTGGCCAAAGGAAAATGCAGCAACGATTGCACCGTCTACCAGCAAGAGGGCCGCGATTGAAAACCAGATAATATTGAATAAGTCTTCGCTATCTGCGTCCGGCACACCGTTCAATCGTAATGCTTCCCGAATGATATAAAGGCCAATTAACCCCGGTATGACCCGTGCTGACGCACGGGCAGCGGCCACCAGAACGCGACGGGACGGCAATGGTTCTGCTTTGGCGATACGTTTTGTCACTTCCCGGTCAAGCCGCCTGCGTATCGGCAAGAACAGGGCGAGCGCGAGCACAACACTCAACGTCAAGCTGATTAATGCAGGGCCAATGCGCCCGTCCGCTCGCAACTGGGATTTCCAGTCCGCGAAACTTCTCCAGACTGTTTCGCTCCCCTCTACTGTAGCATCCCAATACTCTTGCCAACTTGCAGGCAGAAGGGGCGATGCATCTCGAGCAAACAGTTGCTGATAAAAAAGCGCCTCACGCAAAGCTGATATTTCTTCGACCAATCGCTCAGCTTCGGCAATGTTCAGATCAGATTGACGCAGATAACCATCGTAGAAAGCCAGCGCTTCGCTCAAACGCAGTCGTTCTGCAGCGATATCAGGCAACTCTGGTGGTAATCCTTCTGCGGGCGGATCGCCCAATCTTTGTAAGTCAGCTCTGATTTCTGCGACCTGGTCCCGCAATGGTGCTGTGCGTGTCTCCGCTTCCCGTTGCAGATCACGGGTCTGACTACGCAGCGTAACAAGGTCAGCGCCTTCGGTTCTGACCTGCGCCGAAATAATCCGTAATTCTTGCGACCTCTGGTCGATCCCCGCACGGATGGCATCGAGATTTGACTGTGCAAAGCAGACAGAGTGCAGGCCAGCAATGATTGCACATAGAGCGAGAATGAAGCGGGTCACATCAGATCCATTTCAGTTTGCGGAAATACCACAGCAAGGTCGCTGATATCACAACCAGAAAACCGCAGAAAAGGCCAAAGGCCCATGGCACGTCCGCGCCCGGAATGCCGCCAATGTTGACACCGAGCAGGCCTGTGAGAAAGCCGAGTGGCAGGAAGATCGCCGCGACGACAGAAAGAACCAGCATGTTCCGGTTCATTTCTTCGGCACGTTTGTCAGAGAGTTGTTCGTACAGAACGATGCTGCGCTCGCGCAGGGCTTCCAGTTCCTCTACCAGACGCGTGATACGATCCACGGTTTCCCTGATGGAAATGCGTTGCTCATCGGAAATGAACGTGACTGTTTCCGTGCTGAGGCGATTCAGCGCGTCGCGTTGCGGGGCAATATATCTGCGCAGGATGATGGTGGTACGGCGCAGCTCGGCTAAATCTGCGCGCATGACTGTCTGGTTTTCGATGCTGCGATCCTCAAGCTCATCGGTTTTATCTGTCAGGCCACTGACCACAGGGTCCATTCGCTCGGTCAGGCCGCTGGCAAGATAAGAGATGAACGCGGCAGGAGAGGGGGGAGGGTCACCAGCCTCCATGCGCTCGCGCAAGGAGACAATCGCCATCAGGCGACGCAGCCGAGCGGAGATAATGAGGTTCCCGGTGACCCATAAGCGGATGGACACCATGTCCTCGGGGTCACTTTCCGGGTTCAGATTGACCCCGCGCAGGATAAGAATCAGGCCGCCATCATGCCGCGTGCAGCGCGGGCGTGTATCCTGCCGGGTCAGGGCCTCGGTCACGAACTGGTCGCAATGTCCAGCAATCCAGCTGCGCGCATCAGGATGGTTGAGGTCAATGTGAATCCAGCGATAGGCAGCGCTGGCAGGTACGGATGTGTCGGGCGCCGTGACGGGAAGGGGGCTGACGCTGCCATCCTGCATCACGTCATAGGCATAGAGCGCCAGATTTTCGGACGCTTGTGTGACCATACAGACCGCTCCCTGTTTGCCATGACAGCATAATGCTGTTCGCATGATTGCAATACATCAGGCGCAAAAATTAAGGGCCCGTCCGGTCAGGACAGGCCCTCATGTTTTTACAAAGCTGGCTTGTTAAGAAGCCTGAAATCTAGTTGATCTGGTCCAGCAACTCAGGTGCTGTCACCAATTGGCGAACACCATGGGACTCTGTCTCATTGAAGACATTACCTTCTTCGGCCCAGCGGTTCAGTGAGTTGATGTCAACTTTCGCACAATTCGGGCGAACGCTCCATGTCACTTCCAGCGGAGAACATTTGGCCTGTGTGTAGGATGGGCCTGTCGTTGAACCACGGAACACAACCGGCGTACCTGTACCAGTTGGCAGTGCTTTTGGCTGATGCAGACCTTCACCCGGTCCGGCGTACCCAAAGTCCGTGAAATCCAGTGCGTTTGGATCATTGACGACCAGGAAGCTCTGGGCTTCCACACGCAGCAGCGGATTTTCACAAGTGTCGCTGAGGCAAGAGCCAAGGCCTTCACCCGGCTGAATGTCACAGGACGTATGAACCCAGTGAACCTCAATCGTATCGCCTGGTACAACACCGCCGTAAGAGCTACCTTCCGGTGGGGTCAGTTCGGCTTCAGTCAGTTCTGACGCGCCATTACAAGCGTAGCCACCATTGACACCGTCACCCACGTAAACACTGAAACCAGGGCCTTTGTGTTCGGCATTTGTGTGTGTGTGGATGTTGCACAGGTTCATTTCAGTTGATGCCGGTGCCATCGTGAACTTGACGGGGTTTGTCCCAACCGCGCTGGAAATGTCGCGCGGTGTTTGTGGACCAAATCCTTCGCAAAGCGCTGGCTCGGTTGCTTCGGCGATAGTTTCTTCAACTTCAGCTACGGCTTCTGTAACAGCTGCCTCTGCTTCTTTAGCGGCATCAGTGATTTTTTCTTCCGTCGTTTTGTCGCCACCACACGCTGCGAGCAGAACGGCGATAGAGGAAGTCATTATAAGTGATTTAGTTAGTGTCATGGGAAATAATCCTCGTTACCACAACCGACAACTAGGTTGATTGCGCTGACAAATCAACGAAGCATAGTAATATTCTATCAGCTTGATAGGGAAAGAATTGGATGCTTGCAGCGCTGGGCCTCGGCCCTATAGTGAGCATCTCTTGAGTGTGTCGGAACGTAGCGCAGCCTGGTAGCGCACTACACTGGGGGTGTAGGGGTCGTGGGTTCGAATCCCGCCGTTCCGACCATTTCGTTTCGGTCCATTCTGGACACATGGGTCACAGATTATTCCCGAGACATGGAAACACATTTCTACCAGTCTGCTCAGATGTTGACCTTTGCAAAGCTGCACAAAATCGGCTTCATTTAATCGTCTGAACAACATGGAGTAGCTTTGTGAAGCTTTCACATTTTTTGGCCGGTTTGGTTTTTGGAATGACTTTAGGTTCGCCAGTTATGGCGCAGTCATATCCGGAGGCAGATTATAATCCGCAAATCCCGACACTTCAGGACGTCGTTGGCCATGATCATGGTGAAGACATCTCCTCAGTCGAGGAAATTAATACCTATATGCGCGCGCTGGCTGAAGCTGCACCTGACAGGATGAAGGTGCAGACATATGCAGAGAGCTGGCAGGGACGCGAGTTGTTCTATGCTGTCATTGCGTCACCGGAAAACATGCAGCGGCTTGAGGACATACGCACAACAACCGACAGGCTTGCGGATGGCGAGGCTCTCCCCGGTCAGACACTGGAAGATCTGCCGGCTGTCGTGTGGCTATCTTACGGCGTACATGGAGACGAGATCACCCCGCCGGATAGCGCCTTGTTTATGGCCTACCACCTGTTAGCCGCTGAAGAGGATGAGCTGGTCGAGACCATTCTGGAAAATACTATCATCATCATTGATCCGTTGCAGAACCCTGATGGTCGCGCGCGTTTCGTGCATAGCTTCACCTCAGCGTTGGGACTGGAACCGATGGCGGATCGCTACACCGCAGAGCATGATCAACCCTGGCCGCGCGGACGCTTCAACCATTATATATTTGATCTGAACCGTGACTGGTTTGCCATGACCCAGCCAGAAACCATTGGTAAGGTTCAAGCTGTACTGGAATGGAATCCGGTCGTTTATGTGGATAGTCATGAAATGGGCGGCGACAACACCTATTACTTCCCGCCTGCCGCCAAGCCTTACAATCCCAATATCACGGATGCACAACGCGATAATCAGGTGCAACTTGGGCAGAACATGGCCAGCTACTTTGATGCGTTTGGCGTGCCGTATTTTACGCGCGAGGTATACGACGCCTTTTATCCCGGTTATGGGGACATGTGGCCAACATTGAATGGCGCTACGGCAATGACCTTCGAGCAGGCATCGCCGCGCGGTCTGGTTTTCACCCGTCGAGATGGATCTGAACTAACTTATGCCGAGGGTGTACGGAATAATGTTCTTTCTTCACTCGCCACGCTGGAAGTCGTGGCCAGAAACAAGGATGACTACCTGTCTGGCTATGCGGCCTATCGCCGTTCTGCGATTGATGAGGCACGGGGCGCAAGTGATCGCTATGTGGTCATGGACCTTGCAACGAGACGGTTTGAAGCTGAAACGCTGGCGCGGACTTTGGCGCGCCAGGGCCTTGAGGTATTGAGAGCTGGAAATGGTGCCAGTTTATGCGGCAGCAATTATCCGGAGGGGGCATTTATTGTTGATCTGGCGCAACCGCAAGGAAGGCTGGCACGTACACTTCTCAGTGAACTAACGCCTTTGGCCGACGAGTTTGTTGCAGAGCAGGAGAGCCGCCGTGATCGTGGCTTAAACCATGAACTTTATGATGTGACAGCATGGTCCTTGCCGCTCATGTTTGGTCTGGAGGCAGAGCAATGCAACCGTGCTTCTATTTCGGATACCACGATTGTTACTGCGGACGATCCAATCATGCCCGTCGGCAGTGTTGGCGCCGAGTTTGGATATATCATTCCCTGGACTGATAGTGGTCAGGTGCGCCTGGTTATCGCGGCCCTGCAAGAGGGACTGAAAGGTAAAACGACAGATGAGCCATTTACCTACAATGGTGAGACATATCCCTCGGGTTCCGCCATTTTTACGATAGCGGCAAATTCCTCTTACCTTGGTCCTGATCTGTCAGAACTGGCAACCGAGATTGGTGCTGAGTTTATCGCTATGGATACCAGTTGGGTCGAAGATGGTCCTAACTTCGGCAGCTCATCTTTTGCCACTTTGAAACTACCAAAAGTCGCCTTGGCCTGGGGGGAGGGCACGAGCCCAACCTCAGCTGGCAGTATGCGTTATGTTCTGGAGCGCAAACTCGGTCTGCCCGTCGCAACGATACGGGTCTCCTCGATGAGCCGGGCCGATTTGTCCGACTATGATGTTGTCATTCTGCCGGATAGTTACGGCGATATGCTCGACACCTTTGGCAGAGTCTCTTTATTAGAAGATTTTGTAGAGGGCGGTGGTGTACTGATCGCCATTGACGGGGCGCTTGCAGAGTTAAGCAGCTCCGATCTGGGACTCATTTCGACCAAGCGCGAATATGCTGTGAGTGAAGGAGATCAAAAGGATGAGGATGATGCTGAGGAGTCACGCGTGGAAGGCACCATCCTGGAGACGGTCGATGAGTATGAAGCGTATATTCATGACCACCGTGCTTCACCGGAAGACATTCCAGGTGTCCTCGTCAATGTTGAAGCCAATACAGATCATTGGCTCTCCGCCGGATATGACAGCGCTATCGCTTTGGTCACAGGAAGAGATATTTATCGCCCTCTAAACGAAGCGGATGGCGTTAATGTCTTCAGGTTTGCAGACGCAGACGAGTTGCTGGTCAGTGGCTATCTCTGGGAAGAAAACCGTGTGCAACTGGCCTATAAGCCTTTTGTGATGGTAGAGGAAGCTGGCCAGGGAGTGACGATTGGTTTTACGCAAAGCCCGGCAACAAGAGCGTATCTTGATGGGCTGAACCTGTTGATTGCGAACGCTGTTGTGATCGGACCATCACGTGTAGCGCATTAGGGCAGGAGAGCAACAACTGAGCATTGAGCGTCAGGCCCTGAGGTCGGTCTGCTTACCTCACGAGAAGTATACACCGCTGAGCTTATTCGTCGTAACTGGAGACAGGTTTGTTCATCCACATCATCAGGGGTTTCAGCGGGAAAGCCCAGACCGTGCCGGCGATCACGAAATAAATGCCCAGAATGGCCCAGTGCTGCGGCAAATAGTCTGACACTGTTACAACCAGTCCTATATAGAGCAGAAATGCTGGCAGGAAGACGAGCAAGCCAATAAGTTTCTTCAGGCTGGGATCAAGTTTCATGAGCGGTTCTCCGGGGCTGTCCTGGCAATATATGGGGCAATGCCGGGATAGTTTCTAGCGGAACTGTTGCGCAGAAAAGAGGTATAATTGTGGTGAATTCCGCCGATTTGGTGATCCCCGCCGGGGTTCGGGATAAAAGAGCAGCGAAGGGCCTGTCCATCTGGCTTTATGCCATGTGTGCGCTGGTCGCGTTGATGGTCACTGTCGGCGGGGCCACACGCCTGACGGACTCCGGGCTTTCGATCACGCAATGGGACCTGATTATCGGGACCCTCCCACCTATGAGTGAGGAAAAGTGGCTGTCGGAGTTCGAGAAATATCAGCAGATTCCGGAGTTTGAACGCGTCAACAGCAGCATGGATTTGGAAGGATTCAAGACAATCTACTGGTGGGAATGGGGGCACCGTAATCTGGGACGCTTTATCGGGCTGGCTTACCTGATCCCGATGCTGTGGTTTGTTTTCTCCGGCGCCGTGACGTCGCGGCCGTTGAAGTTGCAGTTAGGCGGCATCTTCCTTTTGATCTGCGGGCAGGGGGCCATGGGCTGGTATATGGTGTCCAGTGGTCTGGTCGACCGCGTGGATGTCAGCCAATATCGACTGGCAGCGCATCTCGGTCTTGCTGTGATTATTTTCGGACTCCTGTTCTGGCTGGCGATGCAGTTCAGTCTGAAGAGGATTGGGGAAGCGCCGGAAAAAGGAACACGTCAAACTTATCGCTGGTGGACCATTGGCCTCATGGTTGCTGTCTTTGTACAGATCATATTGGGAGCGTTCGTCGCCGGGTTACGTGCCGGCAAAACCTACAACACCTGGCCGTTGATGGACGGGAAGTTTTTTCCGGATGGATATTTTGTCGGTCAGGCAGATTTTCTACATGCCTTTGAAACAATGGCCGCCGTGCAGTTCAATCACCGGCTCGGGGCTTATGTGCTCGTGGCGCTCTCCATCATCTTCTGGCTGGTTTTGCGCAGGGCAGGAGCGGCTTATGGACGGCGAGCTTTACTCGTGACAGGTGCCGTGTTCCTGCAAGCCCTGCTTGGCATCTGGACATTGTTGGCAGCCGTGCCGATTAGCCTCGGTTTATGGCATCAACTGGGGGCGCTGGTTGTGTTGATTGCCGTTCTATTCAACCTGTTCAGACTTACTGAACCGGCGGCTCGCTGACTAACTCAGGCAGTTGCAGTAACAGTTCCTCACCATCTTCAGATGCAGGCCGAACACCAATATCGCGTCTGTCGAGACGATCGGTCTGCTGCAAGTCGAGGATGTTGCTCACAGCTGACCACGAGGCGAGTTTCAGCGTAAATGTGTCATTGCCTTCGACGATGGCAATGGCGCCTTCTCGATAGAGCCCGCCGAAATTGCTGGCATCTGCCGTGAAAGCGCTGATAGTTTCGACTGCAGTGATTTCGGAAAACTCGCCCAGTGTGAATTGTCCGACAGCCTGGGCTTCCGACAATGCGTAGGCGTAAATCACATAGGGGCCGGAAGCGATCTCTGACGATACCATGGCAAGGAGGTAACCGACATTTTCAGCGCGCAGGGCCGTGGCCAATTCTACGGCCTCACCGCCAGGCAAATCCGTAAACGGCTCAAAGCTGACAGTCTCGGCGAAAGCATTGGCTACTTCAACTGATCCATTGGCCCTCAGGAAATAGGTCTCGCCAGTAACGTCATTACTGGCACAGGTTGTGACATCACTGCGCCCCAGAGAGGTTGCGGGCGTGATCTGCAATGCCTTACCATTGAGGCTGACAAAACTTCTGGAAAGATCACCTGCTGCATCAATGGCAAAAAGGCTCAAACGGTCATTATTCGCTGACTTGCCAAAACATAACGGGCGTAAGGTCGCGAGTTGTTCAGTTTCGCCGGTGATGTCCCATTCCACAAAACTGACAGGACCAGCTTCAAGATCGACAAAACGGAGCATGCCTGCGCTTTCGTCATAAGCAGCAATAATGCCTGCTGATGTCTGGCCGTCCGGCAGATAGGAAAGAGCAAGGCCTGTCTCGAAAGTGCCCGGCAGGCTGGCGACAGCTTCCTGCTCAAAGTTGACAGCTATGATGCCCGCCGCGCCATTGGCCGCGAGCACCAGGCTTTCAAAGATGACATCAGGGTGTTCCCACACTGTCAGGCCTGAAACCGGCGTGTCGAAGGTGCCGAGCTCATCTGTTGTGGGGATGGTCTGTTGAACAGGAGAGGGCCTTTCGACAGCAGCTACACTACTGCTATCTGTATCTGTTGACGTCTGTTGATTTTGCTCGCCAGAGCACGCCGCGATCAGCGCGAGAACCGCGCCCGATACAATCACTTTGCTTACCTGAAAAGACACTATGTTGACCCTTTCCACACCCCATCAAAATGTGGTCTAATCATACCACACTCAAAAGGCACTGAAATTACATCTTTTTTTCGCGAGCCTATTGACCCGAATTTCACCTTCACTATAAGGCGCTACCCTTACAGGAATATGGAACAATAATCATGAAAACTTTCAATGCCAAACCGGCGGACATTGAGAAGAAATGGGTTGTGATTGATGCAGA
>JALEGJ010000128.1 GCA_022763115.1 Aquisalinus sp.
AGGCGTCTGCGGACTTAAACCTTTATTAACCAAGTGTCAGCACTCTCTCAACCGAGGTTAACCGAGTGTGACCCGGAGGATAATAATGCGTGCAAAACTATTCCTGCTGGCTGGCAGTGTTTCATTTCTGGGCTTGAATGCCTTCGCTGAGGAGCAGGGCGCGCCTGTCGAGTTCGCGACCGATCCAGGCAAGGCGCACCCGAAACATATCGAGGAAGCCCTCGCGTCCGGTTCTGATGCGCGCCTTGTTGTGGCAAGTGCAGACCAGTCCATTGAAGCAATGATGGCCTCCGAACCTGTTTACGACACCGTAGACCAGTCACAAATCATGCAAGGTCAGGCTGCGGACTATGGCAGCTTCGATTATGGCTATGCCTCCAACGAAATGGAAATGGCCGTCGAAACCAGCGTTGCGGCGTCCAGCGCGCCAACGCAACTGGTCACTGGCCGTGCTGCGAGTGCCGCACCAATGCAGCAGGTTGCCATGCAGGCACCAGCAACGCAGCGCCCATATCAAAAAGATCCGATTTATCAGGTTGCTGAAAATACGCAGGCTTCTTCTGCCTCAGCGACCGCAGGGCTAGCGCAAGGATATGTCCGTGTGCAACTGGGCGATACTGTTTACGCCTTGTCGCGCCGGTATGGTGTTAAAGCCAATGCCATCATTTCCGCCAATCAGATGGCGGCGCCTTACGCCTTGCAGGTTGGTCAGGTGTTGCTGATCCCCGGTCTGGGACAGCCTGAAATTCAGCAGGCACAATACACACCGCCGCCTCAACAGGCAGCGCCAGTGCCACAGCCGGTTTCCCAGCCACAACCGCAAAGCCGTACACAGTCTTATGTCGTGCGTCCGGGGAACACGCTGTATTCGATTTCCCGTGCCTACGGACTTGATGTGGCAACGGTTGCAATCGCGAACGGCCTGACACCGCCTTACACGCTTTCAGTTGGTCAGCGCCTGGTTATCCCTACAGCAACGCAGCCCGCAGCAGCGGCGATCCCGCGAGCTGCACCAACACAGCCGGTGAATAACGCTAACCGGAACACATATATTGATCCGCAGGCGGGCAGTGCCTATCGCCGCGAAGCCACAGCGCCGACAACGGATACGCCGCGCTCTGTTTCTTATGCGGTGCCGGAAAAATCAAACAGCACCCGGTTTGACTGGCCAATTCAGGGCATGGTTGTGATGGGCTACGGCCTGGCACCAGATGGTCGCCGCAATGATGGTATTAACATCGCTGCCCCGGTTGGGACGCCAATTCGCGCGACAGCAGATGGCGAGGTCGTCTATCGTGGCTCAGACCTTGAGGGCTACGGCAACCTGCTTCTTATCAAGCACGCTGGTGGCTGGGTGAGTGCCTATGCGCACACGGACGCCATGCTGGTGCGCAAGGGTGAAAACGTCCGTAAGGGACAGGTCATCGCCAAGGTCGGCACCACCGGCACGGTGGATCAGCCACAGCTGCATTTTGAATTGCGTCATGACCTCAAGCCGAAAGATCCAATTGCCGCGCTTGATGGCAAACTTGACACGCTGACACAGTAGGCCGGTAAGGTTGTCAGTACACAGTTTTTGTTGCGTGAAACGGTTGAACTTTCAAGGGTCCCTTACGGGGCCCTTTTTTTAACAAGGTGCGAATAGGGTAACTGGATTCTTGATACCGCGAAGTTCCGCTTTCGCGACTTCTTGCATACATTCCGGAACTAGAGCCGAAAATTGTTCTGATGCAAGAATATCCTGATCATATTCTTTGCACTTCTGCTCCAGACGGCTTAACAGATTAACATCTTTGCCGATGATTGTGAAATCAAGCCGGTCCGCGGCACCGATGTTTCCGAAAACGACTTTTCCGAAATGCAGGGCTGCTACTACGCCTCTATTGTCAGCGCCGCCAGTATCTACTGACATTGCGGAATGGATTGCTTGCTGTGCGCACTCGAGGGCTTTCCGGCAGGTATCACTATCAGGTTCTTTGTTATCCCGTATAGGGAAGACCGCTAAAACTGCATCGCCGATAAACTTTAATACTTCGCCCCCGGCTTCCTCGACAGGTTGGCAGATGGCATCAAGGAAACGATTCAGTATGGAAACCAGCTCTTTCGAAGGCAGTATATCAGACAGCGTGGTGAAACCGCGAATGTCGAAGAATAGCATTGCCGCTTTGATTTCAGATACATCGCCACGTTTGATCTGGCCATTGATAATGAGTTTGGCAGGTTCTGTTCCAACATATGATGATAATACCAGACCATGCCGACGTCGCATGTTGTTCAGCTCTAGTAAGAGGCAGAGTGTAGGGGAGATATCCCTGATGAGTTGTTCTTCCTCTTCGTTGAAACCGTGATCTCTGGCGGAGATCCACCTGCCTGTATTTCTATATCCATCCGAGAACGGGAACTCCACACAAAGAATTTTTCTCGTTTTTTTGGCACCTGTAATGTCTTGGATTGCAAGCAGAGGGATTTTTCCAAATGCTCTGCGCGAGACCGACCCGGCTCTGGACCTGCCAATTTTGCAGCGATGACCGAACAATTCATTATCCGAAATTAGTTCACCGCTATGATGGGGGGCGTACCACAACTCCCAAGGCTTTCCCGGGGCCCACATAAAATAGGCATGAGAGAATATGGGATGGACAGCATGATTTCGAAAAACAGCACCGCTTAAGGAAACCCCTCCCGCCAGGAGCCTCTCACATAGACCGTTCCACACATCACCTGAATTGTGAAGTTGCCTGGCGGGCCCAAGTAGCCATTCCAGAATTGTATCTTTCGTCAACTTCACTGATCAAGCCGAATTTAGTTAGGGTAGCACCAACTATTTGTAGCTGAAAACGAATACCAAAATGTTGATGGAGTGAGAGTATGATGACGCTGTACATGTAGTACGCGGATCAAGCCACGCTTGCGCCAATACGTGCCGGGTCTTTCATCAGGAGACGATGTGCCAGATAGGCCGGGTTCGCATCAATCAGACCATCTGCGATAAACGGTGCTTCCGAGAAGTGGGCGAGGGCCAGATTGCTTTCAAAGGCCGCGCTGACAGCCGCACCAATACGGCGCGAGGTATCAAACTTGGTAATGATGCAACGACGCACGCCAATATCGCGGAACGCATTGGCCCAGTCGATATGCTCATGCATGTCCCCGCTTGCCGGTAACACAAGCAGGGGTTCAGCCTGCAGGGAATCCCGGAAGGCTTCCATGGCGATAATGTCTGCTGGTGCAAACGGGCTAACGCCGGGCGTATCAAGGATCAGGATGTCATCCGGTTTTTCATTGCGCATAACATCTATGACGTCCTGCGGGTCCTCAATCGGCCAGAAGCGGGTGTCGAGTGCTTCAGCATAAGTCGTCATCTGGTCCAGCGCGCCGGCGCGGCCAATGTCAGCGCACAGGAAAGCAGCGCGTGCACCCATCCCGGCGGCTCGTGCTGCTAGCTTGGCGGCAGAGGAGGTTTTGCCAGCCCCGGTCTGCCCCATCAGCATGATCGGCACATCTTTTGAGAGAGTGAGCGGGGCAAAGCGCAACACGCGCGAGAAGGCAAATTCCAGCATCCCCGGCAGGTCTTTATCCGGCGCATTGCGCGCTTCAACGGCAAGTGCCTTGATGAGTTGCGGGCTGATGCCTTGCGGCCTTAGCCTGTCTGTCAGTTCTTTCTGAACGGGATCGGATGTATCAGCGCGGTTACCTTGCAGCTTGTTACTGAAGTCGCCTTTCAGACGGCTGAGCGCAGATGTCGAGGCAGATCGCTCCACCCTGGAATGCAGGCCGGAGCCTTCAACAGGTTTGTTTTGCTGGGGCGCTTCCTTACCCGCACGGGTGCGGCTGGCAAGGGACGACGCGGGTTTGACAGGCGCAGGTCTTGCGAAATTGGCAGGGCCTTCCCCTTCAAAAAGTGGGACGCCTTTCTTGATGGCCCGGATTTCAACCTTGCCATCAGGGCGTTTTTTGCTGGCGAGAATAACCGCATCCGCGCCCAGAGCAGAGCGCATGACTTGCTTGGCTTCTTCCAGTGAAGAGGCAGTGAACGTCTGAAAACTCATATAGGACCCAGCTTCCCGGTTAGCCCAATATGGTGTGATAACGCCTGCGCGCAACTTTGTGAAGTTGCGACACGCTATTCAGGCGTAAATTTCGGTCAGGACAGGTGCACGCGCGAAACAATGCGGTGCCCCTTTATCTGGCCGGGCGTGGTCTAGCCGCGATATTGCTGGATGCGCGTAGTGCGCAGGCCCTGCATGCCGTGCTTTTCGATACCATGTTCCCAGGAGGCATATTCCTCCTCGGTGAGGGAATATCTTTCACAGGCCTGTTCAAGGCTCAGCAAGCCACCACGTACGGCCGCCACGACTTCAGCCTTGCGCCGGATCACCCAGCGTTTCGTGCTTGTCGGCGGCAGATCCTTCAATGTCAGGGCGGTCCCATCCGGCCCAATGACATATGGCTCTCGTCTGACGAGGCCCATTGATTTGTTATTACCCAAGTTCACCATAACCTACTTCTCCCTTACACAACTCCGGGAAGTTTCTTTGACGAGAGCCAACTTACACAAACGCTGTAAAAAAACGGCTAAGTGACAGGGTAAATGTTTTTATAACCCATTGAATAAACTTGATTTTTCAAGCTGTTTTGTGTGCCGTGCTGGTACGTTTTGCCGCAATGATACAGGCGAGGCGTCAGTCCACCGGTGAAAACTGGCATAGTGACTATACGGTTCGATATTTTCTGAATCTTCTCTGCTTGACCTTTCGCACTTCTGAAACGACATATTTTATTGTCAGATGGCCGGATGGTCGCGGCGATTTCGCCGAGGAAAGTCCGGGCTCCATGGAAACAAGGCGCCGGGTAACGCCCGGCCGGTGTAAACCGAGGGATAGCGCCACAGAGATCGAACCGCCCGTTTCGACGGGTAAGGGTGAAAAGGTGCGGTAAGAGCGCACCGCATCAGCAGCAATGCAGATGGCACGGCAAGCCCCGCCTGGAGCAAAACCGAATAGGGACAGGGTCCGCAATCATGCGGGGGCTCGTTTTCAGGCCTGCCTGTCCGGGTTGGTTGCTGGAGAGGCTGCGCAAGCAGCTGCTCAGATGAATGATCGTCTTCCAACAGGAAACAGAACCCGGCTTACAGGCCATCTGACGCTTTTACGGCGTGGTGTTGATGGTGTTGGGCCATCGATCTTGATTGACGAACCATATTTTCCCATGTTATCCCAAATTTTACCAATCAGGCCCAGAATTGCTACTTATCTGTCAGGTGGCTCTGATCGGAAGAGGGATGGCACGCGCCATGGAAGTAGAGAACATCCAACGGTCGAAATTCAGCACCCGCTTCCTCGGGTCGCAGGAGAACAAGATCGACAGTAAAGGCAGGCTCTCTATTCCCGCTCACTTTCGGGCTTCCCTGCAAGACGGGCAGGAAGGTGAGGTTCTCTATTGTTTTCCGGCGTTCAACCGTCCGGTAATAGAGTGTGGCGGGGAGGACCTTCTGGGCGTTCTGATGAAGTCCGTTTCCAACCATGATGTTCTCGATGAAGAGCGGGAAGCACTCGAAGTTGCGGTGCTGTCCCGCATTCAACAGCTCTCTTTCGACGACACCGGGCGTATCAGCCTGCCTAAAGTATTGCGCGACTATGCGGGTCTTGATGGTCTTGCCGCTGTGGTCGGGATCGGGGCGAGGTTTCGGATCCTGAGCCCTGAAGTTCATGCGCAGGTCCTTGCTCTTGCCGATGCGACGGCTGCCGCCAATCCTGATGTTGTGCGTGGGCGCAGCCTGCCAAGCTTCTCCGGGTGGAGTGGTTCAGATGAGTGATGCGTACTCCAGAGATTATGGTCACTTGCCAGTGTTGGCCGCAGAGGCAGTCGCAGCGCTCTCGCCCAGAGACGGGGAAACTTATGTAGATGCCACGATGGGTGGCGGCGGTTACACGCGGATGCTTCTTGAGAAAGCCGACTGCAATGTCATCGCATTTGATCGCGATCCGGCAGCGACGCAGGCAGCGCAGATATGGGCTGAGAAATACGGGTCCAGGCTCACAATTGTGCAGCGCCCTTTCGCCGAGATGAAAGAGGCATTGGAAGAACTGACTATAAGCGAAGTGCAAGGCGTGGTCATGGACCTCGGCGTTTCCTCCCTGCAACTGGACGAAGGTGTGCGCGGCTTTTCATTTCGCCATGACGGGCCATTGAACATGCGCATGGATCAGCAGGCCAATCTTGACGCACGAGAGCTATTGAACCGTGCTGATGAAAAAGATCTCGCTGATATATTTTATATTTATGGTGAAGAGAAGAAATCCCGCATCGCTGCGCGGGAGATTGTGCGTGTGCGGCAGTCAGAACCGATAGAGACAACAGGCCAGTTGTCGGCAATTCTTGAGAAGGTGCTTGGGGCACAGGGCAGAGAGAAAATCCACCCGGCGACGCGCATCTTCCAGGCCATTCGGATATTCATCAATGATGAACTTGGTCAGCTTGCCAAAGGCCTGCTAGCTGCTGAGTGTGTCCTTGCGGCTGCTGGCCGTCTGGCCGTGGTGACATTTCATTCGCTGGAAGATCGTCTCGTAAAGCGGTTTCTGATACAGCGCAGCGCAGCGCAACAGGCTGGCTCCAGGCATATGCCTGATATCGCCAGGCCCGATGAGATGCCAACCTTTTCTCTTAGCGCGCGGCGGCCTGTCCTGCCGTCTGCTGAGGAAATTGCTGCCAATCCCCGCGCACGGTCGGCAAAACTGCGCTCTGCCTTGCGCACACAAGCAGCTGCACAGAAGGCAGAACCCGATTTTTTGCGGCGTATTGGTTTGCCACAACCCGTCTTTTCACCTGCTTTGAGAAACTGGAGCTGATTCCCCATGATACGTCTTGCTACAATTTTCTTTTGCCTTTTGTTGGCCGCTGCTGCTGCCGGACGCTACCAGGCGGAGGCCGGGGTTCGTGCGCAAAAGGCTGAGATCGAGCGTATTGAGGGCCTTATTTCAGAAGAGGAAGTGGCAATCAGTCAGCTTGATCTCCAGGTGGAAGTTCTGGAATCTGCAGAGCGCTTGTCGCGCCTTTCCGCACAAAGATTGTCTTTGGCACCTGTTCAGGCTGAACAATTACATACAGCAGAAGAATTTGCCGCATTGTTGACCGTTGAGATGCCTCAGGACATGAAATCCGTGCCTGCCAACAACAGCGACTTCATCGTCGATGCCATCGCCATGGCAGACTTTCAAAAGTTGAGATAGGTCGTCTTTTTGATGAGAATTTTCCCGTCCAGAAAAAACAAAAGGCTTGAAGCACGGCTGGTCCATGAAGCGCAGTTGGTTCAGGCTGATAATGCCGTCAGCAAGGTGCTTCCTGTTGAGGAGCGTGCAACTGTGCAAAGTCGGGAGCAGCTTCAGGTTGGCCAGATGCGTGGGCGAATATGGCTGTGTCTGTGTGCTTTTATGATTGTGTTCTCCGGGCTTTCGCTCAGGTTGGCTGACCTCACCATAATCGGTTCTGGGAAGCCGGAAGAACTCCAGGTTCGCTCTGCGCAGGCACCGCAGGATCAGCGCCCTCTGATCCTGGATCGGAACCTGAACCGCTTGGCCATGAATCAGGAAGTGATCGGGGCCGGGATTATCACGCGCGATGTTTGGGACGCGGCATCAACAGCGCGCCAGTTGGTGGCCGTTTTTCCTCAGATGGATGAGCAAGCGTTGAAGCAGCGACTTCTGGACAGAAAATACATACCGCTCACAGATAGTTTGACAGAGGATGCTTATCAGAAGCTTGCTGCGCTTGGTTTGCCCGGTGTCGAGTTTTCAACGACTGTCAAAAGGGTTTACCCGCAAGGCGCGCAAGCTGCTCATGTTCTTGGCTACACGGTGCCGGGTCGCGGTGGTGTCGCGGGACTGGAAAAGGTTGTCGATCAGACAGCGGACCGCGAGCCGCTGGTTTCGTCTCTCGATATTCGCGTGCAACAAATTCTTGAGGAAGAGCTGTGGCGCACCAGCAACGAGTTTTCTGCCGTTGCTGCCTGGGGCGTCATTCTGGACGTGACAACTGGTGAAGTTATCGCCATGGCGAGCCTGCCGGAGTTTAATCCCAATGAGCCGGGCGAAAGTAACGTATCCAGCTGGCGCAACCGGGCGATGTATGATGTGTACGAATTGGGATCCGCTTTCAAAATTTTGACGGCAGCGAGCGCTCTTGAAGCTGGTGTGACAGATACTGTACGGCAGTATGATGTCCGCCATCCCTTGCAGGTCCGAAATCGCGTGATCTCGGATTACCACCCCAAAGGGGGCTACATGACGCTGAGCGAAATCATGCAGCATTCGTCAAATATCGGCATGGCGCGCATTGCACTTGATCTCGGCGCAGACACACTGGCTCTTTATCTGAAAGCGCTTGGGCTGACAGCGCCGTTATCTACGGAACTTCCCGAACAACGTGCGCCTCTTTTGCCCGCAAGATGGGGAGAGGTTGAAACGGCTACCATATCCTATGGCCACGGGATTGCGGTTACACCACTTCAGCTTGCTGCTGCCATCAGTGCTACTATCAATGGTGGCGATTACATCAAGCCCACCTTCTTGCAGCGTGGCAAGCCGGATGACGAGGACAAGACAGCCCTGTTCTCTGCGGAGACCAGTGCGACCATGCGCCTGATGTTGCGCAAAGTGATTACAGACGGCACTGGCCGTAACGCAGATGTGCCGGGATATTACGTGATCGGTAAAACGGCCACGGCTGATAAACCTTCCCCATACGGCGGGTATAAGCAGGATGAGCGGCTCTCTAGTTTCGTTGGGGCTTTTCCCGGCTATGACCCGAAATATCTGGTGCTGGTGTCGTTTGATGAACCACAGCCAACTGCAGAAACCTACGGGTATGCCACAGCCGGGGTTGTTGCAGCCCCTGCCTTCCGGCGGATTGTGTCCCGCTCCGCGCCATTGCTTGGTATTCAGCCGGTTGCTGATGACCTTGCTTTTGCCCAATTCATGTCGGCATTTCGTGAGAGGCAGGAAATCCGTCTTGCACTGGCGCCGCAAGGGGCTGTATCGCAACATACTGATGTGCCTCCGGATGAAGTGGCAAAGTTACTGGCAGAGTTGGGGCCATGAAGTTAAGTGATCTGATTGAATTGCAAGCAGGGGTACAGGACGCAGACATTACGGGTGTCAGTGCGGATTCACGGCAGATAAAGCCCGGGTTTGTTTTTGCGGCCCTGCCAGGGACAGTTGTCGATGGCAGGCAATTTATCCCCCAGGCAGAGCAGAATGGGGCAGTTGCGATTATCGCTGAACCAGGCACAAAAACATCTGTCCCCTTACTGAGTGATGCTGAGCCTAGGTTGCAACTGGCGCGGCTGGCGGCTCGCTTCCATCATGGTCAACCGGAGATGATTGCGGGTGTTACCGGCACCAATGGCAAGACGTCCATCGCAAGGTTCTGCCAGCAGATATGGTCGATGCTGGGGCATCACGCAGGCAGCCTTGGCACGCTTGGTGCGTTTTCGGATGGCTACGAATACACGCTCCGTCATACCACGCCTGACCCAGTGGAAATTCATCAGGTTCTTTCAACCATGAAAACACTGGGCACGACGCATCTTGCCATGGAGGTATCGAGCCACGGGCTTGCACAGTATCGCGCCCATGGCGTTAAGATATCGGTCGCGGCCTTTACCAACATCACGCGAGATCATCTCGACTTTCATGCCGACTTTGATGATTATTTTGCCGCCAAGGCACGTCTGTTTACGGAACTTCTGCCTAAGGGCAATATGGCTGTTGTTAATATGGACGGGGCTGAAAGCCAGCGTATGGCTGACGTCATCAAGGAAGCCGGGCGCGGCCTTATGACGGTTGGCAGACGTGGAGAGGATATCAGGCTGCTTGACACCGCGCCGACACAGGACGGCCAGCAGGTCAGGGTTGTGTCCAATAATGTCGAGTACAGTCTAAAGCTGCCATTGATTGGCTATTTTCAGGCCGAGAATGCCCTTGTGGCAGCAGGTCTGGTTATTGCCAGTGGCCATGATGTTGTAGACGTTTTGCCCCTGCTGGAGCGCCTGAACGGCGCACCGGGGCGGATGGAGCATGTTGCCAGCAGGCAGGTTGAAGGCGGCTCGGCGGGCGTTTATGTGGACTATGCCCATACGCCTGATGCCATTGAGACGGCACTCAAGGCAATCCGACCTCACACCAATGGCAAGCTTGTCGTCATAATCGGTGCGGGGGGAGACAGGGACAAGGTGAAACGGCCACAAATGGGCCAGGCAGCGGCGGCACTGGCTGACGAGGTCATTGTCACCGACGACAATCCGCGGACAGAAGATGCGGTGACTATCCGGGCAGAGGTTATGCAAGGATGCCCCGATGCGATTGAAGTGGCCGACCGGCGTGAGGCTATTGCTGTGGGGCTTGAGCGATTGGGGGACGGGGACCTGTTGCTGATTGCTGGCAAGGGGCATGAAACAGGGCAGACGATTGGCACAGTCACGATGCCGTTCAATGATGCTGACGTGGCGCGGGAGCTGGTGGGGTAAAATGAATGCTTGGGAGAAGGTCAAATGAACGAGAATTTATGGACCGCATATGAAGCGGCTGCGGCGACAGGCGGTATGCTGTGCGCACGCGGTGCCAGCGACGGGGCAGATTTTCCTGAGGAGTCCTGGAGCGCGCGGGGTATTTCTATTGATACACGAACGATCCGGCCCGGTGAGATTTTTGTCGCTCTGAAAGATGCGCGTGACGGGCATGATTTTGTGCACACTGCTTTCAAGGCGGGCGCTTCGGCTGCACTGGTTTCCAAGGCGCCGGAGGATACGCCGGACGGGGCACCGCTCCTGCTGGTCAATGACACGCTGACCGGCCTGGAGGCGCTGGCGGCAGCGGCGCGGGATCGCTGTTTCGGGCAGATGATCGCCGTGACCGGGAGTGCCGGCAAGACCAGCACGAAGGAGATGCTCCGTACGGCGTTGTCACCTTCTGGCAAGGTTCATGCGGCACAGCGCAGCTTCAATAACCATCTGGGTGTGCCGCTGACTCTTGCTGAGTTGCCGGGGGATACGGCGTTCGGTGTTTTTGAAATCGGTATGAATCACGCGGGCGAGATCACGCCGCTGACCCGGCTGGTGCAGCCGCATGTGGCGATTGTCACCACGGTGGCAGCGGCTCATCTTGAGTTCTTCGAGAACATGACGGGCATTGCCGAAGCCAAGGCCGAGATTTTCAAGGGCCTGCGTAAAAGCGGGGTGGCGATCCTGCCGCGCGACAATGAATTCTTTGATCTGCTGAAGCAGCGGGTGCGCGAGAATAACCCGGCTGGGGATACCCAGCGGATTGTTACTTTCGGCAGGCACGAAGAGGCGGATTATCGACTGGTTGGCGTTGAGAGCCTCGGGGCTGAGGGGATGCATATTTCGCTCACTGTCTTTGGTGAGGCGTATGACTTCCGGCTTGGCTTGCAAGGGGAACATCAGGCGATGAACGCGATGGCGGTGCTGGCGGCCGTCGATCATGCAGGCGGCGACAGGGCTGCCGCGATGGAAGCGCTGGCAGGACTGGTGCCGGTTGAAGGGCGCGGGTTGCCGCAGAAGCTCTCGCTTGCGGGGGGCGAGGTCATGCTGATTGACGAGAGCTACAACGCCAACCCGGCATCCATGGCGGCGGCGATCAAGGCGCTGGCCCAGAACGACCCGAGGGCGCGGAAAGTTGTCGTGCTCGGCGAGATGCGTGAGTTGGGGCCGCAAAGCGCGGAATTCCATATGGACCTGGTGCCGGTGCTGGAAAATGCCGGGATCGACCGAGTGCACGCCGCTGGTAATGAGATGCGACCTGTGCTTGAAGCGTTACCTTCGACCATGCGCGGCGCGTGGGCAGAGCAGGCCATCGACCTTGTGGATGCTGTCTGTCAGGACCTGAAAGAGGGGGATATCCTGATGGCCAAGGGCTCCAATGCCTCAAAAGTCTCTGCTCTGGTCACGGAATTGCAGAACAGGGCAAAAGCCTCAGGATAAAGCCATATGTTATACGAGTTGTTTGTACCGCTGGCGGATCAGTTGCAGATTTTCAACGTCTTCC
>JALEGJ010000129.1 GCA_022763115.1 Aquisalinus sp.
ATCACTGGGCGTCGGAATGTAATGAGAGGACTTTAGTCGACATGAATACCACAACTTCATCTTCATCATCACAAGGCAACTGGCGCCATCAACTGCGCCCGGCCTGGACGCCGTTAAATATCGCTATCATGGTCGTTGCTTTCATGACGGGCGTCTTCTGGTTCGTTGGCGTTTTCATGATCGCCTATATGATCTGGGGACGTGACTGGGGACTGGATTTCTCCACATGGGGAAATGTTGAGCAGAGCATGAACCGCATGGGCGATAATCTGAAATCCGCTTTCGATGGCAAGGCTCAGTCAAACCGCACCGGTAATGCAGCTTTTGACGAATGGCGCGAGAACGAGATCAAGCGTCTCGAAGAAGAGCGCAAGAAACTGGAAGAAGCCAAGCAGGAGTTCCAGTCCTACATGGAAGAGTTGCAGAAAGCCCGTGACAAGGAAGAATTTGATCGCTTCTGGTCACAGTGGAACGCCCGCCGCGACAGCGGCTCAGGCCCAGGCAGTGCCGGTCCCGGTGGCACGATCAACCTGTAACATAGAAGTTTAATCGTTTAGATAAAGCGCCGCCCAACAGGGCGGCGCTTTGCGTTAAGTTACTTTTTGAACGTACCGAGAATGCTGCGCATCAGGGAGCGGACGATCTGATTGGTCGCTGTTCTGGCAGCTTGCTTAAAGACGGCCTCACTTGTGCTTTGGCGACGGGATGAGCGGCGCCGGCTGCTGCTGGCGCTTTTGCTCTTTTTGGCTTTTGCAGCGCGCTGTTTTTCTCTTTCTTCTTCCTTTGCCAGCCTGTCCGCTTCTGCGGCAGCTTGCTCTGCGCGTTCATGCAGGATTTCATAGGCAGAGCGTCGATCCAGGGTCTTGCGATACTTACCTTCCATGTCTGATGCAGAAACAAATTCTTTGCGCAATTTCTTCGTGATCGGCCCCATCTGAGAGCAGGGCGGGCGGATCAATGTCTGTTCGACAACGGATGGCACACCTTTTTTCAACAGGGTGCTGACCAATGCTTCACCAATGCCAAGCTGTGTTATCACATCTTCTGATTTGAAGTTCGGGTTCGGACGGAAGGTCTCTGCCGCGGCCTTGATGACGCGTTTTTCCTTTGGTGTGAAAGCGCGCAAAGCATGCTGCACGCGGTTACCGAGTTGGCTCGAAACACTGTCCGGCACATCCATCGGGTTCTGCGTCACGAAATAGACCCCGACGCCCTTCGAGCGGATCAGGCGGACGACCTGTTCAATTTTTTCCAGAAGCGCCTTGGGGCAGTCATCAAAAAGAAGATGCGCTTCATCAAAAAAGAAGGCAAAGACAGGTTTGTCCGGGTCGCCAATCTCGGGCAGTTCTTCAAACAGCTCTGACAAAAGCCAAAGCAAAAAAGTGCCATAGAGTTTGGGCGTCATCATCAGCTTGTCCGCAGCCAGAACATTGATGATGCCTTTCCCGTTCCCGTCAGTCCGAATGAAGTCGGACAACTCCAGGGCTGGTTCACCGAAAAATTTCGCTGCGCCCTGTTCTTCCAGCGCCAGGAGTTTGCGCTGAATAGCGCCGACGGAAGCTGCTGACACATTACCATACTCGGCAGAAAGTTCCTTCCGGCGTTCGGCGACATTGACCAAAAGGGCGCGCAGGTCTTTCAGGTCGAGCAACAGCATCTGTTCGTCGTCGGCCACCCGGAACGCCAGCGTCAGGATGCCTTCTTGCGTGTCATTCAGGTCCAGCAAGCGGGAGAGGAGCAGCGGGCCCATTTCACTGACTGTGGCCCGGATCGGGTGGCCCTGTTCCCCATGCAGGTCCCAGAATGTGACGGGGAACCCGCGATAGTCATAAGGGGCGAGTCCAACCGTTGCGGCGCGCTCTTCCAGAAAATCTTTTTTTGTGCCAGCGACAGCCATGCCAGCGAGATCACTTTTCACGTCAGCGACAAAAACCGGCACACCGGCATCTGAAAAACCCTCAGCCAGAATTTGCAGGGTCACCGTTTTGCCCGTACCCGTTGCCCCCGAGACCAGCCCGTGGCGGTTCGCATATTTCAATGCCAGACCAACGGGCTCTTCGCCTTTGCCGATAAAGACGCTTTTTGATTCTGCCATGGGATACTCCGGTCATATCTGTCGATTTCAGGCTTTAGCTGCTTTTGTCGAGATGTCACAAGTCCGCTGAAACATGCCATGACCGATTGTGTGTGCTTGGAAAATTCCCAAATGAATCGTATAGTAGCCCCAACGTCGGGGGCGGCGGACAGAATTACTGAGCGCGTCAGGCGCGAAAGGGGATAGAGGTATGTTACGGCTATTATTGGTCATTACAGTTGTGGTAGCGGCGATCATTGCGGCGATCACGCTTACAGGCGGTGATCTTGGTGAGGTGGCGACGGAAGCCCTTGAGGGGACAGAATTGGCTTCCGATGAGGCCGAAGGCGTAAGTGAGGATGAGGCAGCCTCCACCGATGAAACCACAGCAGAGTTGACCGAGCCGGTGGTCACGGGTCCTTCCAATCGCGCGGCGGATAATGCCGCAGCACTTGCTGACACATTTCAGAGTACGACAGCGCCAGAAGTTGCTGACGAGGTTGTGACCGACGATGCTCCTGAGGCTGAGACCGGGACAGAGGATGGGGTTGAGCCTGCTATGGAGCAAGCGGCGGTAAAAGCAGCTGACATGGCAGATGAAGCCGGTGATGTCGTGGAAGAGACAGCTGCTGAGGTAGCCGATGCAGTTACCGACGAAGCGGCGGGCGTGAAAACTGACATATCAGAAAAAGCTGCCGAGGCCGCTGAAGTTGCAGAAGAAACTATTACAGAAGCAGCTACCCAAGAGCCTATGCTGGACGAACTGGAAGAAGATCTTGCCGAAATGGAAGACGAAGCCAAGGCAGCCGCAACGGATGGCGAGAGCGACAATTCGGATCAGACTTCTGACGATGAAGAGTCTGAATGAGACGTTAACGGAGTGTTATCTGGTCACGGCTCTGTGATCGTTGTAATTTTCGGATTATCCATAACGGCACGTTAATCATGCTTCTGTATGCTCCCTTTAAAAATTAGGGGATGTAGCATGAGTAATACAGCATTGATCGATCTTGAGCATCTGGACCGGTATGTTTCTGGTGATGTCGCGTTGCGCGATGAAATACTGAGCATTTTCGAAGAGCAGGCAGACATGTGGACGCGGATGCTTGATCCTAATGCTGAGGATGCAATCTGGAAAGATGCCGCACATGCCCTTAAAGGCGCGTCACGTGGTGTCGGTGCCTGGGATGTCGGGGATATTTGTGCCGAAGCTGAAAAATTGATCGGCCACGAACGGCGTGATGCGGTACGGCGCTCGGTTGTTCTCGAGGAGCTGCGCCAGAAAGTGCGCGAGACCGTCGCTGAGGTCCGCCGCCTGCGTCAGCTTGGTTGATCAGCCGACAATACCATCTGGTAGATTATCGCCTGAGTTCCGCCATCGCCTTGTCGAGGCCTTCCAGGGTCAGCGGGAACATGCGATCTTCAAACAGTTGCTCAATCATCTGGATGGATGGCACATAACGCCATGACTCTTCCGAAATCGGGTTAAGCCAGACCGCGTTTTCATATATATCCAGCAGTCGCTGGAACCATATCGCGCCAGCTTCTTCATTAAAGTATTCTACCGAACCGCCGGGCACGGAGATTTCGTAAGGGCTCATGGAGGCGTCGCCCACGAAAATGACCTTGTAGTCATTACCGTAGGTGTGCAGAACGTCCCAGGTTTTTGTTTTCTCGGTCCAGCGGCGATTGTTGTCCTTCCAGACGTAATCGTACAGGCAGTTATGGAAATAGAAGTATTCCATATGCTTGAACTCTGCACGGGCCGCAGAGAAAAGCTCTTCCATGATCCTGATATAGGGGTCCATTGATCCGCCAATATCAAAGAAGATCAGTACCTTTATCATATTGCGCCGTTCAGGCCGCATCTGGATATCAAGATACCCATGCCGGGCGGTCGCGTCGATCGTGCCGCCGAGATCAAACTCGTCAGGCGCACCCTTGCGCGCGAACTGACGCAGTTTGCGCAAGGCCATCTTGATGTTCCGTGTGCCGAGCTCCGTCTTGTCGTCAAGGTTCTGGTATTCACGCTTCTCCCACACTTTGACAGCGCGCTTGTGCTGAGACTTGCCGCCAATGCGAATGCCCTCAGGGTTGTAGCCGCCATTGCCAAAAGGGGAGGTGCCCCCTGTGCCAATCCACTTGTTGCCACCCTGATGGCGCTTTTCCTGTTCTTTCAGGCGCTCTTTCAACGTGTCCATGAGTTTGTCCCAGCCGCCCATGGACTCAATCTGGGCTTTCTCTTCCTCGGTCAGATATTTTTCCGTGAGGTTACGCAGCCACTCCTCGGGGATTTCTGCCTCTGCCAAGAGCCCGTCTTCGACTGTTTCCAGTCCCTTGAAGACATGGCCAAACACCCGGTCAAACTTGTCGAGATGACGCTCGTCTTTCACGAGGGCAGCGCGGGACAGATAATAGAAATCTTCAACCTTGCGGCTGGCAAGGTTGGCATCCATGGCTTCCATCAGTGTCAGATATTCCCTTAGGGAAACAGGGATATCGGCTGATTTCAGTTCCTGAAAAAAGTTTATGAACATGTGGGTAAATTACCCGCTGATACTATGAAAGCAAGAACGAGACGCACCTCAGAACACACTCATAATATCCAGCAGTGGTTTTTTCTTCAGCGCGTGTTCCGGCACGGTGGCGTCATCTGCGGGCTTGCCGACGACAAGAATGAGATAGGGTTTCTCCGTGGAGGGACGGTCCAGTATCTCGTTCAGGAAGTGCATCGGGTTCGGGGTGTGTGTCAGCGTGGCAAGCCCTGCCTGATGCAGGGCCGTAATCAACATGCCGGTCGCAATGCCCACACTTTCATGAATGTAGTAATTCTTGCGGTTCTCCCCGGCTTCGACACCGCCGCGACGTTGCGCGAAAATACAGATGAGCCATGGCGCATCTTCAAGGTGCGGTTTGTGCTGGTCTGTGCCGATAGGAGAAAGGGCGTCCAGCCATTCTTCGCCTGCCTTGCCAGCATAAAACTCCCGCTCTTCAGCTTCAGCGGCTTCCCGGATTTTCTTCTTGATGGCTGAGTTCCCGACCACAGCGAAATGCCAGGGTTGATGATTGGCGCCGGAGGGCGCAGTGCCGGCGGCCCGAATGCAGGTCTCGATGATATCACCTGGCACCGGGTCTGTTGCGTAGGCGCGGACAGAATGCCGCTTACGGATAGTTTCGTAAAAGGCTTGTGCCTGCTCACGCATGTGTTCGTCGCTCATGGGCTGCCAGTCGCCCAGTTCGCTCAAACTGATATGTTTTTCATCCCGCATTACCGCCGCCCGAATAACCGCTCTATATCAGCCAGTTTTAACTCCACATAGGTCGGGCGTCCATGGTTGCACTGGCCTGAATGCGGTGTTGCTTCCATTTCGCGCAACAGGGCGTTCATTTCTTCTGGCAAAAGGCGACGCCCGGCCCGCACGGATCCCCGGCAGGCCATGGTGCCACATATTTCCTCCAGTTGCTCTTTCAGCGCCAGCCCTTCGCCAATACTGCTTATGTCTTCCACCAGCGCGCGCACCAGCCCCTTGATGTCCATATCACCTAACAGGGCAGGCGTTTCGCGCACCAGCACGGCGCCATCGCCAAACTCTTCCAGCAACAGTCCTAATTCGGCAAATTCATCCGCGCGTTCAACCAGCAGGCGCGCCTCATCTCTTTCCAGTTCCACGACTTCCGGAATGAGCAATCCCTGCCGGGCCACACCGCCCGCAGCCAATGCTTTCTTCATGCGCTCATAGACAAGACGTTCATGGGCCGCATGCTGATCGATAATGCATAAGCCGTCGGCAGTCTGGCTGACAATATAGGTTTCATGCAGCTGCGCGCGGGCGGCCCCCAGAGGATAATCCTCCCTGATCGTCGCTGCGCTATCTGTATATTGCTGCTCAGCGCGAGCGGTGGGTTGAGAAACACCCTCAAATGCAGCAGGCATCTCAGCCATGCCGTCGCCCAGCGGGGCGTGTGCCTGCGCAAATGGATTGTCCGCCCGAAAGCTGCGAGGAGATGGCATATGTCCGCCTGACGGGCGACCTGTGCTGGCCCCGCCAGACTGTATCCGGTCAAGGGCAAAGTCTGCCACTGTCGTTGAGGCGCGGTGACCGGCTTCGGCCAATACATGCCGCAGCGCGGAAACCAGCAGGCCGCGTACATGACCGGCATCCCGGAAGCGCACTTCGGTTTTGGCGGGGTGCACATTCACATCAACAAGTTCCGTGGGCACTTCAAGAAAAAGGACAACGGACGGGTGCCGGTCCCGCGCCAGAAAATCTGCATAGGCGCCGCGCACGGCACCAACAATGAGCCGGTCTTTTACAGGTCGTCCGTTGACGAACAGATATTGCCGATCCGGCAGCCCACGATTATAGGTTGGTAATCCGGCAAACCCGGTGAGGCGCACATCTTCCCGCGTGGCGTCGATGGCCAGCGCGTTCTCGCCAAATTCGCTGCCCATGATTTTGGCAAGCCGGTTCAGGCTGCCTTCCGGCGTGGCGGGCTCTGCCGGATACGTGAAGACCTTGCGGTCATTCGAGGTAAGGGAGAAGGCAACGTCATGCCGCGCCATGGCAAGGCGCTTGACTACATCCGTGATCGCCATGGTTTCTGCACGATCCGACTTCATGAACTTCAGCCGTGCGGGCGTGGCATAGAACAGGTCCGCTACATCAACACGGGTACCGTGCCCGGCAAAAGCAACCGGGGCGGGCGCAGACATCTTGCTGCCGTGTACAGATAGTTTGAAAGCCGTCTCTGCGCCGGAAGGGCGCGAGGTAATATCCAGCCTCGCCACAGCCCCGATGGACGGCAGGGCCTCACCACGGAAGCCCATCGTCGCAATGTTCATCAGGTCATAGTCGCCCTCACGGGAAGGTGTCAGTTTTGAAGTGGCATGGCGCTCAACACACAAAAGCAGACTGTCGCGATCCATGCCGCAGCCATTATCGAGAATAGAGATATGGCTCTTGCCACCATCACTGATGGATATGCTGACCTCTGTGGCCTCTGCGTCGAGCGCGTTTTCCACCAGCTCCTTGACGGCAGCAGCGGGCCTCTCAACCACTTCACCCGCCGCAATCCGGTTGACCGCTTCCGGTGGCAAACGGTGAATGTGGCGCGGCACAGTGGGGTCGGTGCTTTCAGTTTTCAGGGCAGGGTGATTCGTCATGCGGCATTATGACCCCGACACAAGGGGCAGGCTAGCCCTCAGTCAAACAGGTTTCTAAGATAGCGCTTTGGCTCATATCGCCCGGCATCCAGAAATTATTGGAAATCAATAACCTGCATGTGCTATGAGGGTTCATGGAGATAATTTCCCAAGCGAGAGAGCTGACTGAGGCTGAGGAGCGTGAACTGGGTATTGCGCGCGAGCGACTTGCCAAATTCGATCAGACGCGACTTGGAAGCACTCTTGAGCAGTTCAAGGCATGGCGAAAGCAAAACGCTTCTGACCTCAAGATTCCATGCCCAAGCCCTCAACATATTCGATAATCATCCTGCCCGAGGTGTATGAGGACCTCGGTCGCATAGATGAGTTTTATCGGGTTATTGGCAGCGAACTGGCTGAAAAAGCAATTACATCAATTGCGAAAGTCGTAGAAACGCTCGGGGATGAACCTGGCCCTTATCGCTACCCGAGATTTATGCCGGAAGAAAATTATGATCTGAGAGAGGCTTATGCGCCTTTCGGAAAAGAAGGATTCTTCGTCCGTTATCGTATCGACGACAATCGAATGGAGTTGGTTGTATATCGTGTCCACCATGCCAGAGAAAACCGTTCCGCGAGTCAGTGAGTTTCCTTCGACACAGGCCTGACTATAAAGTCTCTTTGCTGACTATTTTCGCAAAATCAAACAGGTCACGATCCAGCATATGACCCGGTTTGATATGCGCGAGCGCGCGCAGCATCGTCTCCTTGCGACCGGGGGCTTCTGCTTCCATCTTGTCCAGCATCTGCTTGATGACCTTGCGTTGCAGACCGTCCTGTGAGCCGCAGAGATCGCACGGGATGATCGGGAACTTCAGGGCAGCGCTATATTTGCCAAGGTCTTCCTCTGCGCAGTAACTTAACGGGCGCAACACTGTTAGGTCACCTTCGTCATTCAACAGTTTCGGCGGCATGGCTGCCAGGTGACCGCCATGAAACAGGTTGAGGAAGAAGGTTTCCAGAATGTCCTCACGGTGGTGGCCTAGGACCACGGCGTCGCACCCCTCCTCACGAGCGATACGATAGAGGTTGCCCCGGCGCAGGCGTGAGCAAAGCGCGCAGTAGGTCTGGCCTGCCGGGACTTTCTCCGTTACGACAGAGTAAGTATCGCGATATTCGATCCTGTGCGGAATATCAGCTTTTGTCAGAAAGTCCGGGATTGTATTGGCAGGAAAGCCTGGCTGGCCCTGGTCCAGATTGCAGGCAAGAATGTCCACGGGCAACTCCCCGCGTTGCTTCAAATCCATCAAAATGCCGAGCATGGCCCAGGAATCCTTGCCCCCGGACAGGCAAACCAGCCAGCGACGGCTGTCACGCAGCATGGAAAAATCACTGATCGCCTGCTGGGTCAGGCGGTTTACCCGTTTGCGCAGCTTGTTGAACTGTGTCGTTTGCGGCGCGTCCTGTAGTAACCTGAAATGCAGCAGGGGCCGGGCAACACTTTCGGTTTGACCTTGAAGAGAGGACACCATCTTTTTCGTTCACATCATAAAAAAGCACCGCCTGTTGAAACGGTGCTTTTGAAAAACTCTACAGACAATTATGTCCTACCGGACACCCGGCAGTCTCAGGCTACGATTGCTCTTGGCGATGATAACCTGTTCGCCTGCAGTCACGTTCTCGATGGAACGGCGGCGATTGGCGAGCCAGTCTTCCGGGTCGTCCACACGCAACGGTGCGGCAGAGTCATCAATCTGGTTGTTGCTCACACGCCAGAAAATCAGACGGTTGGTCAGGCTTTCGTCTTTCTCGGCCCAGCCACCATTTTCTGCGCCCAGAATAGAACGGATATTCGGGTCAACGTTCAGCGCACCCGCCGCCTGAATAAGTGCCAGTTCACCATCTGTTGGGGGCGCGGAAGATTCATCGCCCAGAAGAAGCTGTTGCGCACGCTCCGAAGGAGATTTCTCCTGCGGGCGTGTTTCACCCGGACGCGGTGGACGCAGGGCAAAATCCGGCGGCAATGTCAGTGGTGCTTTGGTAACCACGGCAAACTCATCAGGCGCATCACGATTACGGCCAAATTCATCGTTACTGGCACAGGCTGATACAGCGAGACCCAGCGCGGTGAGGGCAACCAGCAAACGGGGTGACTTGTTCATGAATATCAACTCCTTAACCTTGAAGCGGCGAATATAACGAGGAGAGTCTTATGTGGGAAGGGCTCACGTGCCTTTATCCGCATTCTTCTGAGTGGTTTTTCCATCGCCGCCGAAAAAGGCATCATAGGCGAGACAGGCGACGCCGATATTGATCGAGGCGTCCGCGATATTAAACACATAAGGGAAGTAAAGCCCTGAAAAGTCTAGGAAATCGACCACTGCGCCATAAACGATCCGGTCATAGGCATTGCCCAGTGCGCCACCGATAATCAGACCGACACCGATCGCTGCAACCCGTCTTCTCAGGTTGGTCAGCCAGATTAAAAGTCCGAAAGCAACGACGATGCTGAGTGTCGAGAAAATGACGCGGGAGGTCATGCCGCCTGCAAAAAGGCCGAAGCTGACGCCGCGATTCCAGACCATCGTCAGATCGAAGATGCCGGAGAGTTCAATTCGGCCACAAAACTCCGGCGTGGTCGGGCTGCAATACTCACCGCCCAGGGGGCTGGCGTAAAGAACGATGTGCTTGCTGATCTGGTCAATGATGATGATGACCAGCGACATCAGAAGAACCGGCGCAAAGAGGGGATTGCGCGCCGCCTTGCGGCGTTTGACAGCCGCAAGACGTTTGAGATCGTTGAGCAATCCCCGCTCTTTATGTGCAGCGTCAGCCATGGGCGGTCTGCTCAATGGCGGTCACCGCGTCATCGCAGCGATGACAGATGGATTGTGCGCCCGAGACTTCCGGCAGAATACGCCAGCAGCGGGCGCATTTTCCGCCTTCCGCCTTTGTCGGCATCACGCTGACGCCAGGAACCTCATCCAGACGGAATGCGTCCGCAGGGCCAGACCCTTCTGCCAGTGAAGCGCTGGACGTGATGCTGAGTTCTGCCCAGTCCGCATCGGCACAGACGGCGCGCAGGGCATCGTCCTCGATATGGATAACCGGCCCGGCCTCAAGACTGGCGCCGATGCGCTTTTCACGGCGTTCAACTTCCAGAGCGCCGGTGACAACTTTCCGCACAGTACGGATTTTCGTCCACTTCTCGGCAAGGGCATCATTCTGCCAGTTCGCCGGTACGCTGAGGAATTGTTGAAGGTGAACAGAGCTGTCTGCTTTTTCAGGATAGCGATGCAGGAACACTTCTTCTGTCGTAAACGGACAGATCGGAGCCAGCCAGCGCATGATATGGTCGAGCAATATATTCATCACGGTGCGGGCCGAGCGCCGTGTCAGATCATCCGGGCTATCGCAATAAAGGCTGTCCTTGCGGATATCGAGATAGAACGAGGACAGATCAAACGAGCAGAAATCGCTGACCCGTCGCCAGACAGCCTTGAAGTCAAACATCTCATAGGATTTGCGCACGTCTTTTTCGACCCCGGCGAGCAGGTGCAGAATATATTGCTCCAGTTCCGGCATTTCCTGCACGTCGACAGCTTCTTGCTCCGCGTAGCCTGAGACAGCGCCAAGCAGATAACGCAGCGTGTTACGCAGCTTGCGGTAGGAGTCTACAGCAGAGCCGATGATCTCATCGCCCACGCGCGGGTCTTCCGTATAGTCAATGCTGGCCGCCCAGATGCGGATGATCTCGGCACCATATTGCTTGATGATGGCTTCCGGCAGGATCACATTGCCGAGAGACTTGGACATCTTGCGTCCATCGCTGTCCACCACAAAGCCGTTGGTGATGATGTGCTTGTAAGGCGGGCGGCCTCTGGTGCCGCAGCTTTGCAACAGCGATGACTGGAACCAGCCACGGTGCTGGTCAGAGCCTTCGCAGTAAACGTCTGCCGGCCATGTCAGGTCTTCACGATCTTCCAGTACAAAAGCGTGGGTAGAGCCGGAGTCAAACCAGACATCCAGAATATCCTCAACCTGCTCATAGTCCTCAACCTTGTAGTCAGCACCAAGAAGGTCCTGCGCAGGCGTATCAAACCAGGCGTCGGCACCGCGCGCCTCGATAGCCGTCAGGATGCGCTGGTTCACAGCCGGATCGTTGAGGATTTTGCCCGTTTCCCTGTGCACAAAAATCGTGATTGGCACACCCCACGCGCGCTGGCGGGAGATCAGCCAGTCCGGTCGTCCCTCAACCATGGAGCGGATGCGGTTGCGCCCTTGCGGTGGTGTAAAGCCGGTATCGTCAATGCCTTTCAGGGCTTTCTCACGCAGCGTCGTGCCGTCGGCCATTTTCTGGTCGAGCGCGATGAACCATTGCGGCGTGTTACGGAAGATGACCGGTGCCCGGGAGCGCCAGGAATGCGGATAGGAATGGCTGAGGCGGCCACGCGCCAGCAGGGTGCCATGCTCAATCAGAGCCGCGATGACGGTTTTGTTGGCATCGCCATCCTTGCCCTTTTTCTTGCCTTCCGTGATGATAACCTGCTTGCCTTCAAACCCGGGTGCCTCATCGGTGTAGGCCCCAAACTCGTCGACAGTGTGCGGAATATCCTTCATGGAAAGGCCATGGGCCATCCAGGCGTCAAAGTCTTCCGCACCGTGGCTCGGGGCCGTATGCACGAAGCCGGTTCCGGCTTCGTCTGTCACGTGGTCGCCCGAGAGGAGAGGGACTTCGAACATATAGCCGCCGCCATGCCCACGCAGTGGGTGATAACAGGCAGCATCAGCCAGATGGTCGGGGCTGACATCATCAAGGCGCTTCCACTCGGCAATCAGGCCAGCGGTGCGCACGCTTTCAGCCAATGCGTCAGCAACGATCAGTCGATCGCCCGGTTTCGACCATGGCTCGAAGTCAAGGTCGCCCTGCATTTCGACGACTTCGTAAACCCCATAAGACATGCGCGGGCCATAACAGATCGCGCGGTTGCCGGGGATCGTCCACGGCGTCGTGGTCCAGATCACGACAGACGCCTTTTCAAGACCTGAAGGCGCTTTGCCCTCCGCAAAGGGGAACTTCACCCAGATCGTCGTGGACTGATGATCGTGATACTCGATCTCGGCTTCTGCCAGCGCTGTCTGTTCAACAGGCGACCACATCACCGGCTTGGAGCCGCGATAGAGGAGGCCCGCATCAACGAATTTCAGCAACTCACCTGCGATTACGGCCTCTGATTTATAGGCCATGGTGGTATACGGATTTTCCCAGTCGCCCTCGCCACCAAGACGGCGGAACTCCTCGCATTGAATGTCCAGCCATTTCTGTGCATAGGCGCGGCATTGGGCGCGAAATTCCACGGCAGGTACGTCGCGTTTGTTGCGGCCCTTGGCCCGAAACTCTTCCTCGACCTTCCATTCAATCGGCAGACCGTGGCAGTCCCAGCCAGGCACATAATTAGCGTCGAAGCCCGCCATCTGGCGTGAGCGGACAATCATGTCCTTGAGAATTTTCGTCAGGCCCGTGCCCATGTGGATATTGCCATTGGCGTAAGGTGGGCCATCATGCAGCACGAAAGGCGTGCGGCCTTTCGCGTCATCGCGCAGGCGTTGATAGAGGCCCATCTCTGACCAGCGTTCAAGCAGCTTTGGCTCGGCTTTTGGCAGGCCAGCCCGCATGGGGAAGTCAGTTTTCGGCAGGAAAAGGGTGTCTTTGTAATCGCGACCAGTTTCTGGCGCATCATTGCTGTCAGGCATTGGAATTAAGTCCGTTATATTGTGTTGAAAATCGTCTAGCGCGGGTTTGCACGCCGCGCCAATACTTATATCTCCCGGCCTGCCGTCGCTGTCAGACGGAAGACCGGGCCTATAATTCGCAAAATCTGGTCAACACAATAAGCCATGACTGCTCTCTACAGCATCAGGCCGGAACTGCAAGCCTTTGGATAGAGTGGCTGGGATGGCTTTGACACCCTGAGAGATCAGGCCTCGCGCAGAAAACGCCCTTCGTAAGGCTCTTCCAGCGGAGAGGTCACGGGTTCATCGAGGTCAGCATCATACTCGGCGCCGAACTCCGCTGCACAGCCGGAGGAAGTCCAGATATAAACATCCTGCAACCCCCAGCTTTGGCCATAAACGCAAGGCGCCTGGGAGTATTGTTCAGAGAGCCAGATCTTGTTGGCAGATACCGGGATAGGGCAGAAAATACGCGTGTCCGTGCCGTCGGATGTGCAACTCACGTAATGTTCCGAAACTGTGGGTGTCTCCGCACTGGCAGAACCAATTGTCAGGAAGCTGCCGCAAAGCAGGACCAGACCGGCGATTTTCAAGGGGCGTGCAGTCTTCATGGGCGAACCTTTCTTCTGCTTAACCAACCCCTATCGAGTGATACAATATCACATAGCGCGCGATTTGCAAGTTATTGGCATGTGCGAAATGAAATTTTCTCCTCAAAGCAGAACGCCACGCGCAATAAAAAAGCCCGGCGGTCTGCCGGGCTTTCCATGGGTAACGATCATGTATCGTATCAATAGTCGCTCAGACGGAAGTTATATCCATTGCGGCGACCAGGTTCGCAGAAGTTGTAGCTGGTCAGCCTGGTTTCGTTTCGAGTCGCCTGGCAACCGAAGGTCGGATAGTAGAAATTACCTCTATCGCGTACACGGAAGACCAACTCAACATTCCAACCGCGCCCGCGACGGCCTTGATAGGCATTCTGAACGCGCTCAAGCCGGGCGTTACGGAAGCCATCCCGTCTCAGTTGACGATCAGCCCGGGCAACGCAGTAGTTGATGGCAGTATCACGAGACAGGCCGTAACCATTATTGCCGTAGCCATAGCCGCCATTATTGCCATATCCGTAGCCGCTATTGCCGTGTCCATAACCGCTGTTCCCGTAGCCATAGCCACCATTGTTGCCATGACCGCCACGTGAGTATTCGTATGTGACGCGGAAGACCGCACGACATCCGTTCTGGACCCAGATCTGGTTATTGCGATAGCCCCAGTCATTGCCACGGCGGCACTGGGCCTTGGATTCGCGGTCATAGAGAGAGACATTCCGAACGCGGCCATTCAAATGGCAGGTGCGTTTGCGAAAATCTTCTGACTTGCAGCGCACGAACTCATTCTGGTTGTTGTAATTATTATAGCCATAAGAGCCGTAAGAGCTATTGCCGTAGCGTCGGTTATCATCTGCAGCCTGTGCCGAGACAACGCCCAGTGTTAAAGGGGCTGCGAGTATGAGAGCATATTTTAATGGCTTGCGAAGCCAGCGTCCTGTCAGGTCCATATTGGGTCTCCATCACATCTTTTGGTCACTTTTCTGTCCCAGCAATGTCATGGTTAACAAAAATTAAGGCCGCAATGGGGCGCTATTGGGGCGCGAGGCAGGCGTCTGCAACGATTACGCGAGTAGGGCGATGGCCTGTTCGCAATCTGCAGCAATCTGTTCTTTCAGGGCATCGAGACCGTCAAACTTCTGTTCCGGCCTGATGAAGTGATGAAAGGCAACGGCAATCGTCTCACCATAGATGTCTTGCGCGAAGTCAAACAGGAACACTTCCAGCAATACGCCCGTGCCATCGACTGTTGGCCGGTTGCCAAAATTTGCCACCCCCTTGGCGAACTTTTCGCCAAGCTGCACCGTCACAGCATAAACGCCTTTTGCCGGGTGCAGATAATTCTCCATACTGATATTGGCGGTTGGAAAATTCAGTGTTCGCCCTAACTGCTGGCCTTTTTGTACCAGCCCCTCGACCGTGAAGGGGCGCCCCATGATCAGGGCCGCCAGTTGCGGGTCACCATCGCGCAACGCTGCGCGCGCCTGCGAAGAGGAGTATTTCTCACTCGCACCTGACATGGCAGCCGGCGTGACGATGCGCACATTCATGCCTGCTGCTGAGCCAAGGCTCTCCAGCATTTGCGTCGTGCCTGCCCGTTTCTGTCCGAAACGAAACCCTTCTCCCACCACGACACCCGCCAGTCCGAGCACATTGCCCAGAATGTCGTGTACAAACTCCTCAGGTGTCAGCATGGATAGCTGCCGGTTGAATGGCACCACAAAGACTGTTTCAATGCCTTGCTCCCCGAGAAGGGCAATCTTCTGTTCACGGCTCGTTAGCAAAAAGGGATCACCGCTGGGGTCAAAAACCTGTCTTGGGTGAGGATCAAAGATAATGGCGCCCAGTGGTTTTCCCATTTCGCGGGCAAGGGCGGCTGCCTCGCCAATCAGCACCTGATGACCTTTATGAACGCCGTCCATATTGCCCATCACGGCAACATGGTCACGGTGCGTATCGGACAGGGCGCAGTTGAGGGGGGTATGAATGACAGTCAGCATGGCAGTCGTCACCACTTTAACTGGTCCATGGCGGCATGGGCGTGCACATCATGTTGCGCCAGCAAACCACTCAACTTTTCCATATCGAGAACCCCGGCGGCATTGCGCGCTTCCTTGCTGAAAATGCCATGCGCCACAAACACCACATCAATGTCATGTCGGTTCGCGCCCAATATGTCTGTTTGCAGACCATCACCCACAGCCAACACGCGCGTCGGATCCTTGCCTTCATTTGCCTTGCGCAATTCAGAAGCAGCCAGATCGTATATAGGCGTATGCGGTTTGCCGGATAGCAGCGTCTTGCCGCCCAGTTGGTCGTAAAGCTGGGCCAGCGCACCGCCGCAATAGATCATGCGATCGCCCAGTTGCACCACAATATCGGGATTGGCGCAGATCATCGGCAGCGCCAGTTCTTTCGCTTGGGTCAGCATCTCACGATAGTCTTCCGGCGTCTCGGAGGCATCATCAAAGAGCCCTGTGCACAGGATGAATTTTGCTTCTTCCAGAGCCACAAACTCAATATCCAGCGCCTCAAACAGCGTATCGTCCTTGTCAGGCCCCAGCCGGAAGGCTGGCTGGCCGCGAAACGCCTCGACAGACGCTCTTGTCGCATCGCCTGAGGTCACGACCCCGTCATAGGCGTTACGGGGCAAGCCAAGGCGATCAAGCTGCGGCGGGATCACATCATTCAAACGCGGGGCGTTCGTCAGAATGAAGACCGGCCCGCGCGTTTCCCGAAAGCGGGTCAGGGCTTCCGCAACACCTGGAAAAATCTCAACACCGTTATGGATCACCCCCCATGCATCACAAAGCAATGCGTCATAATCGCTCGCAATCTGCGCGAGCCCGTCAATATGCAATGGAGCGTTCATAAGTTGCGCTTAAACAGGGCCACAAAGCGGGTCAAGCAGCATCTTGACGCCAATGTTGACAATGCCTACATTTTGGTCGGGCGAGAAATGGAGAACCACGATGGGTCATAAAACGCATTCTTTCAGCCGCGCCTATGCGGCAAACGACATTCAAACCATCGAAGGTTTCAACGTACCCCCAACGCAACCTGTTGCGCCTTTTCACGCCTTTGCTTCGGTCATGAAACTGCTGGCGAACAAGGAAGATACCCGTCAGGTTTTTGAAATTGTCAGCGCCATGGCTGGCAAAAGCCATCACAGGTTTTTCGAGCGCTTTGTCAAAAGTGAGTACGGTCGCCGTGTCGTCACCGAGCCGGTGAAACTCGAGGAGATCATGACTCGCAAGGACTGGTTGCGCAGCTTGCCGGAAGGCTCTGTGGGCCGCGCCTATCTTGCCTTTATGGAGGGAGAGAATCTGACACCGGATGGCGTTGTTGGCGCAGCCGAAGAGGCAGGCATTGGTTATACGGGCGAAACACAGTTTCCCGAAATGCGCCGTATGTCGCTTAATTTCGAAGTCGCGCATGATCTCTGGCATGTCCTCACGGGCTATGGTCGCGATACGCTGGGTGAGTTATGCCTGCTGATATATACGCGCGAACAGACTGGCAATGAGGGTTTGCGCCTCATCACCTGGATTGGTGCGTTGGCTGGCAAGCTGGAGCAGCCGGGTATGAAAATCCTCAGCGCCATGAAAGAGGCGAAAGCCATGGGCGAGAAGTCCTCCTGGCTTCCGGCAGAAGACATCGAGGCAATGCTGGCCGAGCCACTTGAGGCGGTACGTGATCGTCTCGGTCTTATTGAGCCTGTGATCTACAAGTCCATTCCACTGGAGCAGAAGTCGACCTTGCTCAAGCCGCGTGTTGAACAAACGCAAACCCAGCGCGAACAGGCCGCCTGATAAATCAAAATTAGATTTTTGATAGAAGTTTCCTTCGGTCGTTCATATGGAGGATGCGTTTCCTATTTCTGTTCTGTAGACAGAAGGAGGTTTTCATGCGCTACGGTACAACTGTTTGTATTGCTACGCTTGCCCTGGCAGGTTCTGGTTTTGCCTCTGCAAGCGCTTTGGATATCCCCGTAACGGACTTGCCGCCCAAAGCTGAGGTAGTGGTGGAAGGCACTGACCAATCTACTGCTTCGATCAGTGTGGACACGGTCTGGGATGAGTTCACAAATGCCGGTCTGATCGTGGCCAAAGATAGTGGTCAGGTGGTAGGCTTTATCTCGGCTAGCGAAGAAAGTGAAACGCAGGCAGAGGAAACAGAAAGTCTGTAACTTCGCTTAACTCAACGGACAGATTGATGCCTCACGCTGACTTGGCGTGCTCCAGTTCGTTAACGATATAGTCCCGCAGCAACAATGCTGCGGGCGACAGGCTGGCCGTCTCGACCAGCGCGATTTCTGTATCTTCCAGCGCGGGCAGGCCGGTTGTGTTATCATAAAGAACAGTCAGGTCGCGCGGCACCATTTCCTTGGGCAGCACCGCGACGCCAAGCCCTGCGCGCACCGCCGCATGAATGCCCGCAAGCGATCCGCATGTATAGGCAATACGCCAGCTTTTTCCAGCTTTCTTCAGGGCACTGATAGCCCGACGGCGATACACACACGGATCAGGTGAAACGGCAAGGGGCAGCGACTGGTCCCCTTGTATGGTTTCCTTGCTGCGGGCAACCCAGACAAGAGGCTCTCGCCACACGCGCAGGCTGCCACGACGCATCTCGCCCGTGCCGCGTTCCTGTTTAATCAATGCCATATCAAGCCCGCCACTTTTGAACCGGCGCACAAGGTCAAGTGTCAGTTCACAGGTGATCTCCAGAGCAACCTTGGGATAGCGGGACGAAAAGCGGGCCAAAACGGTTGGCAGGTGAGAGGTTGCGAAATCCTCCGGCGCCCCAAGCCTGACTGAGCCAGACACCTCAGGCTCCAGATATCTGGCCACAATATCATCATTGTGGCGCAACAGGGCGCGCGCATCTTCTAGAAAAAGCGTGCCTTCCGGAGTCAGGGCGATATTGCGCGGCGTTCGCTCCATCAACCGGACACCAATCTGATCTTCCAGTCTTTTGATTTGCAAGGAAACGGCTGACTGCCCGCGCATCAGCTGTTCTGCGGCCTGTGAGAATCCCCCGCAGTCCACAACAGTAATAAAGGCGCGAAGCAAGTCAGGGCTGAGATTAAGGAGCTGTGGCATGAAAAACCTATGATTGAAAAAATCAATCTATAAATTCTCATTATCAATTTCAACAATCAAATGACGCGGCCTATGTGAAACTCAATAAAAAAGGAGATCGGCATGAACGCCCCAGTAACCCCAAAAGACTTGCGCAAATTCAAAGTGATTGACAGAGCAGAAGCTGCCGTACCTGTGACCGTTGCTTATGGTGACGGCATCGGGCCGGAAATCATGAAAGCATGCCTGAAAGTCCTGACCGCTGGTAAGGCAAACCTGCAATATGAGCCGATTGAGATTGGCGAGAATGTTTACCTGTCAGGCCAGACAGCAGGGATTGGCGAAGAGGCATGGGAAAGCCTGCGCCGCACGAAAGTTTTCTTCAAGGCGCCAATCACCACGCCGCAGGGCAGTGGCTACAAAAGCCTCAATGTCACCGTGCGCAAGTCACTCGGGCTCTTTGCCAACATCCGCCCATCCGTGTCCTATATGCCGTTTGTACCATCGAAGCATCCGGAAATGGATGTCGTCATTATCCGGGAAAACGAGGAAGATCTCTACGCCGGTATCGAGCATCGTCAGACTGATGAAGTCTTCCAGTGCCTGAAACTGGTCTCCCGTCCGGGTACTGAGCGCATTGTCCGCTACGCGTTTGAATACGCCCGTGCCAATGGTCGTCGCAAGGTCAGCTGTTTCTCCAAGGACAACATCATGAAGCTGACTGACGGTCTGTTCCATCAGGTCTTTGACGAAATCGCACCGGAATATCCCGAAATCGAAACCGATCACTGGATTATTGATATTGGTGCGGCCCGTCTTGCGGCCAAGCCGGAGCAGTTCGATGTGATCGTGACCTCCAATCTGTATGGCGACATCATTTCCGATATTGCTGGCGAGATCAGCGGCTCTGTCGGCCTCGGGCCATCAGCGAATATCGGCAGCCATTGCGCCATGTTCGAAGCGATCCACGGCTCAGCACCAGACATTGCCGGGCAGAATGTTGCCAACCCGTCAGGCCTGTTGCTGGCAGGTGTGATGATGCTGGTTCACATTGGCCAGACAGAAGCAGCAGAGCGCATCCACAATGCCTGGTTGCGCACGATTGAAGAAGGCTTCCATACGGCGGACACTTATCACGCCGGCTTGCAGAACAAGAAGGTGACCACGGATGAGTTTGCCGAAGCCGTGATTGCCCGGTTGGGCGAGAAGCCACAAAAGCTGAAGCCTGTAGCCTACAAACGTGACGCAGAAATCACGGTGCCTGAACCGGTACGCCACAAACCACACGTCAAGAAGCAGGTTGGCATTGATATCTTCGTTCACGCTGACACAACACCTGATGAGTTGGCCGAGAAGCTCAAGTCAGCGGCACCGGAATGTCTGGACCTCGTGATGATCTCAAATCGCGGCGTCAAAGTCTGGCCAAACGGGATGCCTGAAACATTCTGCACGGATCACTGGCGCTGTCGCTACATGATGCGCGATCAGGACCAGGAACTGCAAATGCCGGAAATGCTGAAACTGTTCGAAGCGCTTGGCGCTGCACGGGTTGACGTTATCAAAACCGAGAACCTGTGCACTTTTGACGGCAAGCCCGGCTATTCACTGGGGCAGGGCCAGTAAATTACGGCACACTTCCTACGCAACAAAAAGCCGCCCCGAGGGGCGGCTTTTCTCGTTCATACTACCTTCAGGTGCTAGCCTTGCTGTGGTGGCACAATCTGGATTTCGACACGGCGGTTCTGCTGCTTACCATAAGCGCTCGTGTTGTCAGCAATCGGGCGGGTTTCACCGTAACCGATAGCGTCGATCCGGCCTGCATTGACGCCTTGTCCGACAAGATAGTTTCCGACACTTTCAGCGCGGCTTATGGAGAGCTGTTCGTTATATGCGTAGTCGCCATCAGAATCCGTATGGCCTTCAACGCGGATCACTGTCTGGTTATATTTCGCCAGAACCGTACCCACGGAGTTGAGCGTGCGGTAAAAATCCGGACGGATCGCAGACTGCGCCGTGTCGAATGTAATGTTGCCAGGCATCACCAGTTCTATCTGGTTGCCGACACGATTCACGCGCACACCTGTAGCTTCCAGTTCAGCGCGCAGTTCAGCTTCCTGGCGATCCATATAGTTGCCAATCCCGCCGCCGATCGCTGCGCCTGCTACTGCACCGATAGCAGCATTCTGGGCTGCTTCTTCTCCGTTGTTCGTATTGGTCAACGCACCAGCAGCAGCACCGATGACAGCGCCGATGGTTGCACCCCGGGCAGTGTTGGATGTTTTTTGCTGGCCTGTGTAAGGGTCAGTTGTTGTACAAGCGGTGGCAGCCAGCGCCATAACGCTCACGGCAATAAGTTTTTTCATCGCGAATTCTCCTCGCTCCTTGAATGGCATCTTCTACAACGCCAAGTGCTTAAGGCAGTTCCCAGTCACGACAGCATGTTTTTTTGTCATGGCTGTTTCTGCACAGGAGCTATCTGGGAACCGGCCGATGCTCATACCATGGCATTACTGTGTCAGAAGTGTGTGCAGCATCACAAATTAGTTTGCCGGGACTCCTTGACGCTGTGTCAGACCCTACCTATGTAGCCGCTATCAGCACTCTTATGGGGTGAGTGCTAATTATAGCAAAACCCCTAAGGTGCTGAAAATATTACTGTTTCAAAGCCAACCTTAAGGGAGATCTACTCAATGGCTTTCAGACCACTCCATGACCGCGTGCTGGTACGCCGCGTTGAAGAAGACGAAAAAACTAAAGGCGGGATCATCATCCCGGATACAGCAAAAGAAAAGCCACAGGAAGGCGAAGTTGTTGCTGTTGGTTCTGGTGCCCGTGGCGACGACAATGAGATTTTGCCGCTTGAAGTAAAAGCTGGTGACAAGATCCTGTTCGGCAAATGGTCCGGCACAGAAGTCAAGCTGGACGGCGAAGACCTCATCATCATGAAAGAGTCCGACATCATGGGGATCATCGACTAGGTCGATCCCTTTCCATCGGAACGCACGAAAACAATTTAGGAGTTTACCAAAATGGCTGCAAAAGAAGTCAAATTTGAAGCTGATGCCCGCGAGCGTATGTTGCGCGGCGTCGATATCCTCGCCAATGCCGTCAAGGTGACACTCGGTCCAAAAGGCCGCAACGTGGTCATCGAGAAATCTTTCGGTGCCCCACGCACAACGAAAGATGGTGTCACTGTCGCCAAGGAAATCGAGCTGGAAGACAAGTTCGAGAACATGGGCGCCCAGATGGTCAAGGAAGTTGCTTCCAAAACCAATGACGAAGCTGGTGACGGCACAACAACTGCAACAGTACTGACACAGGCAATCGTTCGTGAAGGCGCAAAGTCTGTCGCTGCCGGCATGAACCCGATGGACCTGAAGCGCGGTGTTGATCTTGCTGTTGCAAAAGTCATCGAGTCCATCCGCGGTGCTGCCAAGCCGGTTGAAGGTTCAGAAGGCATTGAGCAGGTCGGTACAATCTCTGCCAACGGTGAAGCTGAAATCGGTCGCATGATTGCGGAAGCCATGAGCAAGGTTGGCAACGAAGGCGTTATCACGGTTGAAGAAGCCAAGTCTCTCGAAACCGAGCTGGAAGTTGTTGAAGGTATGCAGTTTGACCGTGGCTACCTGTCACCATACTTCATCACCAACGCTGACAAGATGGAAGCAGAGCTCGAAGACTGCCTCATCCTGCTGCACGAGAAAAAACTCTCCAACCTTCAGCCAATGCTGCCATTGCTGGAAAGCGTTGTGCAGACAAGCAAGCCGCTCCTCATCATTGCCGAGGACATTGAAGGCGAAGCGCTGGCAACACTGGTTGTCAACAAACTGCGCGGTGGCCTGAAAATCGCTGCGGTGAAAGCACCAGGCTTCGGTGATCGTCGTAAAGCCATGCTGGAAGACATCGCCATCCTCACAGGTGGTCAGGTTGTTTCAGAAGACCTCGGCATCAAGCTGGAAAATGTTGGCCTCGACATGCTCGGCACAGCCAAGCGCGTTGTCATCAAGAAAGACGATACAACAATCGTTGATGGCGCTGGCGAGAAAGCTGACATCGAAGCACGTACATCTCAAATCCGTGCCCAGATCGAAGAAACTTCTTCCGACTACGACCGTGAAAAACTGCAAGAGCGTCTGGCGAAACTTGCTGGCGGCGTTGCTGTCATCAAGGTTGGCGGCGCAACAGAAGTAGAAGTGAAAGAGCGTAAGGACCGCGTTGATGACGCCCTCAACGCGACGCGCGCTGCTGTTGAAGAAGGCATTGTTCCTGGTGGTGGTACAGCTCTGCTGTATGCGTCCAAGGCACTGGAAGGCCTGACAGGTGAAAATGCGGATCAGGACGCAGGCGTTGCAATCGTGCGCCGTGCGCTGCAAGCCCCAATCCGTCAGATCGTATCTAACGCTGGTGGTGAAGGCTCCATCGTTGTTGGCAAGCTGCTGGAGCAGGATTCAAGTTCTTTCGGCTTCAATGCGCAGACTGATGAGTTCACAGACCTGATCGCTGCCGGTATTGTTGACCCTGCAAAAGTTGTCCGTACAGCCCTGCAGGATGCAGCTTCCGTTGCCGGTCTTCTGATTACGACAGAAGCCATGATTGCCGAAGCACCGAAGAAAGACTCAGCCCCTGCAATGCCTGACATGGGCGGCATGGGTGGCATGGGCGGCATGATGTAATGCCGACAGGCATTGCATCATAAAGTCGTCCGTCACAAGACGAATACTGAAAAGGCGGCCCCGGGCCGCCTTTTCTTATGGCTGAAACCGCAAAAACCCCACTTGCGTATCCCCGAACTGCCGCCGGTCATCTTCACTAAATCCATCCGGCAGGGCAGGGGCTTCTTTCGCACCTTGCTCCACAACGCACAGCGCTCCCGGCAATAACCAGTTCCCATCGCGCAAACCTTCCAGGGCAGGTTCTGTCAGGCTGCGATCATATGGCGCATCCAGAAAGGCGAGCCCGAAAGGACCGCCCGCACTCGCAGGCATCACGCCCAGCGCCGTGGCAGAGCGCCGATGGATACGAGTATCCCCGAACAGGCCCAGCGCCTCGATATTCTCGCGAATGGCGGCGCGTGCTTTCGCGGCCTCTTCCACAAACAGACAATAGCGAGCGCCGCGCGATATCGCCTCAAGGCCAAGCGCGCCGGACCCGGCAAAGAGGTCAATGACCCGCACGCCGTCCAGGTCAAAATCATCTTTGTGCGCCAGAATGTTGAACAGGCTCTCGCGCGTTCGGTCTGTCGTGGGCCGCGTATCCATGCCTTTGGGCGCGATAATGGGCCTGCCGCTGAACTGCCCGCCGACGATGCGCATGGCTTACAGTCCCAAATTGTCAGACAGCTTCTTGCCGAGCTGTTCACGCAAGGTCTTTGGCGGCACTTCTTCAAGGGCACCTTTTTTAAGACTGCCAAGTTGAAACGGCCCGTAAGCCATGCGGATCAGGCGATTCACCTGCAGGTCGAGATGGCGCATGATGTTGCGGATCTCGCGGTTCTTCCCTTCACGGATTGAAACGGTCATCCAGGCATTGCCGCCCTGCTGGCTGTCGAGTTTGGCCTTCACCGGGCCATAATCAACGCCATCGATGCTGACACCATCAGCCAGACGGTCCAGCTGTTTTTGCGATACCCGGCCATAAGCGCGGACACGGTAGCGTCTGGCCCAACCGGTTGAGGGCAGTTCCAATGCGCGGGCCAAGCCGCCATCAGTTGTCAGCAGCAATAACCCTTCCGTTGGCAGATCAAGTCGGCCCACAGAAATAACGCGTGGCATTTTGGGCGGCAGGGTCTCGAAAACCGTCTGTCGTCCTTGCGGGTCCTTGTGAGTTGTCACCAAACCGTCTGGCTTGTGATAGCGCCACACCCGCACGGCTTGCGGGCCGCCAACCCGGACATCATCCACGCGGATGTCCTGAGAGGTCAGCACTTTCACCGCCGGTGTGGTCAATACCTTGCCATCGACGGAGACGCGGCCCTGCTCAATCAGCTTTTCCGCATCGCGCCGTGAGCATACCCCGGCATGAGCCAATACCTTGGCGATGCGCTCACCGCCCTCAGTCGATGGGGCAGGCGTCTCCGTCTGAAGCGGATTGTGCGGGGACTTTGTCATAAAGGTCTTTCGATGGCTTGATCAGCAAGAGAACGACCATGCTTATGGCAAGTATGATCGTCGTGACAAGCCCGCCTTCCGGCCCGGTCGCGCCGCCGGTAATCAGGTCCGGCCCGGTCTCGCTGAATTGCATCAGCCGGTCTTCCCCGAACTGCGAGCCGCTGACGGCAAAGCCGAACAGATTACCTTGCGTGAAATTCCACATGGCATGGTGCCCGCAAATCCCCCACAGGCTGGCCTCGCGCAAAGCATAGAAACAGGCAAACACGCTATAGAGCGCGAGGTTGATGAAGAAGACAGCCGATGGATTATCATTCATGCCATGCAACAGGGTAAAGACTGCGGCAGAGATGATGACTGCAACGATCAGCCCATGACGCGCGCCAACACTTTGAAACA